>JAPOQV010000548.1 GCA_026710565.1 Spirochaetaceae bacterium | reverse complement strand
TCGGGCGTGTAGCCGAGGAGCTCGCTCACCTTGGTCCGGTCGAACTCGAAGTAGTTCGGGGACGGCATGCGCACGTCGGCATATTCGGCGCCGAGGCGCTCGGCCAGGGCCGGGAGCAGCTCCTCCCCCACCGTGAACAGGCCGCCCAGGGTGAACGCTTCGCCCACGGCTGCCTCGGCATCCAGCGCCAGCGCCAGCCCTTTGGCGATATCGCGCACGTCCGCCCGCTCCTGCTTGAACGAGCGCCCGTCGGGACAGCGGCTGACCAGCAGGCGCGTGCCTTCCTGCCACGCCGCGTCGAGCTGCCGCAGAGCCTCCCGCGCCGCCGGCGACGGATCGGACAGCCCCTGCAGCTCGCGGCGGGCGCGGGCCACGCTCCAGTTCCGGGGAGTGCCCTCCGCGTCGAGCAGCTCGCTCGGCTCCAGCACCGTGGTGAAGCGGCACACCACGGTCGGCACCCCGTACTGGTGGTGGTAGTTCATGCACAGCTCCTCGCCGATCCACTTGGTCAGGAAGTAGGGCATCTTGATGCGGGGGCTGACTTCGTCCTCCCGGATCGGCCGCTCGAACAGGCGGCCGTCATCCTCCGTACGCCAGTACACCGCCTCCGTGCAGGCGTACACCAGGCGATGCAGCCCCGGCGCGTAGGCGCGGATCGCCTCCAGCACGTGCAGTGTGCCCAACCCGTTGATCTGCAGGTACTCGACGTGGTCGTGCGGCGATGCGAAGGCGGCGGCGATGTGATACACGGCGTCGACGCCCCGCACCGCCCGCTCCACGGCGGCGCAGTCGCGCAGGTCGCCCTCCACCAGCTCGACGTTGGCCATGCCGTCCAGCTTGTGCGCCCGGCTGGCGTCGCCGGGAAACACGAAGCCGCGGATCCGGTGACCCTGGCCCAGCAGCCGCCGCACCAGGTTGGCGCCGATGCGCCCGTTGGAGCCCGTGACCAGGATCTTCACGCCTGGACCTTCACGCGGTACCCGTCATCGGCGCGCACGCCGCGCTCCTCCCACCGGCGGTTCATGCCCCCAGCATAGCGGCGGCAGCGAAATGGAGATGCGAAGCTCCGGCCCGTATGCTGGTAGCCGATCTCGCGGTCGGTCACGCCGCTACGCCCCACGCGTGTACGTGCGATCGTTCCTTTTTCGTGCTCCAAGCTGTTCTTGGGGCAGTCGGATTGGTCGGCGCGCTCCTGCGTCGCCGAAACACGAGCTCTCGAATCTTTCGGCCTCCTTTTGCCGTGGCGCACCCAACTCGCGGCTCCGCTTGACCCCTTATCGGAATCTTCCTTTGCCGAGCCTACATCAAGCGAATACTGTGTGGTGCCTGTCATGTTCCTCAGCTAAACTCCCTTGCTGCTATCGACGCCAGATCAGCTTTGTTCAGCAGGTTCACATCTTCCGTTACCAGAATGACATCCGAAGTAGGGTGATCGGATTGGACCTCAAGCACACTGGCAATGATGCGATCGTCTCGGTTTTCCTTGTCAAGCCACGACAAACTGTCTTTCATGTCAGGTTCGGTGCCTATCGCCCTGACCGTTACCGTCTTGTGAACGGTTACTCCTGCAAGGAGAGCTCCTTGGGTACGCCATCCCTTGATTCGCGCGATCGCTCTCCTTATTTTTTCCCTGAAATCCGGATTTCGGTGGGCGTTTTTTAGCGCATCGAGCTCGGCGAGAACGGTCGGAAGAAGCAAGAAGACATAAGTATTGTGTCCCGCGATGTGTCGGTACTTGGTGGGATCAGATTCGTTCGCGATCGCGTTCGTATCGGGGACCAATATTCTCTCACCGTCTGTAGATGCGACTATTGCCAGCAGGTCCTCGAGCTGCTTCGATGCTGCGCGCATCTTCTCTGCGTTATCATCTCGATTGGAGGTTAGCGACCAGTTCTCTCCCAGTTCTATCCAAGTTCTCACTTCCTTGTCATACTCTTTGATTCTTCTCGTCAAGTCGTCCGACGAACCGCGAAACAATAACTGAAAAGATTGAATCCAGACGTCGTAGTCCCGCTTGATTTGAAGCTGTTCGTTCAACTGTTCGGCGGAAGCTTCGCCCCAGTAGTAGTCAGGAGCGATAAAGAGTACTCCGCTGTACCTCTCAAGCCGCTCAATGGGGACAGTTCGAATTAGCTCAACTAGCCGTTCCGTTAGGGAGTACAAGGCGGATTTTAGTCGCGATACCGTAGAATCCATGTGTTGTTCCAAATGCTATTGAGGTCTATCCGCGGACGCGTCCGTCCGTCGTCCCTCTGCCGTCGTTGTCTATAGGCCCCGACTCCGGCCTGCCCGGCCCCGTGTGAGCACGGGATCATACTCTCGCCACCTCGTCAGGTTATTGGCCTTGCCAGAACCTAACGTAGATGCTCCCAGTTCGTCGGGCCTTGGCTCGGCGGCTGCGAGCTTGAAAACACCAACTGGGGCGGCGGAAGATTGGTGCCCATCATCACACCTCCACGCGGTAGCCGTCATCGGCGCGGACCCCACGCTCGATCAGCTCCGGCTCCAGGTCGAAGCCGCTCCCGGGCGTATCCGGCACCAGCAGCCTGCCGTCACGCTGCTCCCAGCCGTCCAGCAGCAGCCCCTCGGTGTCGGCCGGGGCCGCCTCCAGCAGGGCGAAGTTGGGAACCGACGCCGCGAAGTGGGCGTGCGCGTAGCGCTCGACGATCGAGCCCCAGCAGTGCGGAGCGCAGCGCGCGCCCCACGGCTCGATGCGCGCCGCGGTCGCCTTCCACCAGGAGAGCCCCTCGTAGCGGAAGTCATGCTGCACCACGTCGATGTCCCCGGCTTCCACCATGGCGAAGAAGCTCGGAGGCGGCGGGCCCGACTCGCCGTCGGCCACCAGGGTCGCGTAGCCGCGCTCCCGGATGAACCGGCGCAGGTCGGCGTTGAGCTCGGGATCCTCCGCGAACGGCTCCTCGAACCAGTAGATGCCGGCGTCGGCGCACGCGTCGAGGGTGTCCTTGGTGCTGTTGAGGGTGCCGCCGTTGTTGGCGTCCACCATGATCTTGGCGTCTGGGCCGGCCGCCTCGCGCACCGTGTGAATCACCAGCAGGTCGCGCTCCAGCCCTGCGGCGGTCGGCATCCAGCGCGCGCCGCGACCGATCTTGATCTTGAAGTTCCGGTACCCGTAGTCGTGCCCGGTGCGCACCTCTTCGCGAAAGATCTCCCGCGCTTCGTCGTCGTCGGCGTCCAGGTCGTCGATGTAGATGGAACCGTCATAGAGCTCGACGGCTCGGCTGCCCCGCCCGTCCAGCAGCCGGTACAGCGGCACGCCCTGAAGCCTGGCAGCGAGGTCCCACAGCGGCAGGTCGATCGCCGCGCCGTCTGCCAGCGAGCCGTCCGGCAGGCGGAACAGCTCCCCCAGCCGCCGCCCCACCAGGGTTTCGGCGTCCGCCCGCTCCAGCCGCGACCAGCCGACGCCCACCGCCCCGCTCGCGATATGCACGCGCAGCACCAAGTCGTGCACGACCGGGCCGTGCGCGCCCTTGCGGGAATTGAAGCCGATGTCCCGCGGACGCGGGCTGTGCACCCCGATCCTCTCGATCTTCGTGATTCGCTCGCGCGAGATGTCGCTCATACGGACCCCTCCTGTCCCGATCGTCGCTCAAGCGCCGAGGAAGAGCCCGAACGCCGCATCCCGCCGGTCACGGTGTCGAAGAGACCGGGGTGGTGACGAGTAGCTGTGCCGTGGGCAAAGCCGACATCTTTCTGTCCAGTGTCAGCGTCAGCACCCCCCGGCACGCCGATAGTCATCCGCAATGAGCCGATCGATCAGCCCCGCACCGGAATGGCTTTCGATCGCCGTGAGTACCAACTGGCCATTGAGCGGCGAGACCAGGCCGCTTCGCAACACCTTGAGCATTCCGGTACGGGCGTCGGCCTTCGCCGCGCCATAGTGGTGCTGCACGGCGACCTACGCCTCGCCAATCACGGTGTCGGAGACGAGGATCTGCGCGCCCTGCCCTTCGATCAGCGTTCGAAGGGCGCTCACACACGGTGCATATAGAGCTGTTCCGGCTTGCCGGTCAGCAGCCTCACCAGGATCGACGTATCAAATCAATCCCGAAGCGCGGGGTCATGCGGCTGATTCCTGAATTCCTCCACTTCGAACGGACCGGGATCGCGCCGGATCTTGTCCCGCAACGGCGCCAAGCTGGCGAAGTCGATGCGCTGCGGCCGGAGCAAGAAGCCGTCGGGGCCTTCCTGCAACTCGAGCCGGTCGCCCGGCCCCACGCCCAGCACGGCCGCAGGAAAGGTCACCTGCCGCTTCGCCCTGATCTTCACTACCATCGTGCTACCTTGAGCGCACCTTACGCCAGAGGCTACGATATGGTAAGGTGGGGTTGTCAAGGCGGGCTCGCGGCGCTGGTTCACGGCCAATTCCCACAGCGGCAGGTCGGTCACCGAGCCTTCCCTCAGCGATCCGTCCGGCAGCAGGAACAGCTGCCCGAGGTGGCACCCACCACGGATTCGGCGGCGGACCGCTCCAGGAGCGACCGGCCGACCCCCGACCCGACCGCAGCCTCCGGGGTACTTTGGCCCACGCGCTATCGACAAACAAGAGTCGTACCGAGTCATATGCCCTGAGTGATCGTGGAGGAGGTGAGCAACCACATGACGACTGACGACCGTAGCGAGATCTACTCCGACCTACCCATCCCACCAGGCGAGACACTCGCCGACGAGATCGCCGCCCGGGGTATGAGCCAGACGGACCTGACAGCCCGCATAGGACGACCCGTGCAGGTCGTAAACGAGATCATCCACGGGAAAAAGGCGATCACCGAGGGCACGGCCCTCGACCTGGAGAAGGTTCTCGGCATCTCGGCGGCGTTCTGGGTCAACCTGGAGCAGCAATACCGGATGACCTCCATCAGACTCCGCGAACAGGAACGCCCCCAGGCTTGACGCAACTATTCACCGTTGCCGGCGTGCTCTTCGTCGGTATCAATCCGGAAGCGAGGGCTCGCGGCGCTGGCTCCTGACCCTCCATCGGGCGCGTACCGGTGCTTCCGCACGATGCGCTGAACAGCCGGCGGAGGTGGCGGCGGGGAGGTCCCGCAGCGTCGAGTCGATGGTGCCGCTGCGCCGCACGATGTGGCTCACTTCGCTGGAGATCTCGCGTGGCGTCTCGCGCCAAGCACCTGAACGGCGTTCTCGCTGAACTCGAGCGCGTCGTAGAACGCGAATTCATCCTCTCACAGCCCGAACTCGTCACCGCGGGCGTCGCACTCCCGCGTCTCGGGGGCGAGTTCGATCAGATCCTCGATCACTGCCAGCATCCACAAACTAACCTGGACTATCTTCTTCAAATGCATATTCGTATTCGGGAAGTAGAAAGAACACGAACGGGTTTTTCTTGCGGCAATAGGTACATCGGAACACCGCTCTAAACAACATTTGTGACAGATTGTATGGCGTCAATTTGCACTCTCTATTACAATTGCGACATCTAGGAAGATCGCGGATGGTCTTGTGAAACCGCTGCAGCACATCATCGTCCTCAGGAAACACAATCAGAGAGTACGCTAGCATCGACCGAATCCGAAACAGCGTCCTCGACGTCTCGTCCATTGCGCGCATCTGATGAAAGACACCCATAACAACATGCGACATGAACAACATCAGGTATGGAAGATTGCTATAGATCACTTCGTACAGATCATCATCCCGCGGATCTTTGAATATGAAATTGAAATTCTCTGGTTCTGTTCGGAGCTCGGGATACCTTATGGTTACCAAATGAACGGCGTGCTGAAAGAACAATTCAAACCCGTATCTGTCGCTTCTATCATATATCAGGCTCTCGATTCGCTCGGCATCAAACACATCGCCCTGAGGCATCTGTTGAATGGCGTCCGAATAGATCCCCCGCCTATCGGCGCCGATCTTCGACTGCGACAAGTACTTGGAGTCTCCTTGCATGAACTGACAATAGAATTCGTCGCGCCGTCCGTGCATCCATGAAAGGTAAAGCAGGTTTTCCTTCAGCGGTTTTCTCAGGAGATTGAATCCGACAATACTCTTTCGCTTCTCGAAACACGTCAGCGCCTCGTAGATATGATGCAGACAATCAGATATCATCGCCATGGAAATCGTATTGAGAATTACTTTCTTGGATGCGTGATGATATCCGAGTTCTTGCATAACGGAAATAGTGTCGTCATTGTTTTCGGCCAGCTCTTCGAACCTGGAAAAGTCATCCTCATTCTTGAATCGGACCGTTTCTCGGTGTGCGCCAGCTTCCTCGTATTCGGCAAGCGCACGCACACATTCATCGTGGAGGAAAAAGCACAACTCGTGAGCAGCTCTGACGGACGCTGGCAGGTCTTTCAGCCTACTTCTGGGTATGAGCCCAAGGTGCTTCATCTGAGGAGCTTGGTATTCGTCTTCATCGTCCCTCTCTGAATCGATCTCTAGCGTTGCCGTTGTTTACGTTGAATGAAGCCGAGGATTCTACATCGCGGAGTCATTCTCAACTCGCGAAGCGCCCAGAGCATCCCACGGGACGCAACCACATGCGTCAAGCGGCCCAACCGGCCGAAAGGACTTCGGCCTGTTCCAGGACCGTTTGCGTCGCCTTCTCCTGCTTGTCGGGTGGGTAGCCGTGCTTGCGCAGGATGCGCTTGACCAGCCGCCGCAGGTTGGCGCGGACGTTCTCGCGCAGCGTCCAGTCGATGGTGACGTTGCTCCGCACGGTGTCGACCAGCTCGCGGGCGATGTCCCGTAACGTGTCGTCGCCGAGCACCTGCACCGCGCTGTCGTTGGTTTCGAGCGCATCGTAGAAGGCGAGCTCGTCCTCTGACAGCCCGAGGTCGTCGCCGCGGGCGCTGGCCTCGCGCATCTCGCGGGCAAGCTCGATCAGCTCCTCGATCACCTGCGCGGCCTCGACGGCCCTGTTCTGGTAGCGGCGCAGGGTCTCCTCCAGCATCTCGGCGAACGACCGCGCCTGCACGACGTTCTTGCGCCGGCGGGCGGCAAGCTCTCCCTTGAGCAGCTTCTGCAGCAGCTCGACGGCGAGGTTGCGCCGCTCCATGCCGCGCACCTCGGCCAGGAACTCGTCCGACAGGATCGAGATGTCGGGCTTCTCCAGGCCGGCGGCGGCGAAGATGTCGATCACCCCCTCCGACGCGACCGCCCGCGAGACGATCTGGCGTACGGCATGCTCCAGCTCTTCCTCGGGCCGCGCCTCGGCGGCGGCTCGCTTGCTCAGCACTGATTGGACGGCCTGGAAGAACGCCACGTCGTCGCGGATGCGCATCGCCTCGTCGTGCGGTACGGCGAGCGCGAAGGCTCGCGACAGGTCACGCACTGACTGTACGCATCGCTCCTTCCCGTTCTCCTGAGCCAGGATGTGCTCCTGCGCCGCCGGCAGCAGCGCAAGGCGCTCCTGCGGGGTGCCGGCCGCCCACGGGGAGCGGTCGAACCCGTGGAACAGGCCGCAGCAAATCTCGTACTTCTCCAGCATCACGGCCACCGCCTCGGCCTGATTCAGCGCGGTCTGGCCGGTGCCGCCGCTCTCGGTATAGGTCGCGAGCGCGCGCTTGAGCTCGTGCGCGAGCCCGAGGAAGTCGACGACGAGGCCGCCCGGCTTGTCCCGGAATACCCGGTTGACCCGCGCGATCGCCTGCATCAGCCCATGCCCGCGCATCGGCTTGTCGACGTACATCGTGTGCAGGCTCGGCGCATCGAAGCCGGTGAGCCACATGTCGCGCACCAGCACCACCTGAAGC
>JAPOQV010000547.1 GCA_026710565.1 Spirochaetaceae bacterium | reverse complement strand
GGGCGCGTCGGCCAGGGTGGGCCCCGCTTGGCCGGTGCCGATGACGATGGCGTCGTACGTGCGTGGCATGGGTGGCTCAGATCCAGCCGTGGCGGACGGAGACCGGCACGCCGGCGCGCTGCGTCTCCCAGGCCGGCCCGGCGGACAGCATCACCTCGCGCCCGGTGAGCGCGGACTCCTCGGCGGCGAACAGGATCTCCATGATGTGGCGCGTCCACTGGCCGTGCGCGGGCGGCTCGATGTTCAGCCTGATCGCCTCCACGAAGGCTCGCCACTGCTCGGTCATGCCCGCCGGAGGCGTCTCGAACGGGACGTCCGTCCACTCGTTGTCCTTGCCGAGCTGCACCGAGCCGCTCGAGAAGCGCAGCGACCCCTGCGTGCCGTACATGATGCAGTCGTGCGTGGGCGCGCCGTCGGCGTAGGCCACGGCGATGGCGATGCCGGCCGCGCCGTTCTTGTAGCGGATGAAGACCGTGGACGTGTCGTCGGCCGCCTGGTAGTGCGCGCGGGTGCCGATCGCCGCCGACACCGACAGGGCCTGCGATGCCATGACCCAGGTCAGCCGGTCGACGACGTGCACGCCGTTGGTCAACCACATGCCGCCGCCGTGGAATCGGCTGCGGTACTGCGGCCGCCGCGTGGCGTGGTTCCAGTTCTTGCACATGTAGCTGACGGCGGTGACGACCGGTCCGATCTCGCCCGAGTCCAGGATCTCCTTGGCCTTCATCGCCGGCCCGCCGAAGTGCTGGGTCAGGCCGACCATCAACTTCACGCCGGCCTCCTCGGCCGCCTCGACCATCTCGTCGCACTGCTGGCGGTTGAGCGCCATCGGCTTCTCCACCATCACGTGCTTGCCGGCACGGCAGGCGTCGACGGTCAGCCGGTGGTGGAGCTGGTGCCCGAGGGTGATGGCGACCGCCTCGACCTCGTCGTCGGCCAGCAGCTCGGTATGCGAGGCGTAGCCCCTGGCGACGCCGTACTCCTTCATGACCCGGGCGCGCGGCTCTTCGAGCAGATCGGCGCACGCCACCACCTCGACGTCGTCGAGCGTCGCGATCGCCTGCAGGTGGGAGCTGGAGATCCCTCCCAGGCCGACGATCCCTACTTTCAACATCTCGTCCTCCTGCGCGCGGCCGTGTCGTCCGGGTAACGGCCGGCGCTTCAGTGTGCCACAATGGCGGCGTCATGGTGGGGAAGGTGCGATGCGATTGATCCTGGAACAGATACGGACCGGCGGCGACCGGAACTTCGCCTATCTTGTCGGTGACCGCGAGGCCGGAGTGGCGGCGGTCTTCGACCCCTCGTTCGATCCCGCGGCCGTGGTGGAGCGGGCGGCTGCTCAGGGCCTGACGGTGACCTACGTGGTCAACACGCACGGCCACGGCGATCACACCAATGGCAACGACGAGGCGCGCAGGCTCACCGGCGCCCCGCTCGTCGCCTTCGGCTCGAACGCCGACCATCGCCTGGACGACGGCGGCGTGCTGGAGGTCGGCGCGCTGCGCCTGCGCGCGCTCTACACCCCCGGCCACGCCGACGACCACCTCGTGCTGTTCGAGCCGGACGAGCGCTTCGCCCTGACCGGCGACCTGCTGTTCGTGGGCAAGGTCGGCGGCACCTCCGGGCGCGAGGCCGCCCGCA
Source organism: Spirochaetaceae bacterium (assembly GCA_026710565.1). Next base: position 3,846 of record JAPOQV010000547.1, on the reverse strand, counting down.
CCGAGTGGGACAGCCTGCACCGGCTGCTGGATGCCGCCGGCGACGACGTCATGGTCTGGCCCGGCCACGACTACGGCTGCCGGCCCGCGTCCACGATCGGCATGGAGCGGCGCACCAACCCGTTCCTGGGCTGCGAGGACTTCGAGGCGTTCTTCGACCTCAAGGAGCGCTGGCCGTCGTTCAAGGTCCAGCACGGCCTGGTTTGACGCGGAGGGCGCTGACGCGCCCGGCGGGCGTGTTACCGTAGCTGGATGAGATACTCGTACGACCACGTCCACCTGCAGACCAACGACCTGGACGCCACGGTCGCCTGGTTCGAACGCATGTTCGACGCGCGCCGGCTGTGGATCGGGGAGTTCAAGGGCACGAAGATCACCCACCTGGGTTTCCACGGCACCTTCGTCAACGTCTTCCACCGCGCGCCGACCAACCCGGACACGACCCCGGAGGACGCGGTCATCCATCACTTCGCCATGCGTCCCGACGACTACGACGCCGCGATCGCCGACCTCAAGCGCCGCGGCGCCCGCTTCCACACCGAGCCGGCCGCCGTCGGCCCGCACCTGCGCGTCGCCTTCATCGAAGGCCCGGACAACCTGCGCGTGGAGATCATCGAGGGCGACCTGCCCGAGGGGACCGGGCTGGAGTAGATTGATTTGTCCTTCACAGAAGGAGAATTCAGCCCTGATTGGTCACTCCGGGAGTGACAATCGCTCCGAGTGCGCTTGCGGCAGGCGGAGCGTTGATCCCGTTCCTGCACCGGCGGTACTGTGGCGACAGGTGAACTGCGGATGCCGAGCAATCTGACCGCCGACATGACCGCGTTTCAGGAGCAGGGGTACTTGGTCATTCCCGAGGTCCTCGGACCGGCTGAAGTAGCTGCCGCCCAGCAGGAGATCGAGCGGCTGCACGAGCTGGCGGCAGGCGAGGGGACCCCGCCGGCTGAGGCGACGTTCCAGTTCGAGCCGCACACCGACGTGCGCTCAGAGCACGGCCGCCCGGTCCTGCGCAAGATCGAGCGCACCGACCTGGTCTCCGACCTGTTCGCGGGCATGGCCCGCAACCCGCGTATGGTGGCGGTCGTGTCGGAGATCCTCGGCCCGGAGCTGCTGCTGTTCCGGTCGACGCTGATGCTGAAGCCGGCGCGCCACGGATCGCAGCACGGGCTGCACCAGGACGTGGCCTACTGGCCCCTGGAGCCGCCGGATCTGGTGACCCTGAGCATCGCCATCTCGGCCAGCGATGCCGAGAACGGCTGTATTCATGTCATCCCCGGCAGCCACCGCTGGCCGGTCGGCGAGTGGGGCAACATCTCCCGCCGTGACGGTGCCGCGCAGACCGACCGCGAGGACGTCGACCTGTCACAGCTCCGCGACGTGCCGCTGGAGGCCGGCAGCGCCGTCCTGTTCCACAGCAACATCGTCCACGGCTCCGGCCCGAACCACTCCGACCGGCCCCGGCACACCGCGCTGTATGCCTTCTTTCCGCCCACGGCCCGCTACATGCCCACCAAGCGCGACTCGCCGAGCAAGACGTACCCGGTCGTCGCCGGCCTGAACGGCCTGGCCAGCGTCACGCTGGGAGTGGGCGAGAGCGCGCTGAGCGTCACGTAGGGCCAAAAGCCATTCACACACCCATAGTCAATGTGGCGCAGAAGCCGAGGTGGTGTCAGAGGCAGCCCGGGAGGTCTTGGCGGTCGATGCTGGGAGTTCATCAGTATCGTTTTGTCCGTCAAGATGACGGACGATCGACCTGCTACCAGGGAGACGGATCGTCCTCCAACAGCGTTCTGCGAATCACCGGCGATCACCAGCCGATTCTATGATGTCGCCTGTCAACTGACAATTTGCGGACTCCAAGCCCGATCGGTTCGCCACGCCTGCCCGATCGCTTGGCGATCGTCGATGGCCGGCATGGGCCCCCGTGGGGACTTGCCATGCCGTATCCTGGGGGATACGCTATCCTCAAGTGATCGAAGTCAGGCAGACCGAGGCCTATATCAGATGGATCCGCAGACTTCGGGACAGGCAGGCGAGGGCTCGAATCAATATCCGCGTGCGACGGCTCTCGTTGGGCAACTTCGGAGACGTTCGGCCGGTCGGCGGAGGTGTCTCTGAGATTCGCATCGACTACGGGCCCGGATACCGCGTGTACTTCATGCAACGAGGATCCGCCCTGGTGGTACTGCTCGCGGGCGGCGACAAGAGCAGCCAGCGTCGAGACATCGCACGAGCGCGCGACCTAGCGCGGGAACTTTGAGAGGAGGCGGGCACATGGCCAAAACACCGACCCGGCCGTGGGATGCGGCCGACTACTTGGAGACGGAGGCGGACAGGGTCGCCTACCTCGAAGCGGCGTTCGATGAAGGCGATCCGAGGCTGATCGCCGCGGCGCTGGGCGACATCGCACGGGCCAAGGGGATGACGATGGTGGCCGCGGACGCCGGGCTGGGCAGGGAGAGTCTGTACAAGGCACTGTCACCCGACGGCAATCCGGAGTTCGCCACGGTGCTCAAGGTCATGCGCGCCTTGGGCCTGCGGTTGCACACGTCAGCGGCAACCTCACCAGATCCATCCTGAGGAATCGGAGGTGCCCGCGTCAGCGGTTCCGGGCTGCGCGCAGCAGTCGGGCTACGGCATCGCGGTATATTCGGCGAGCGTGCTCCAGGGCCGTCGCGGGGGCTGAGCTCGGGGCACGCAACGGTTGCAGGGCAGCGATCGCGGCGCTGCGGAAGGTCCGTTTCACGGCGTCGTCGACGAACAGGCAGTCCGCGCGCAGGCGAGCGGGGTCGACGACCGGTCCGTCGACGAATACCAGGTCGGAGCGCTCGATTGGCGCTTCTTCCATCGACGGGACGATGGTGATGCGGTCGGCAACGCCGGCTTCCGCGAACGTCTGCTCGGCGATCCGGCGGTGCTGGGCGTCGTGCTCGACGGTGAACACCCGCGAACGCGGAAACGCCTCGGCGATCAGCACGGTCGCGTAGCCGATGCCGGTGCCGGTCTCGATGATGACCTGGGGCGGGCTCGGCATCAGCTCGGCCAGGACCGCCCAGAGCGGGGCGCGCGAAGGCGGGCTGGGGTAGGCCTCGCAGCCCGGCCCGTGCTGCAGGCGGTGGGCGTGGGTCTGCAGGTACAGGTTCCAGTGCAGGTCGATCTCCGCGCCGAACGCCGCCTCCACCAGCGGATCGATCCAGGGGAGGTAGGAGTCCGCCTCCCACCAGTCGGAGCGCATCGTGATCATCGGCACACCAGCATGCCGTGGCCGTCGCGCAGGGTGACGCGCACCGTGGCGTAGCCGTCGCGGTACTCGTGGTCCAGCCGCTCGCCGTGCGGGGCGAGCTCGACGCTCCTTGGCGGCCGGTTCGCGCGGATGGAGATCGGCTGGTCGACCAGCGGCAGGGGGTCCTCGACGATGTCCAGGTCGCCGCGCCGTTCGCGGGCAAAGCTCAGCAGGTGCACGATGGTGGCCGCGCCCTTCCTGATCACGGTGGTCTCCAGCACGCTCGGCGCGTCCGGCGCGCGCACCAGGGGGCGCGGCAGCAGCAGGGCCAGGCAGTTGCCGATCAGCCGGCGGTGCTCGGGGACGGCGTGGCGGCCGTAGGCGGCGAACAGCGGAGCCGATGCGGTGAGCACCGCGCCGCCCGTCTCCAGGCGGTTGAGCACGACGGCGGAGTAGCGCGAGAGCCGGCCGGGCGGGGTGTACGAGTGCCCGGAGAAGCGGTCGTGCGACCGCTCGAAGTTACGGCTCCGACGCGGGCCGAGCGACCCGCGCGCCGGCGGCACCATGCGGAAGGGCTCGTGAACGTGTCGAAGTCGTCAGCCCGTCGACCCGCGCGCGCCGGCC
>JAPOQV010000546.1 GCA_026710565.1 Spirochaetaceae bacterium | reverse complement strand
GCCTACGAGTGGGCGTTCGACGACGTCAACCCGCCGGTGCACGCGTGGGCCGCCTGGCGCGTCTACAAGATCGACGGCCACGCCACGGGCAGTCCCGACCCCGCGTTTCTGGAAGGGGTGTTTCACAAGCTGCTGCTGAACTTCACGTGGTGGGTCAACCGCAAGGACGAAGACGACAACAACGTGTTCCAGGGCGGCTTCCTGGGGATGGACAACATCAGCGTGTTCGACCGCAGCGCGGTGCTGCCCACCGGCGGCCATATCGACCAGTCGGACGGCACCGCCTGGATGGGCGCCTATTGCCTGACGCTGCTGAAGATCTCCCTGGAGCTGGCGCGCCGGAACCACGTCTACCAGCACACCGCGACCAAGCTGTTCGAGCACTTCCTGCGCATCGCCCATGCCATGACCGAGGGCGGCCACCACGGTCACAGCCTGTGGGACCACGCCGACGGGTTCTTCTACGACACCCTGCACCTGCCGGACGGCCGCACCCAGACCCTCAAGGTGCGTTCGCTGGTGGGCCTGCTGCCGCTGTTCGCGGTGGAAACGATCGAGCCCGACATGATCGACGACCTGGAGGTCTTCGACCGCCGCGTGCACTGGTTCGTGCACAACCGCCCGCACCTGGCCGGCAGCATGGCCAGCGTGGACGTGCCCGGCCTGGGCCGGCGGCGGCTGCTGTCTCTCCTGACCCGCGAGCGGCTGCTGCGGGTGCTCAAGGTCATGCTCAACGAGCAGGAGTTCCTCTCCGAGTACGGCATCCGCTCGGTCTCGAAGTTCCACGGGGCGCAGCCGTACACGTTCCACGTGGACGGCCAGGCGCACACCGTGGACTACCAGCCGGCGGAGTCGACCAGCGGCCTGTTCGGCGGCAACTCCAACTGGCGCGGCCCGATCTGGTTCCCGATCAACTACCTGATCATCGAGTCCCTGCAGAAGTTCCACCACTACTACGGGGACGATCTGAAGGTGGAGTGCCCCACCGGCTCGGGGCGCTGGATGAACCTGGAGGAGGTCGCCACCGACCTGTCCTGCCGCCTGATCCGCCTGTTCCTGGCCGACGGCGAGGGCAGGCGCCCGCTCCACGGCGGCCGGAGTCCGTTCCACCGCGATCCGCATTGGCGCGATCTGCTGCTGTTCCCGGAGTACTTTCACGGCGACGACGGATCCGGCCTGGGCGCCGGCCACCAGACCGGCTGGACCGGGCTGGTCGCCAAGCTGATCCAGCAGTCGGGCGCCACGCTGGCCGACTCCGAGCGCTGCGAGTGAGCGAGGTCGATCCGGCGCCGGAACCGGACTGATGGGCCTGCCCGACGTGCGCCCGGTTCCGGGCGAATCCCTGAGCGTCGGACAACTGCGCTGGCGCAGGGCCAAGCGCTACCGGCTGCTGTACCTGCTCCTCCTCTTTCCGCTGGCCAGCCTGTTCATCTTCGACTACATCCCGATATACGGGGTCACCATCGCCTTCAAGGACTATCGCTTCTCCAGGGGAGTCCTCGGCAGCCCCTGGAACGACTTCTGGCACTTCAGGATCCTGTTCCAGGACTATTACTTCGGGCGCATCCTGCGCAACACGATCGTCATCAGCCTGCTGCGCCTGGGCTTCGGCTTTCCCGCGCCGATCATTCTGGCGATCCTGCTGAACGAGGCCCGCAGCACCACCTTCAAGAAGTCGGTGCAGACGATCTCCTACCTGCCGCACTTCATGTCGTGGGTCGTCCTGTCCTCCATCGTCATCGAGGTGTTCTCGCCACAGCGAGGACTGCCCGCCTACCTCTACCGGCTGCTCGACATCGAGCCGGTCCCCAACGTCTTCACGGATCCCACGCTGTTCCTGCCCATGCTGATCTCCACCGGCATCTGGCAGGGCGTGGGGTGGGGCTCGATCATCTACCTGGCGGCTATGTCGTCGATCGATCCGGAGCTGTACGAGTCGGCGGCCATCGACGGGGCGAGCCGGCTGCAGGCGGCATGGCACGTCACCGTCCCGTCGCTGCTGTACGTGATGGTCATCCTGTTCATCCTGCAGCTCGGCCAGCTCCTGAACGCCGGCTTCGACCAGATCTTCAACCTGTACAACCCGCTGGTCTACGAGGTGGCCGACATCATCGACACCTACGTCTACCGCAAGGGCTTCGAAGAGTTCAAATACGACTTCGCCACCGCCGTCGGCCTGTTCAAGAACGGCGTCGGCGTCGTCCTCATCGTCGGCGCCAACCTGATCATCCGCCGGCACAGCGAGTACGGATTGTGGTAAGCGCGATGAGGACGCTGCGTTCGCGAACGCCGCTCGGCACCGCCTTCGAGGCGGTCAACCACCTGCTGCTGGTGCTGTTCGCGCTGAGCATCGCCTATCCGTTCTGGAACACCATCCTGCTGTCGTTCTCCGGCAACACCGCGGTCTCCTCCCTCGGCTTCACGATCTGGATCGACGAGTGGAACACCAGCGCCTACCGCTTCGTCTTCACCCGCGACGACGTGGGGCGCGCGTACCTCAACTCCATCCACCGCACCACGATCGGCACCGTCCTGATCGTCGCCTTCACCCTGTGCGCGGCCTACCCGCTGTCCAAGCGCGACCTGCCGGGGCGCACTTTCGTGACCATCTACATCCTGATCACGATGTTCTTCTCGGGCGGGCTGATCCCGAACTTCCTGCTGATCCGCTCCCTGGGCCTGATCGACTCGCGCTGGGCGCTGATCCTGCCGGTGACCACCAGCGGCTTCTACATCATCATCATGCGAAACTTCCTGATGGCGCTCGACCGGGCGCTGGAGGACTCGGCGTTCATCGACGGGGCCAACTACCTGCAGATCCTGGTCCACATCATCCTGCCGGTCGCCAAGCCCGTGGTCGCCACGGTGGCGCTGTGGGGGGCGGTGTCCCACTGGAACGCCTGGCTCGACGCCCTCATCTATACGACCGACAACGAGCTGCGGGTGCTGCAACTGCTCCTGCGCAAGATCGTGTTCGACGCCGAGGAGCGGTTCCGGCGCATGCTGGAAGGTTTCATCCAGATCGAGGAGGACGTGGAGGAACTGCCGATGGTGTCGGTGAAGAGCGCCGTCACGCTGCTCACCATCGGCCCGATCGTCCTGGTCTACCCGTTCGTGCAGCGCTACTTCATCCGGGGGATTCTGGTCGGCTCGCTGAAGGGTTAGACTGGCCCCATCACGCTGTGAGGAGGTCGTGCGAGCGCGACCGCCGTAAGTCGTCGCCTGCACGTCGTCCCGCAAGGAGGACAACGCCGATGAAGACCATGCCGATGAAGAAGGTCGCGACGACTCTGCTCGCACTGCTCGTCGGGCTCGTCCCCGCTGCCCTGCTGACCGCAGCCGGGCAGGAGGAAGGGATGGCCGAGGAGGTAATGACCATCACCTGGATGTCGCGGTTCCCGGACTCCGCCGGAGAGCAGCACCTGGAGGAGAAGTTCGGGGTCAACATCGAAAGCAACGGCGTCTGGCCGTTCCACGAGAAGGAGAAGGAGGACATCCTGCTGGCCACCGGCGAGTTGCCCGACGCGTTTCCGATCGGCCAGCTCGACCAGTTGATCGCCGACGGCTATATCCGGCCGATCCCGATCGCGTTGATTCGCGAGAACATGCCGCGCTACACGGCGCTGATGGACGAGCGCCCGCTCGGCTGGCTGCTGAGCCGCAACCCGGACAACCCGGACGAGATGATGCGCATCAACGGCTTCCTGGAGAACGCCAACGGCATCCTGATCTGGACCTCGTTCCGGGCCGACCAGGCCGAGAGCCTCGGCATGGGCCTGCCCGGCTACCACGAAGGCAAGGTCCCGTTCGACACCTGGGGCGCCGTGTACTCCTACGACATCGACCTGCCGCTGAGCTGGTTCGAGGAGTTGCTGGTCGCATTCCGCGACGGTGACGTCGACGGCAACGGCAGCGACGACACGATTCCCATGCTTGGTCACAACAATTTCTCTTGGATGTGGGCGCCGGTGCTGGGGTCGTTCGGGCTGCACCACAACTTCAACGTCGGCGCCAGCGGCGTCACCAACTACTTCGAGGACGGCCAGACGCACCTGCAGCCGATCTCCGATCGCTATCGGGACTTCCTGCGCAACGGGGCCAAGTGGTACGAGATGGGCCTGATCGACAGCGAGTTCCCGACCCTGTCGATGGCCAAGGCGTGGGAGAAGATTCACGCCGGCCAGGTCGGGCTCACGTTCGGGACCTCCGCCGGGTACGCCGGCAACCCCAGCATCAAGAACCGGCCGCCCACGGCGTTCGTGCGCGAGGAAGACTTCGGCACCGGGCCGGAGGTGGTCGTGGTGCCGCCGCCGATCGGGCCGGCGGGCATCCAGGGCGGCGGCAACTACCTGACCAGCCACGACGGCATCGGCTTCGGCGGCGGCCTGTTCATCAACAGCTCGGTGAGCGACGAGAAGCTGGCCGTGATCCTGCAGATCCTGGACTACTACAAGCTCGATCCCGAGGGCCGCTTCCTGGGCCAGTACGGGATCCCGGACGTGCACTTCACCTGGCAGGGAGAGCCGTTCAAGTCAGGCGTGACGCGCACGCCCAAGGAGGAGGTACCCTCAGGGGACTGGCCGGAGGACGGCGAGTTCGCGATGTATCCGGGCATCGCCCCGTGGACGGACTCACAGATCAGCCTACGGCGCGAGACAGCCATGTTCTATAGCCACTACGTCGTGGACGGCCGCGGGCCGGATCTGCAGATGCGCACATACCGGTGGGACCACTTCCGCGAGACCGACATGCCGACGATCACCGGGCGCTACGGTGAGACGCTGAACACGATGTTCAACGAGTTCTACCTCAAGGCGATCACCGGCCAAGCGGACCTGGAGGGCGACTGGGACGAGTACACCGCCCGCTGGAAGGCGAACGGCGGAGACGAGATCATGGCCATCGCCGAGCAATGGCCGATCGTCGAAGAGTACCTGCAGGGGCGCATGACCTACTGACGCCGAACGGGAGGACGTCATGGCGACGGCGATGACCGAAACGCAGAAGCACGAGTTCGACAAGAACGGGTTCATAGTCCTCGAGGACTTCCTCGGCCCGGACGAGTTGGAGCGTCTGCTGGCGGCCGTCGACGAGGTGGGCGCGAAGGTGCGGAAGGCCAAGGGCCTGGGTCCCGGCGACCCGTTCGCCGTCCGCAACGCGCTCGCCCATCACGACGCGTTCCTGGACCTGATCGACCACCCCGCGATGCTGCCGCTGGTCGTCGACGCCATCGGCTGGAACATCCAGATCCGCACCTCCCACCTGGACTACCGCCCGCCGCATCCGCGGAATCTGCCGGCGGGGGCGCCGGCGAGGGC
>JAPOQV010000545.1 GCA_026710565.1 Spirochaetaceae bacterium | reverse complement strand
GGGGCGTCGACGAGTTCCTGCCGCCGACGCGGGAGAGCCTCCCCTCCTTCCTTGAGCGCGCCGAGGCGGTGGCGGTCCCCTGCCCGCTGCTTCCGGAGACGTACCACCTGATCGGCGCCGACGGGCTGGGTCGCATGACCCGGCCCGCCTACCTGGTCAACGTCAGCCGCGGCGGCATCATCGACGAGCCGGCGCTGATGGCTGCCCTGCATGCCGGCAATATCGCGGGAGCGGGGCTGGACGTGTGCGAGGAGGAGCCGGTGCCGGACGACAGCCCGCTCTGGACGACGCCCAACCTGGTGTTGACCCCGCACCGCGCCGGCTACTCGCAGCATCGGCCGGCGGAGGTCCATGCCTTCGCGCTGGAACAGCTCGAGCGCTACCTCACGGGCCAGCCGCTTGAGAACATCGTCGACAAGCGCGCCGGATTCTGAGGAAGTGCCGGCGGTCAGGCGCAACCGGTAGCGACAGCCAGCGCCCGGCAGACCCGCCGCATGGTGTCAGCATCGACGGTCCCTATGAACTGGTGCAGGAGTGACTGCTCCACCGTCTGAACGTGGTCGAGATTGACCGCCGATGGATGCTTGAGGCCCTCGGCGACTCCGACCAGCACCTCGGCCGGAGAACCATGGATCGTCGAAGTGACGGGAGCGATCAGGGCCGTTCGCAGGAACCGGAGTGCCGCCTGCCGGCTGATGATCAACACGGGCCGGCGTTTGTCAGGAGCCTTGAACGCGTAGAGCCAGATCTCCCCGCGCTTCAGTTCGCGGGCCACGCGCCTTGGTGCTCCCAGCCCGAGAACTCCTCACCCAGGACGTCCACCCCTTCGTAGGCTTTCCGATACTGGACATCGAGGGACCTCTGCTCCATGCGATGCAGGAACTGCTCCGCGGCCCGCCGCAGTACCGCCGAGCGTCCCTCCCGCCGCACCTCCTCCGATGCGTCGAGCCGCGCGAGCAGCGCCTCGTCGAACATCACTTGTATGGCTTTCATGTGGATATTTTATGTCTGATATCATGTATAGTCCATGCATTGCCAAGGCAGTCGAAACACTTCCGTCGATCGGTGCGCCATACTGGTCACCGGAGGCAGAGGTTGAAGTACGACGTTCTCATAGCCGGAGGCGAGGTGATCGACCCGTCGCAGAGGATGCGCGGCCGACTCGACGTCGCGGTCGCAGGGGAGCGCATCGCGGACATCCGCCCGGACATACCCGCCGAGCAGGCCCGACACGTGATCGACGCGCGCGGAAGGCTGGTGATGCCGGGCCTGGTCGACCTGCACATGCATGCCTACCGGGACCACACGACGCTCGGGCTCGACCCGGACCCGCTGTGCGCCGCGGGCGGGGTGACCACGATGCTCGACACCGGCAGCTCGGGCAGCCACAACTTTCCCGGCTTCCTGCGCGACGTGATCGTCCCCGCGCAGACCGAGGTGCTGGCGCTCATCCACCTGTCGGCGCTGGGGCTGGCCACGTTCAACCGGACCGGCGAGCTGCTCGATCGTGCGCTGGCCGATCCCGAAGGCGTGGTGGCGACCATCCGCGCCCACCCAGGCGTCGCCGTCGGCGTGAAGATCCGCGCCACCGGCCGCCTGATTGGCAAGGGTGAGGCGGGCTGGGCCAACCTCAGGGACGCGGTCGCGGCGGCGCGCGAGGCGGGCACCATGCTGATGGTGCACATCGGCGAGACGCCGATGCCGGTGCCCGAGATCGTGGAGCTGCTGGAGCCCGGCGACTGCATCACGCACTGCTTCAAGGGCGGCTCGGAGCGCATCCTGGATCCCGACGACCGGGTGTGGCCCGCGGTCCGGGAGGCCGCCGAGCGCGGCGTCATCTTCGACATCGGCCACGGCTCCGGCAGCTTCGAGTGGGAGGTCGCCGATGCGGCGATCGAGCAGGGGTTCCTGCCGCAGACCATCAGCACCGACCTGCACACCCTGAACGTCAACGGCCCGGTGTTCGACATGCCTACCACCATGTCCAAATTTCTGCACTTGGGGCTCTCGCTGGAGGAGGTGGTCGAGCGATCGACTCTGGCGCCCGCCAAGGCATTGCTCCGCGACCACGAGATCGGCACGCTGCGGCCGGGGACGCGCGCCGACATCGCCGTGCTGGAGGAGCGCGAGGGCCGCTTCGTGTTCACCGACAGCATGGGAACGGACCGCATCGGAACGCGCTGCCTGCGCGCGGCCGCCACCGTGCGCCGCGGGCAGATCGTGCCGGGCGGCGGCGGCTGGTATCCCCACCGACAGGAGGTGACCTGATGAGGGCGCTGCAAGCGTTTCTGCACGGGCCGCGCGACCTGCACATCGAGCCGGTGGAGCTGGACCCGGATGGGCTCGGCCCGCACGAGGTCCTGGTCGACACCGAGGTGTCGGCCCTCAAGATCGGCACCGACCGCGGCAACTACGAAGGGGCGGACTACGGCATGCAGCCGATCGAGTATCCGCGTCCGGTCGGCGACAGCAGCGTGGGCATCGTGCGCGCGGTCGGCAGCGCCGTCACGCGCGTGGCGGTGGGGGACCGCGTCGCCGACCGTCATGGTCATGCGTCCGCGCACGTGTTCGACGAACGCGAGCACCTGGCCAAGGTGCCGCCGGGGGTCGACCCGGAGGACGCGGTCTGGGCCCACCTCTACACGCTGTCCGGCTTCTGCTACCGCAAGGCCGGCTTCGAGCCGGGCGAGAACGTCGCCGTGGTCGGCCTGGGCGTGCTGGGGCTGGGCGCCGTGGCGCTGGGACCGCTGTTCGGGGCGCGCGTGGTGGCCCTGGGAAACAGCCCGGTGCGCATGGAGATGGCCCGCCGCATGGGCGCCCACGAGGCGTTCCTGTCGTCCGACCCGGACCTGGCCGGGAAGCTGGACCGGTTCACGGACGGGGTCGGCATCGACCTGGTGATTCTCACCGCCAACCCGTGGCCCGCGTATCGGACATCGGTGGAGGTGGTCCGTAACGGCGGCCGGGTGTCGATCGTCAGCCTGCTGGGGCGGGGCGAGGAGAAGCTGGACTTCAACCCGCTGGTGCTCGACTGGTTCTACGACAAGGGCATCTCGCTGATCGCGGTCAACGGCAGCGCCGGCTACCGCTTTCCGGGAGAACCGGACACGCCTGCACGTTTCTCCTGGAACAACTCCTGCGCGCACGTGCTTTCGCTGATGGCCGACGGACGCCTGTCCCCGAAGCGGCTGATCACCCACCGAATGCCGTACCGGGACATGAGGCAGGCCTACGAGATGGCTTACCGCCGCGAGAAGGAGATGCTGGGCGTCGTGTTCGACTGGCGCGGCGCCTGACGGGTAGCACGGAGACGGTGGAGGGCTCGCGCGGCAAGGCCGCGTTCCGGGGCGGCCACCAGCGCCACCACGACCACGACGCCGGCCACCACGGTCATCATCCCGGCGGTGCTGGTGTCGGCCAGCCCGAACCAGCGGGGCACCGTGATCGCGCCGACGTGTCCGCCGACGGCGCATACCAACGCCACCCCCTGGCCGAACACCAGCAGCGACCAGAGCCGGCGGGTGAACAGGCCTGCCACCACGCCGGGCACGATCAGCATCGCGATCACCAGGATGCTGCCGACGCTCTCGAACGCCGCGACGATGGTCACCGCCACCATCACCATCAGCCCGTAGTGCATGAGGCGGGCGTTGCAGCCGATCGAGCGCGCGAAGTCCTCGTCGAAGGAGGTGAGGTTGAGCTCCTTGAACAGCACCAGGACGAAGGCGAGGTCGGCCGCGAACACCGCACCAAGGATCAGGAGCGCGCGCGGCATGCGCACGCCAGCCACCACCACGTCGTTGAGCGGCGCCAGCTCGACCGAACCGTAGAAGACCGTGTGCACGTCGATGTGCACGGAGTCGGCACTGCGCACGATCAGGATCAGGCCGACCGCGAACATGGTGGTGAACACCACGCCCATGGCCGCGCCGCGGTCCACGTTACCCACCTGATGGATGAGCTGCGTGAAGGCGGCGGTGAGCAGGCCGGCGACCGCGGCGCCGATCACGATCACGCCGGTATCGCGGCTGAGCGTGGCAAGGAACGCGACGGCGATGCCGGGTAGCACGGCGTGGCTGATGGCATCGCCCATCATGCTCATGCGCCGCAGCACCAGAAAGCTGCCGATCAGCGCCGACGCGAGGGCGCTGACCGCGGCCACCACCACGATGCCGGTGTCGAGGGACGTCCAGGTCACGTGTCGTTGCCCCTCGGCTCGCGGGGACCGGCCAGCTCGTGCGGGCTTGCGGCCACCGCCGCCGATTCCGCGTGGCCGTCGAGCTCCGCCTCCAGCTCCGCGACCAGGTCGGGCTCCAGCACGTGCTCGATGCGGTCGGCGCCACGGTCCACGCGGCTGGTGGCCACCTCCGCGTGGCGGATCAGGTACAGCTCCCACAACCGGTGGTTGCGCACGAGCTGCAGCGCCTGGGCGGCGCCGGTGGGCGTCAGCCGCAAGGAGTCCGGGTCGAGCGGCGCCGGCTGCAGCAGGCGGTCCCGGCGCCCGACCCGCATCGCAACGGCCAGCTCGCCCCCGGTCCATCCGCGGCGATGGGCCAACTGCGCCCGGTTGACGGCCGCGGCCTGCAGATCGGCGCGGCTCGGGGTGGCGCCGAGCCGCCCCTCGACCTGCTCGAACGCCGCGCGCAGCAGGTGCTCGCGCCGGATCCGGCGGTCGCTCCGGTGGCGCTCGATGAGCATCCGCAGCAGCCCGCGGCGGGTGCCGAACAGGACGCTGATGACGAAGCCGACCGCGGTGGTCGCGACGATGACCGCCCCGGCCGGCAGGCGCGGCACCAGCGCCGACAGCGCGGCACCGACGAAGCCTCCCAGCGCGCCGATGACGGCCGACAGGATCGTCATCCTGCGCAGGTTGTACGTCCAGAAACGCGCGGCGGCGGCAGGAGTGATCAACAGGGCGACGATCAGGATCAACCCCACCGCCTGCAGCCCGATCACCGTGACCGCCACCACCAGCGCCAGCATCAGCACGTCCAGAACCCCGACCGGCAGCCCTTGCGACGCGGCGTAGTCGGCGTCGAAGCACAGCATGTTCAATTCTTTGAACAGCAGGGCGGCGATCACCACCAGCACCAGCGAGATCACCCCGATCAGCAGGGCGTCGGAGACCAGCATCGACGCCGTCTTGCCGTAGATGAACGAGTCGAGCCCGGCGGCCGAGCCGCGCCGCATCTGCTGGATCATGCCCAGCAGCGCGATGCCGACGCCGAACGACACCGACAGCACGATGCCCAGGGCAGCGTCCTCGTGCAGGCGCAGCACGGTGCGCACCACCATCACGGCCGCGATTGCCGCCAGTCCGCCCGCGGCGGCGCCGATCAGCAGGCCGGGAAACCACTTGCCGGTGCCGCCGAGCGCCACCATCACCAGCCACGCCGCCGCGATGCCGGGCAGGGTCGCGTGGCTGACGGCGTCGGACACCAGCGCCCGCTTGCGGAGCAGGGTGAAGGTGCCGACGATGCCTGCCGCCATGCCCAGCATGCCGACCCCGACCACGACGACGCGCGTGTTGAAGTCGCTCAGGGTGAGCACGCGCAGCACCTGCTCCCACGTCGGCAGGTAGCTCACGCGCCGCTCCCGCGCCGGCCCAGCGCGTCGACGGCCCGGTCCAGCAGGGTCAGCCGTCCGCCGTAGGTCTTGTGCAGGTTGTCGTCCGTGAACACGTCGGCGACCCGCCCGTAGGCGACCACCCGCAGGTTGAGCATCAGCAGGTCGTCGAAGTAGCTGTCCACGGTCTGCAGGTCGTGATGGACCACGAAGACGCTCTTGCCCTCCCGCCGCAGGCGCTGCAGCAGGTCGACGATGGTGCGCTCGGTGGCCGCGTCCACGCCCGCGAACGGCTCGTCCATGAAGAAGATGCGGGGGTCCTGGGCCAGCGCACGGGCAAGGAACAGGCGCTGCTGCTGTCCGCCGGAGAGCTCCGAGATCTGACGGCCGGCGTAGTCGGCCATCCCGACCAGGTCCATGGCCGCGAGGGCCGCATCGCGCGTCGCGCGGCGCACGGGGCGCAGCCAGCCGACCGCCCGGTACAGGCCCATGGCGACCAGGTCGAGCGCGCTCACCGGGTATTCCCAGTCCACGCTCTCGCGCTGCGGCACGTACGCCACCAGCGGGCGCTGCCGCCGGTACGGCTTGCCGTAGATGCTCACCGACCCCGACACCCGCGGCACCAGGTCCAGCACCCCCTTGAGCAGGGTGCTCTTGCCGGCGCCGTTGGGGCCGACGATGCCCGTGATCGCACCGTCACGGGTGGTCACGTCGACGTCCCACAGCACGGGGCGACGCCGGTACGCGATGGTCAGGCCGCGGACGGTCAGCGGGCTGCCGGCCGGGCGGTTCACGGTCCGTCCCCGGCGGAGTGGGACAGGAGTCCCTGGAAGCCGCCTTCCGGAGCGTCGCCGCCCAGCGCCCGCGTCACGGTGGTGACGTTGTGGTCCAGCATGCCGACGTAGGTGCCCTCGTAGGTTCCCGGCTGCCCCATCGCGTCCGAGAACAGCTCGCCGCCCACCACCACGGTGTGGCCGCGCGCAGCCGCCCCCTCGATCAGGGCACGGACGTTGCGTTCGGCGATCGTGGTCTCCACGAACACCGCCGCGATGCGCCGCGTGACCAGCAGGTCCACCAGCCGGTTGATGCGGTCGAGCCCCGCTTCCGACTCGGTCGAGATCCCCTGAATGCCTGCCACCTCCAGCCCGTAGGCGCGGCCGAAGTAGTTGAACGCGTCGTGGGCGGTCACCAGCATGCGCTGCTGCTCCGGGATCGAGCCCAGGGTCCGGAGTGCGTAGGCGTGCAGATCGCCGAGGGTCGCGGTGTATTCCGCCGCGCGCTCCCGGTAGCCGCCCGCCCCGTCCGGATCGAAGGCGACCAGCGCCTCGGTGACCGCGTGCACGGCCTGCGTCCAGCCCGACACGTCCATCCACAGGTGCGGGTCGAAGTGGCCTGCGAACTCCGACGGCTGCAGCAGCAGGGATTCGTCGACCAGATCGGTGACCGCATGCACGGGGCGGCTGCCGGCCACCTTGATGAGCGTGTCGGTCATCTTGCCTTCCAGGAGAAGCCCCGAGTAGAACACGATGTCGGCTTCCATCAGCGCCGCGACGTCGCTGCGGGTCGGCACGTACAGGTGCGGATCGACGCCTTCGCCGATGATCGACACCACCGACCCCCGGTCCCCTGCGACCTGGCGCACGATGTCGGCGACCATGCCCGTGGTGGCCGAGACCCGGTAGGGGTAGCTGCGCGCATCGGAGCCGCCGCCGGTCGGCAGGGCGGATGCCGGCTCCGGTGTCGATCCGTCGCCGCAGGCGGCGAGCACCGGCACGGCGACGGCCATCACGAGCACGGCCTGCCACCCCACTTTTTTTTGCACCCAGAACATTCTATTTTGATCCGTCAAAATGAGACCATAGGCATGGAGGGCCGGACGCGTCAAGCGGGAGCCGGGGGATACCGGGACGGCCGGAGTACCCCACGCCTGTAGGGTGGCGCGCCGTGCATGCATGCCGTCACACTGGCAGCGTCATGAACTCTGAAGGGAACGCCGCACCGGCGTTCGAGAACCGCGTCAAGCGGCTGCTGTCGTCAGGCAAGGCGGCGTGGGGCGTCGGCGCGATAGACGAATCGGAATACTCCGCGAAGCTCGCGATCAACTGCGACCCCGACTTCCTCTGGATCGACCTGGAGCATCGCGCCGTCGGTGCTGAGGAGGTGCGCTGGTCGCCGATCCTGTGCCGGCAGAAGGGCGTCGTGCCCATGGTTCGCGTCCCCGGCCTCGACCCCAGCGTCATCAAGAAGGCGCTCGACATCGGCGCCAGCACGGTGATGGTGCCGCAGGTGGGAACCGCCGACGAGGCAAAGCGCGCCGTCGAGTACGCCAAGTACCCGCCGCAGGGATCGCGCGGCATCACCCCGACCTGGACCACCTACCTGGACGTAAGCTGGGACGACTACCTGCCGGCGGCCAACGACGAGACCTGCGTGATCGTGCAGATCGAGAGCCCCGAGGGCATCGCCAACCTGGACGCCATCGCGGCCGTCGAGGGCGTGGACGTCGTGTTCGCCGGCCCGGCCGACCTGTCGGCGTCGTTCGGGGTCATCGGGCAGCCCCAGCACCCGAAGGTGCAGCAGTTCATCGCCGAGTTTCCGGCGCGGGTCGGTGCCTTCGGCAAGCCGTCGGGTATCACTTGGCCGGGCGTCGAGCCCTCCAGGGAGGCATACGACCAGGGGTACCGGTTCATCAACATGGGCTCGCTCGGTGCGCTGGGCACCGTGGGGATCACGGCGGGGCTCGCCGAGCTGCGCTCATACGAACGCCCGGCCTGACGGGCCGGCCGCGCCCCGTTGGATCACGCATTCGCCCCCGGCCGCGTGTGCGATGGCTCGCGCGGGCTGGCGGGCGTACCGGTCTCCAACGGTGAGCTGATCACCCGGACGGCCGCCGACGGCTCGTTCCAACTGGAGTTCGCGCCGGAGGTGCACCGCTACCTGACGGTCACCACGCCGGACGGATACCGGCCGGGCCCGAACAATTGGCATCTCCTGCCGCGCCCGGGCGAGGAGCGCGATTCCGGTTCGGACCTCGCCGTGGATTTCGCCATGGCGGCCGAACCGCCTGGCGCCGGGAACCGCTTCTCGTTCGTCCACCTCACCGATCCGCACGTGGTCACGCACGACGACGACCGGCTGCGCGAGCCGGGCCACGGCATGGCGGATCCCGACGAGTTCGCCGCCAGCATCGCCGCCATCGAGCGCGACGGGGCGGAACGGGAACGAGCGCCGGCCTTCATGCTGGCAACCGGCGACCTGACCGACTACGGCACGGCCGCGCAACTCCACGCATACCGGCGCATCGCCGACGCCGCGGCCACGCCGGTCCTGCCCGGCATCGGCGCCCATGACACCAACGAGTTCCTGCACGGGCGGAGCGCCGATGAGTGGCGTGGGGTGCGGCGTACCGGTCGCCTCGATTGGCTGGCCGACAGCAACTTCGGCGTCACCTGCACCGGCGACTACGAGCGGATCTGCGGTCCCACGCACTACAGCTTCGATTTCGGCGGCTGCCACTTCGTCATGGTGAGCAACGAGTCGTTCCTGTTCTCGGCCTACGACTGGATCCGCGTGCAGCGCTGGCTCGACAGCGACCTGGCACTGCAGCCGCCCGGGCGGCCGATCGTGATCGGTACGCACATGCCGCCGACGCGCGAGTGGCTCGACCGGGTGACCCGGCACCACGTCGTGCTGGTCCTGCACGGTCACACCCATGCCAGCAAGGCGTTCCGGTACCGGGGAGCCCTCGTCCTCTCCACGCCGTCAGTGTCCTTCGGGGACAACGCTACCGGCCCGCGCGGCTACCGGCTCATCACCTGCGAAGGCGGGCGGTTCACGAGCGAGCTGCTGCCGCTGCGCACCCGCATGCCGCGCCGGCCGTCGCCGCCGGCCGTGGCCGGCCTGCGCGAAGCGTGGCGCTGCCGCCTGCCGGGCAACGCCCATCGAGGCTCCATGCTCGTCGTCGGCGACGGCGCGGATGCCGGTGCGCTCGTGCCGCTGCAGGATGAGAACGGGGTGGAGCGGTGCGGGGTCTGCCGCGTGCGCCTGAGCGACGGCGCGGTGCTGTGGCACGCCCGCACCGACGCCTCGGTACGGGCGGGAGTCACCGGCGGGCCGGCCGGTGACTGCTTCGCGGTGTCGTTGACCGGCAGGCTGCTGTGTATCGATGCCGAGTCGGGCGGGGAACGCTGGCACACCGACACGCCCGGCCATCCGGGCCGGTGGGTGGCCGTGACCCCGGCGTACGATGCCGCCCGCGGCCTGGTCGCCGTCGGCGCCAAGTCCGGGTACGGCGCCTACGACGCGGCCACCGGTGCCGAGCGCTGGTGCACCCGTTTCAGCGGGACGCCGGATCTGATCGCCGACCCGGTGGGCGACAAGCAGGGGCACTTCGGACGGCCGATCATCCACGAGGGACTGCTCATCGCGCTGGTGCCGCGCCGGTCGATCATGGGCGTTCGCTTGGACGACGGCCGCATCGCCTGGGAGTACCGCCTGACCGGGACACAGGACTGGTGGTCGACCCCGGTCGCGGTCGGCGACCGGGTGATCGGTGGCGGCGAGCCCGACAAGCTGGTGATGGTGGAGGCGATGAGCGGTGCCGAGGTGTGGCGTCGCGATGTGCTGGGACCGACCGATTACGCCGTCAACTTCGTGAGCGGCATCGCGGTCGCCGGCGATCGGGCGTTCCTGGGTGCACTGGACGGTCGCGCCCTCTGCGTGAGCCTGGACACGGGCGCGGTGCTCTGGCAGATGCGGACCGGCCCCGGCGCGCTGGAGATGGCCGCCCACCAGCGCCGCATCGCCAGCGTGATCGCGCCGCCGGTGTACGCCGACCGCGGCCCCTTGAGCGGCCGGGTGCTGATCTGCGGCATGGATGCCGGGCTCTACGTGCTCGACCAGCGGACGGGTGGAGTGGTGGAGCAGGCGAGCCTGTCGGCGCCCGTCACCGCGCCGCCGGTGCCGACCGGCGACGGCTTGCTGATCGCCACCTATGATGGGGTCCTGACCCGGTTCGCGTCATGAGCGCGGCCATCGAGGAGACCAGATGATCGACTCCCAACGACTGCTCGACACGTTCCTGGCGATCCTGCGCATCGACAGCTATCACCCGAACGAGGATCCGGTGATCGACGCCCTGCGGCCCAAGCTGGAGCGGGCCGGGGTCCGGCTTCACGCGGACCCGCACCGCAACGTCCTGGGTTTCCTGCCGGGGTCGGGCACGCGAGCGGGCGAGGAGCCCGTGCTTCTCTGCGCGCATACCGACACCGTGCGGCCGACCCCGGGCATGGAGCCGGTGATCCGCGACGGCGCCGTGCACACCGACGGCTCGAGCGTGCTCGGCGCCGACGACAAGGCGGCGGTGGCCGCCATCGTCGAGGCGGTGGAGGCGATCGCGGCCGAGGGGGTGCCGCATCCGCCGGTCGAGGTGCTGTTCACGGTGGGCGAGGACGTGGGTCACATTGGCTCCAAGGCGTTCGACGTCGCCCCGGTGCGCTCGCGCATGGCGTTCGTGCCGGACGTGGACGGTCCCGTGGGCGGCATCATCATGGCCGGTCCGACGGCGGAGACCTTTCGCGTCGATTTACACGGCCGCGCCGCGCACGCCGGCACGGAGCCGGAGGAGGGGCGCAGCGCGCTGCAGATGGCCGCGCGTGCGATCGACCGGATGCAGCTCGGCCGCATCGACGGCGAGACCACGGCCAACGCCGGCGTGCTCACCGGCGGGGAGGCGGCCAACATCATCCCGCCGGACGCTGCGTTGACCCTGCAGGTGCGCAGCCTGGACCGGGAGAAGTTCCGTGCGCACCGCGAGGCGCTGGTGGACTGCTGCCGGCAGGCCGCCGAGGCGTTCGGCGGCTCCATCGACGTGGAGTCGCTGGGCGGCACGGAAGGCTACCGCTTCGGCGAGGACGACGCGCCGGTGCGGCGCGCGGAGGCGGCGATCCGGGCTGCGGGGTTGGAGCCGTGGCGTGCCACCACCTGCGGCGGCAGCGACGCCAACGAGTTCAACGCCAAGGGGCTGCCGACGGTCGTGATCTCGGTCGGCTACCTGGACATCCACACCAACCAGGAGTCGATGCCGATCGACGAGCTGGAGAAGCTTGCCGAGGTGTGCCGGACGCTGATGCTCGGGTGAACGGGGTCGGGCCCGTTCAGAGGATCTCCAGACCCACGTCCACCAGCCCCTGGGCCATGCGCCGGCGCCGCTCGCTGCCGGACTCCAGCAGGGCGCGGGGGGCGCCGATGGGGCCGCCCCATCCGGAGCGCGAGTGCAGGTAGGCGATCTGCTGCGGGGTCCTGGGCTTGGCCAGGAACGACAGCGCCACCTGTACGCGCAGTCCGTTGGAGCCGAACGCGGCGTGCGGCAGGTCCTCGGTGAAAACCAGCACGTCGCCCGGCCGCGTCGGCAGCAGGACGTGCGGGACCTCCTCCGGGGCCAGCCCCCACGGCCGGAAGTCGTCGCGCGTATTGCGGTTGCGGACCGGCAGGAAGTAGTCCGGCGGGTCGCACCAGCGGTCGTCGATCATGCGCAGGTAGTTGCGATGGGCGCCGGGGAGCACCCGCAGGCAGCCGTCGTCCGGGCCCAGGTCGTCCAGGTAGAACGCGACCTTGATGTGCGGCACCGCCCAGGTGACCGCGCCGCTGCCGCCATGCCAGGGCGTGTCGCCGTCGTACCAACTGCAGGCCGAGCCCTCGTAGAGGAAGTCGTGGCCCAGCAGCTTGCGGGGGATGTCGTGCACCCGGTCGTCGTCCAGCAGCCGGGCGTGACGCTCGCCCTTCTCGCAGAGACCGTTCACGCCGGCAGCGGACGTCCGGTCCCAGCCCGGGTTCTCGGCGAGGGTGAGCTGCTCGCACTCGGCGCGCAGCGCTTCGGCCTCCTCCCGCGAGAGCAGGCCGCGCAGCGCCAGAAACCCGAACGCGTGGAAGCGCGCCACGTCGTCCGCACGCAGCCCGCCGGACACGGTGTGCATGGCAGCACGCTATCCGATCCGCCGAGTCAGGCCAACCGGACGCTTTCGTGCCGAGCGGTTAACCGGACCGTACAGCGGGCTCGTACATCCGGATCGTACATCCGGCACCCCGGTCAGGGTCTGTTTCGGTCCACTCCGCCGTGACTGCGGCCAGATCCCAGGGTCTCCATCCGCACAACTCATTGGTCGAATCGAGGGCATGCGGCACGGATCGTGGACAATCCCATGCGATCCGCCAGAAAGGGGCCGTCGACCGCTTTCTGATACGCCGGCATCAAGTCCTCGATGCGTCTGCTTGGATGGGTCTTCACGTCGTCGTTGATGTCTTCCGGAGTCTCGAACTTCGCTCTCACCGCCTGGAGACTCCCCACCAGGTCGGAACGGGCGTTCAGCAGCTCGCCAAAGGTGGTCACGTCGGAGAACAGCAGGCTCTCGAATTCGTGTAGCTGGACGTACGGGAACGCCCTCGATCGATCATAACTACCGGCTATCTTACGATCGACTTTATCATGTACAAGCTCCTGCAATTCTGTCCTTGGCGCATCGCCCTTGTCACGAAATCCATAGAAATCGACCAGGGACGTCACGCGTTCGAACGACCAGAGCAAGTGGGCGATCTCCGACGCGAGGCGATCGACGGTGACGTTGCCTCCCATCAGGATCGGCTTCGGATCAACTCCGCGTGCCCACAGATGAGGAGCGATCACCCTGTTGACGAACTCCTCTTCGGTCCCTCCTTCCACCACGATCGCCAAGCGGATCACGGGCGGCCGCCAAGCAAGTTCTTTTCCCAGAGCTCTCCTGGGGCGTATTCTTCGATCCAGGTCCGGTATTCTTCAGGGTTGAGCTTGCGACACTCGGTCCTGGCATCGCGGAGATTCAGCACGATAATCTCGTCCAGATCGAACGAGTCCACGAACCGCGGCGACTGGGTGGCCACGATGACCTGCCGGTCCACGGAACGCTGCTTGATCATTCCGGCGATCAAGCCGATCGCCGCCGGGTGCAGGCCCAGTTCGGGTTCGTCCAGCAACACCACGTCAGGGAGCATCTCGGCGGGCAGGTTCAGCAGGGTCACGAGAGCGAAGAGACGCAGCGACCCGTCGGACGTGAGATGTGCTCCGAACGTGCTGTCGGTGCCCTTGGCCTTCCATCGAAGCCGCACTGTGCCGTTGGTCTCCTCCATCTCGAAGCGATCGAAGACCGGCAGGACCCGACCGATGTGATAGCAAATCACCTCGAAACGACGTATGTCTTCCCGTTCGAGCCGCAGGAGAACGGCACCAAGATTACCGCCGTGCGAACGCAGTTGAGCGTTGTCGGTGGCATCCCACCTCGTCTTGAAGCGCGATCCGGGGGAGGTGTCGTGAAACTGGTAGACCGAACAGTTCCGCAACAGCGTGACGATGACTCGTGCGGTCTGAGCGCCCGGCCCGTCGGATTGGGCGCTTTCCAGTATCCTCGCTTCCGTATGGCCGCTACCGAGGGGAAACCAATCCTGCTCTTCGTCGATCGAGGCACGATTGAAACGGAACGTTTCATCCATGAACATGAAGCGGTCAGGGTGAGCATGCGCAAGTGCGAATCGATACTCGTTCCGTCCCGCGTCGGTGCGCATGGTCACCGTAGCCTCCATCCTCCGGCTGACGTTGTCGCCCCGAAATAGCTGGTCGTCGGCTCCTCCCTGGAGCGTGATGAACTCTTCCAGGCGGCGAGCCTTCAGCATCCAACTCATCATCTCGAAGAACCGGATCAGGTTGGACTTGCCCGAGCCGTTGGCACCGATCAGTACGGAGACGCCAGGCAAGTCCTTGATCTCTACGTCCGCGAGCGACCTGAATCCCGCGATATGGAGATGCTCGACCCTGTTGCTCATCGACACCTATCTTGCCCTGCCCACCATCAGGCAGGTCAAGTCCATAGGGCTGGTGGAGGGCATCTATAACCGCAGCCACATCATCCAGATACCGCGCTTGGCGAGTCGGCGGCGGGACGAGCTGGAGCGGCGCTGGCGGTTTTCGACCAGGGCACGGCGTACGGCAACGGATGGAGAAGCCCGCACATGCTGACGATAGCGGAAGAGGAGTATCCGACGGAGTGCGGGTTCGTGCTGAGGAAGTTGCGCGAGGCGATAGCGGAAGGAAGAGGTGCGGCGCACGGCAGCCGAGCTTGCAGCAGCCGATGGGATGCCGTCCGTTGCCGGTATGGCTGCCGTTCGCACGCTCCGTTCGCCCGTCGCCGCGCCGCCGGCGCCACGGCCCGCGGCCGCGCAGCCGCCGTCAGCGGCCGACTTCCCCGGATGCAAGCCGGTCCGCCTGCCGCGCGAGCAACTCGACGACTGCGAGATGCGACTCGAATACTGGGACACCGCCACCGAGACCGCCTGGATCTGCGATCCGGTCAGTTCCTACCACGAAGCCCCCGTGCATACCTTGTCTCGATTGGTACGAGGCGTGGGGGTTCCCGGAGGTGTGGATCGAGGTGCCGGAGGCGCGCACGGCGAGGCGCCCGCCGGGCCGGCCGGGGGGGCACACGGACTACCCGCTGGTGGGTGGAGGGTATCCGACGGCGCGGGCGCGCGGCGCGCGTGCCCGCCGGG
>JAPOQV010000544.1 GCA_026710565.1 Spirochaetaceae bacterium | reverse complement strand
CGTTCACCGGGCAGCGCCTGGACGAGTGGCTCGGGCGCGGCTGGGTCCACGCGATCCACGCCGACGACCGGGCGCTCACGGAAGCGAAGTGGCGGCAGGCGGTCGCGACGCGGACGGCGGTCGATCACGAGTACCGCCTGTGGCACGCCGCGAGCGCGTCGTGGCGGTGGTCGAACGTCCGCGCGGTGCCGATCACGAACCCGGACGGGTCGATCCGCAAGTGGTCGGGCGTGAACATCGACGTCACGGATCACCACAGATTGCTGGCGCGGCAGGAGGTGCTGATCAACGAGCTGCAGCACCGCACGCGCAACCTGCTCGGTGTCGTGAGTGCCGTGGCTGGCAGGACGCTGCGGGAGGGCAGCCCGGTCGAGGCGTTCGAGGCGCGGCTGCAGGCGCTCAGCCGCGCGCAGGGCCTGCTCAGCCAGTACGGCAGCGACACGGTCGAGGTGGGCGCACTGGTGCGGGCCGAACTGGCCGCCTACGTCGACGGCGCGGCCGGGCGCATGATTGTCGCCGGCCCCGAGGTGCATCTGAGCGCGCGGCAGGTGCAGAACTTCGCCCTGGCCGTCCACGAACTGACCACGAACGCGGTCAAGCACGGGGCGCTCAAGACCGGGATCGGCCATCTCAGCGTCACCTGGGAGATCGTGCGCGACCGGCGCGAGCGCCGCCGACTGGCCCTGAGCTGGATCGAGACCGGCCTGCCCGAGCAGCGGGCGCGCGTGACCCGTCGCGGCTACGGGACCGAGCTGATCCAGGAAGCGCTGGCCTACGCCCTGGGTGCCAAGGTCGATTACGCGCTCGACCGCGACGGCGTGCGCTGCCGCATCGAGATGCCCGTGTCTTAGCCCGTGAGACGGCCCGGATGCCCGCGCGCAGTCGGATCGCGGTCCTTTGCGCCGCCGACGCGCTCCGCGCGGGGCGTCCCGTATCTGCTCGCCACGGACGAGGCGACGCCGATGCGGCCGGTAGCCGCTCCCTCCGGCCGATCCAACGGCCGGGAAGGCCCCGGTGCCGGGAGATCCCGCGGCTCCGGAGCACCACCTGCCGGCCGCGGTCGCCAGGATCGGTCGGGATGTCTCGGACTGACCAGGTCCTGGGATCCGGCGGGCCCTTTTCAACCCATGCCCGTCGAATCCCGCGGCGCGCCCCTGCCGCTGAGAACCGCTGCCCCCGTACGATTGCAACCTGCGGTCACAATCTCGTCTAAAGTAGAGTTCCTGCGCCGTCGGATTCGGGCGATCCCATCATCCGCAGGTTGAAGGCACACTTCTTCATGCTCGATATCACAAATTTGAGACCACTGAACGGACAGTCAGCAGGAAACTGGGTGGGATAAATTTTAATCAATTCGCCTATATTTTGCGCGACTTGCTCATGACTGCGCATCCAGACTTGCCCGTCCGGGCCCTGGATACCGGAGCCTGAAAGTCCGCCCATGAAAATGACGATCCAACTGCGGCTCGTGGCGCTGCTCGGCGGCCTCGGCCTGGTCCTGCTCGCGACAGCCGCGCTGGGAAATTTCGCGCTATATTGGAGTCATCAAAGCCTAAAAACCGTATTCGATGACCGGGTCGTCTGTCTTCGGCAATTCAGCACCATTCGTGATGCCTATGATGACCTGATCGATGCCTCGCGCCTGCTGCGCAACAAGCAGATCGAGCCCGCCCGGGCCAGGGACAAGATCGAGCGCGATCTCTCGAAGCTCCACACCGAGTGGTCGGCCTACCTGGCGACCTACCTGACTCCGGAGGAGGATGTCCTCGCCAAGGACCTGCAGGGGCGCATCGATCGGAACGACACGATCGCCGCCGAGATCCTCAAACGCGTCGTCGCCGGTGCCGGCTCGGATTTCGAGGCCACGCATGCGGATCTGCTGAAGAGCATGCAGG
>JAPOQV010000543.1 GCA_026710565.1 Spirochaetaceae bacterium | reverse complement strand
CGGCTGGCGCTGGCGCCGGCCACGCAGCGGCTGGATGACGTGGTGGCGGCCGCCACGCGTGCGCTGCAGGCGCGGGTGCTCGACAACCGTCACCGCATGGTGCTCGCCGCCGACGCCATCCGCTCCCGGTCGCCACTCGACATCCTGGCCCGCGGCTACGCGCTGGTGACCGCCGCCGACGGAGCCGCCGTCACGGATGCCGCGCAGGCCGGTCCGGGCGACCGCCTGCGCGTACGCTTGCACCGCGGCCGGCTGGCGGCGACCGTCACCGAGACCGAACCGATTGCTGACGGAGGTGATGATGGCTGCCCCGGGGACACGATCCGCTGACGGCGGCAAGCCGGGACCGTCGCCGGACGGGCCGCGGCAGCCCGGCTTCGAGGAACGCCTTCAGGAGCTGGAGACGCTCGCGGAACGGCTCAAGGACGGCGACGTGCCACTGGCGGAGGCGGTCGACCTGTTCGAGCGCGGCATGAAGCTGGCCCGTGATCTCGGCGCCGAGCTCGCCAAGATCGAGCGGCGTATCGAGATCATGATCAACGAGCCCGAGCTGTCGGACGCAGAGCCGCATCTGCAGCCGTTCGCAGACGACGATCTCATGCCGCCTCGGGACGAGTCTCGCGACGAGCTCCCCTTCTGAGCGAGTCGCCGGGCTTCCGGCGGCAGTCGCCAGGGCCTACTGCGCCAGCCAGTTCCTCGGGAAGCCGATCAGATCCCCTACCTCGGCGCGGGCGTCCGCGAAGGCCCCGGCGTTGACCTCCAGCGCATAGCGCGCGGGCCGCCGGGAGCGCACGATCAGTTCCGAGAACGGTCGCATGGGCTCGATCTGCAGGATCTCACCCTCGCTGGACAGGAACGCGATCGACAGCGGCAGTGGCGTGTTCTTCATCCAGAACGAAAGCACCCGCTCGTCCTCGAACACGAACAGCATGCCTTGGCGAGGTCCCATCTCGGTGCGGTACATCAGCCCGCGCTCGCGCTGCGCCGGGGTGCGCGCCACCCAGGCAGTGAACCGTTCGTCCCCGACCTGAAGCCTGACGGTCTCCGGTCGTCCGTCCCGGCAGGCGACGAGCGCGACGGCCAGCATGCCGGCCAGTGCCGCACACGCGCACGCCCGGGCTGCGGCCACCTCAGCGAGCCGACAGCAGGTGCGCGCTCGGCACGGCCCACCCGACCGCGATTCCGAGGAGTGCGCCCGCCAGCACGTCGCTCACGAAGTGACGGCCGGCGGCGATCCGCAGAATCGCCGCCATGGAAGCCACCGCGTACGAGCCGACGGTGAGAATCGTGGTGTAGCGTTCGTCCCAGTACTGGTCGGCGATCGTGCTGATGAACGTGGCGCTCGCGAAGGCGATGGCGACGTGGCTGGACGGAAACGAGTTGGCTCCCGCCGGATCGGCGGCACGCTGCGCAGAGACGTTCGGGTCGTACAGAAACGGACGCGCCCGCCAGACGGCCGCCTTGATCAGATAGGAGCTGCCATAGGTGATGGCCAGCACCTGGTAGTGACGTGCCAGCACGTCCTGCGCGTCCCGGCGCTCCAGTCCGAACGCCGCGGCACCGACCGGCACGAGCACCTGGCTGTACGCGACCAGATCGCTGATGCCGCCGATGAGCGGCTGGTCCGGAAACACCAGGACGCGGTCCATCGGCGGAAGGTCCTCGATGCGGAGTTGCAGGCGCTGCTCCTCGGTCACCGGGGGAACGCGGTTGGTGACCAGGAGGCCGCCGCCCGTGAGGGCCGACCCTGCCAGCGCGAGCGTCAGGTCCAGCGGCTGCAGCGCCGCGGCACGGCCGGCGCCGAGCAGGAGCACAGCCGCAACGATCTTTCCCGTACGCACGACTCCGTGCCGATGAACGTGTGGCCGATGAACGTGTGGCCGATGAACGTGTGGCCGATGAAGGTGTGTCAGCGCACCCGCTCGACCGTGCGCTTGAATCTCTTGTACACCGCGTACAGCGGGAAGTTGAGGCGCTGCGACTCCGCCCACTTCCGCAGGTTGGTACCGCGTTCGGCACCCCGTTCTGCCAGGAAGTTCTTCAACTCCCGCTCTCCCTTGCGCAGGCGGGCGTAGTTGAACTGGTCCTCCAGCAGTCGCACGAACTCCGTCGCCTCCGTCCGCTCCGGCTCGTCCAGCGGCTCGTCGGCCGGATCCAGGATCTCCGAGACCAGCTCTTCCAGATTCTCCGCCTCGTAGCGGCGCAGCGACTCCTCGACCCGGACCAGGAACCGGCTGGGCACGAAGGTGATGCGGTCGATCGCGTTCTTCAGCGCAACGCGCTTCCTGGTCGCCATCTCCGATGCCAGCTCCTTCCTCCCTATCGCCAGGTACGCGGCGACGCTGGCGCCCAGCGCGATCGCCAGCTCGTCGATCACAGGGATCGGCAGTCCGCCACGGAACACGTAGGCCATCACGAACATCGCCAGCACGAACACCCCGGCGGACACCAGAAAACGGGGGATGAACCGCTTCTCCGACAGCCAGCGGCGCACGGCGGAGTCCACCGCCCGGTACAGCTCATTGCGGTACAGGGTGAGCGCTTCGACCCGCGGCTCGGTGCCGAAGCTCCCTCCCACGGTGCGCTCCGACAGGGTGCTCTCCAGCCGCTCCACGCCCCGGGACGGATCGCGG
>JAPOQV010000542.1 GCA_026710565.1 Spirochaetaceae bacterium | reverse complement strand
CCTGAAGTCTCGATCACGACGGCGACCAGCCCCTTGACGGAGGGGACGCCAGCGACTTTCGAGGTGACTCTCGACGAGGCGGCCTCGGACTCGCTGACCGTGGCGGTGAGCGTGACGGAGGACGGTTCTGCGCTGTCGGGACTCCCGCCAGCGTCGGTGACCTTCAACACCGGAGATACGAGCAAGACCCTGAGCGTACCCACCGAGGGGGACTTCGTGGTGGAAGCCGACAGCACCGTCACTGCGACGGTGACGGCAGGGACGGGCTACACGGTTGGCTCGGCCGCCTCGGCGACGGCGACCGTCAAGGACGACGACTCGGCCACGTTCACGGTGTCCGCCGAGCCGCAGACGATCGACGAGGGGCAGACCGCCACATTGACAGTGGCGATCTCGAACAGCGTCACGTTCGCGCAGGACCAGACGATTTCGCTCGATCTCTCGGCGAGTACAGCGACGAGCGCTTCGGACTTCACCGTGACTCCCCAGTCGCTAACGCTGAGCGCGGGCTCGAATTCGGTGACGGCCAGCATAACAGCTGTGGACGATACCGACGATGAAGGCGAGGAAACGGTCGCGGTTTCAGCCAGCCACGTCGGTACCGCGATCGGCGCGGCGATTGTCGCGATCACGGCCAACGACGCCGCCCCGCTGACGGCCTGGTTCGTGGGAGTGCCGGAGACGCACGACGGCACAGCGGCGTTTTCGTTTGAGTTGTACTTCAGCGAGGAGATCGACGTTAGCTCCGCAACGTTGCTAGACCTAGTGATCGATGTTACGGGAGGGTCAGTTACGAGCGTGCAACGGATCGCTCAAGGGTCCACGCTTGGTTGGATGACCAGGGTTCGACCGGCTTCGGATGGGGACATGGTGCTGGTCTTGCCGGTGACCACGGACTGCGCGGCTGCCGGGGCGATATGCACGGCAAGCGGGAAGGCGCTTTCCAATCGACTCCAAGCGACAGTCAAGGGGTCGCCGACCGTGTCGATTTCCGGGGGGAATACCGTGGTCGAGGGAACGCCCGTGGGCTTCACGCTCGTGCGCACAGGGACTACCGACGTCGCACTGACGGTGACCGTGGCAGTGGCGGAGACGGGATCAATGCTGTCCGGGACACCGCCCACGACGGCGATCTTCGCGGCGGGTGCCGACACGGCGCCGCTGAGCGTGGCCACGAGCGACGACACGGTTTCGGAGCCGTCGAGCACGGTTACAGCAAGGGTTGTGGCAGGCATCGGGTATGAGGTGGCGTCGTCGTCCTCGGCAGACGCGACGGTGACGGACGACGATGTGGCCGAGTTTTCCGTGTCGGCACACCCGGGGTCGGTTGACGAGGGCGGGAATTCGACGGTGACAGTGGCGATATCGAACGGCGTGACGTACGTAGCGGCGCAGACAATCATGCTGACGATGGCAGGAACCGCTGCTTCGGACGACTACACTTTGTCACCGCCGACACTGACGCTGTTGGCGGAGGCGAGTTCGGCGACTGCAACGTTTACGGCGGCGGACGACGCAGTAGCGGAGCCGGAGGAGACGGTCGTGGTGACCGCCACACTCGATGGCGTCGAGATCGGTTCGGCTGCGCTGGCGATCAACGCCAGCGCAGCGACCTCGAGCGGGACACCACCTGTGGCGGCCGCCGGCTGGGACCTAACACTGGCGGTGGACGACGTAGCGTATTTGGACGGTTCCGGCTCGACCGGAGATGTCGCGATGACCTGGGGGTGGTCGTTCGATTCCTGGCCGGGCGGCGTGATGCCCCACCTCAATGACCCGTCGGCCGCTACGCCCTCGTTCGTCCCGGCAGAGACGGGCACCTACGTTGTCCGGCTGACTGTCAGCGATGGCGGCGGGACCGCGTCAGACACGGTCATGGTGACGGCAGTGATGACGACCGAAGCCGCCTCCCTGATGCAGGCCGACCTATGGGCGGATGCGAACCGGGACGGCAGACTGGACGCTGCGGACGATGCGGGGGAAGACACCTGGAGTGTTTCGTCCGGTGCCATTTTCGTCCCGAACCTGGACGACGACGACGGGGACGAGGTT
>JAPOQV010000541.1 GCA_026710565.1 Spirochaetaceae bacterium | reverse complement strand
TACGCGTCGCGGATGCACGCGGTGGTGGCGGGCGGCCTGCTCGTGGCCTCGGTCCTGACGGCAGCGCCACCGAAGCGCCGCTCACGCAGGGCCGTGCCGGATCCCAGACCAAGGATCCGGACAAGGTCGGCCAAGCCGGAAATTCCAAGGTGAACACCACCAACCAGGGCTACCAGCAGGACCGCTGACTGTCCGAGCCGCGCGGGCGCCGCGAGCCGCCGTGCCCGACGAGAGTGTTGATCTGCACCGGAGGATGATCATGGCGAATGCCAGTCGGCACAAGGTCGGCCCAGGCGCCCAGGGCAAGGGAAGCGGAACCGGGGCCATGTCGGAGCTGCCGGAAGGCGTGCTGCCGGAGAACATGGTGCTCAGCAACCGCGACAAGTCCCGGCACAGCGACGAGCGAGGCCTGGACAGCAAGAACGTCCAGACCGAGCAGTACCAGGATCACGCCGGCAATCGGCAGGTGGTCGCCGAGCTGGACGCCGACGCCGACGGCAACACGAGCGGCCTGGCGAACCCGAAGACGGACGAGTCCGGGGCGCAGAGCAGCCTGAAGCGTCAGCAGCACTCGTAGGCGCCCAGTCCACGATCGGGGAGGCGCGGCGCGAGATCCGCGTCTCCCGAGGCCGCACCGCGCGGAACCCCCCGCGCGCCCATACCGGCGCGCCGCGTCCGACGTTCGCGCGGGCAGCATTCGACCTGCGGCGCCGGCCACCCCATCCCGGAGAGGCGCGATGTCGCGTGTGAGAGGTCTGGCCACAGCGCTGCTCGGTTTGGCCGCCGGTCGCGCTCAGGCGCAGGC
Source organism: Spirochaetaceae bacterium (assembly GCA_026710565.1). The sequence goes on along the minus strand of JAPOQV010000541.1, from coordinate 865 downwards.
CGTGAATCCGACGCCGGGAACCGAGGCGGCGCAATCCAACGGGCTGCTCGGGATGCCGGCCCTGCTGCTGATCGGCATCATCATCGCCTTCGCGGTTCTGTACGCGCTGCGCGCCCGCCGGCGCTGAGTGACGGAGCGCCGCCTCGCGGGACTGTGGGACCGTGCGCGCCGCCTCCAGCCCACCCGCGGACACCGCACCGGAGCCGAATGCGGTTCACGGGGCTTTGCCGTCGGCCGACCTGAGCGTGCCCGCCGGTACAGCGACGCCGCGCGACGAGGTGACGGTCGCCGAAGTGGCGGCCTCTCTGAACTGTCGCAGGACAAAAGGAAGCGGGATTGGCCGTGTCCTGCGCGACGTTCATTCGGATAGATATGACACAGCCTGAGTAGCGACCATGACCACAACAGTCACAGCGGTGGCATCGGCAATCCTTGCCGGCGCCCTTTTCGGCATGCCGACCGGAGCCAGCGCGCAGGCGGGCAGCTTCGCCAATCACGGATTCGGCAACCACAACTTCGGAGCTGCGGCCGTCGCGGGCGGCGGTGGTTTCAGCAATCACGGCTTCGGCAATCGCGGCTTCGGAGCCGGTCCCGCAGGCGGCGGTTTCGCCAACCGGGGTTTCGGCAATCACGCGCTCGGGTCGGGAGCGGCTGCCGCCGGCTTCGCCAATCACGGTTTCGGCAACCACAATTTCGGTCGGCCCTCTGTCGGCGGCGGGCTGTCCAACCTGGGCTTCGGGCACGGGCTCGAGGCCCATCGCGGCTACGGTCATCATCGCCATGACGGCTACAACCGCGGCTTCTACGGGAGGCCCTACGGCTACGGCTACGGCCGGCGCGGGTATGGCCTCGGCGGTTTCGGCCT
>JAPOQV010000540.1 GCA_026710565.1 Spirochaetaceae bacterium | reverse complement strand
TGCGGTGGCTCAGCTTGAAAAGCCGCTCCCCATGTAGGGCGTGCCCGGTTGGACCCAAGACGTCGTAGCCCAGGAGGGAGTGCAGCATTGGGACGAGCCACTCGTCAACACCGACCTGCGTCGCCCGAAGGTCGTACCGGGCGCGCCGTTCGGCATAGCTGGCGTAGAGATCGCTCGCGATGCGCCAGTATCGCGCGATCTCTTCCTTGAGCGCGAGCGACTTCGACAGACCGTAGTGGGCACCTTTTTGTCGCGGGGCCTCTAGTCCAGCGATAACCTGGAGATACTCGGGCGGAAGGAGGCCACCTTCGATCTTGATAGCCGTAAATCCATGGTTTCTGCTTGTGCGTGCCATCTGTTGCCTTACAGACTTGCCATGGGAATGAAGACGTACACGCCGATCTTGTCGACCGGGAGAGCCGGAACTACGTTGTACCGGAGACCCTTTGCATCACTGGCCTCGCGGATCCGGCGGTGGTCTGCCAGCAATTCCTGGGCTCGTTCCTGCGCGATGCGCTCGAACACAGGTTCCAGGGCGTGGAGAGATCGGAGAGTCTGGCCGATGAGTTGAGACTTCTGGCCGTCATGCATGTTTCGGCCGGGCGTGAGCGAAAGCAGCGAGAGCGCATCGTCTTCAGTCAACAGAGCAGGTGCATCGCCGCTAGGGACGGCGATCCCGAGACATTCCTCGGCAAGCAGCGACTTCACCGGAGCGTACCTGCCGTCGCCCCCGCGCCGCTCCACCTGAATCTGGCTGCGCAGGCGGATGAGATAGAGCTCGGTGCGGGTCTCGATGCCGCTCGTGAACATCGCGCTCGCCCGGGCGCCGACCTCGGGGCGTTCGGCATCAAGGGCCTGTTCCGCCACGTAGTCGGCGAGGGTCGCGACCAGCGGGTGTGCGCGGTGGACATAGGTCGCGCCCGCCGGTGAAGGACGCTCGAAGGAGATCTTCGCCGTCGGCTTGAAGCCGATGGCGTTGAGGCGATCCTGGAGGGGCTTCGGAAAGTGGGCTACGGGCAGCCGGCTGTAGCCATTGCGCCGGTCGATGCCGGCGCCCAGACGTTCAGCGGAAACCCGAACGAAACGGGCCACGTCATCCTGTCCGCCTAGCACAGACACGGACTTGTGCCACTCGGGGAGAACCTGGTCGGGCCGCAGCCGCCGTTGGGCAAAGACTGTCCGCGTCATCTTGTCCCTCGCCGTCTGCCATGCGTTGTCGACTTCGCTCTCGGTGTCGCCAAAGTCCAACAGCATCTGCCTGACGTGGGACGTGCCCGCACGGCGAAGCAGAACCGCCTTCATAATGGCGTCAACGACCTTGTTATTGTTGGCCGGCAGGGGTACCGACACGCCGAGTTCCTGTCGGATCTTAGCGGCCTTGCGGAGGATGACGCGGAGCACTGCGCCGTCCACAGGATTGTCCTCGCCGTAGAGCATCAGGGCGCGGACGACAGGACTCGCTTGGCCGAATCGATCCGCCCGGCCTTCTCGCTGCTCGTGGCGGGTTGGATTCCAGGTGAGGTCGTAGTGGACAACCGCATCGAAGTTATCCTGCAGGTTGACGCCTTCGGAGAGACAATCCGTGGCCACGAGGACC
>JAPOQV010000539.1 GCA_026710565.1 Spirochaetaceae bacterium | reverse complement strand
TGGACTCGAGGCGCGAGCGACTCGCGTAGTCGCCCGGCCTATCGCGCACCAGCCGCCCGCCCATCGTCCACTTGACGGAACCAAGCAAGACGCCGAAACATTTGCAGACCAGCGCACCCACAACGGCCAACGAGGGTAGTCACGAATCTGCTGTGAAGGCGAGATCATGAGGTCAGGCTTGCAGCGCGTCACCGATAGCGGACCCTTCCGATGGCCGTGGTGCACCCCACGGGGCCTAGCAGTCATTACGGGGGCTGCCGGCGCCGGCGGCGGCGGCGCCTTCTGCATGCAGGGCCTCAACCTCCACGGCGCCGCCGGGTGAGGGGGCGGTGGTGGCGGAGCCGCCACCACCCTACAAGTCGGACAACGGCGTTACGTCGCCTCCGGCGGGAGTGGCGGGGGTGGTGGTAGCGGCGGAGGGATCGCCCGCGATGGGAAGCCGCTGAAGGGAGACGACGGTCAGGGATGTAGCTTTGGCCAAAGCTACGGCGGCAAAGGGGCAACGGCAGACGGGACTGACGATCGCGTTGTCGCAAACGGCGGAGACGGTGGACGTGGATGTCCCGGAGAAACCGTCATAGTCGAACTATCCGAGCTGTCGGTGGGAGACACCTTGGAGATTTCCATCGGCCGAGGCGGAGGAGGGGGACGTGGCGGTCCCGGATTCGAGAGCGGGCGCGACGGTTCCGGCGGGATCGATGGAAGTGTTCTTTTCGTGCCGGTTTACGATAGACAGGATACGGCCTCGTGAACGTTTCTCCGGCTGCCGTGGATAGTGCGACAGGTGCACGAGGTGAACCAAGCCGGTTACATCTGGACCCGGGAGCCTGGAAGGATCTCGGCGTCGCGGACGGAGTCATCAGTATCGGGGCTGAATCACACTTCGACAGATTGAGGTAGTCTCCTCCGGTGCGTAGAGAACCGCGCGAAACGGCGGCCGAATCGGTCGACGACTTCGATCTTTTGGAACAGTTGGTTCGCAAAGCGTCGCGCCCCAGACTGACGGGTCCAGTCCGATTCGTCTTGAAGCTGATGGAGTTTTGGCGCTTGACGAGCGCCCAGGTCGTCGGTCTCCTCGGCTTTGACCAGTCCGATGCGGACCACGTGGCCGCCGTCCTCGACGGAACCGAGATGCTTCGCGGTCGGGATGTTCGAAACAGGATCGCATACCTGTTTGCGATTCGGGAGACGCTGCGCTCGCTTTTCCGCGATCTGGATGTCGAGAACGAGTGGCTGCGAGAGCCGCATGCCCTTCTGCAAGGAGAGTCGCCGTTGGCCTTGTTGTCGAACGGTTCAGTCGAAGACCTGCTAGTCGTCAAGGACTACGTGGACACAGCCGCGGGAAGGTAATCGTGCTGCAGACGATTCCCACTCGCAACGGTCGGCGACGAGTGTTCCGATTGGCGAACATCCCGCTGGACGACCTCAGAGATGAACTGCAGTTCGACGCTCAAAGCAACGACGAATTGCAGCAGATACTGGCCGCCGTGGGGTACCGCACCGACCTCGTGGCCTGGTTTGGTCGACAGGAGCGACTATACGTTCTGCAATCAACTCGGCGCGGAGGCCGTGCAGTCAGGACTGGCCGGCCTTGTGACTCCTTCTGCGCGGCACGACGGAGCGAATCTACCGGTGTTCAGAAGGGATGCGGTGAGCGATCCCGAGCTGCTTGACGTCGCAGCCGTGACATTCGACCCGAACACCGGAGAGACGACTGTTCGGCGATGACTATCTGCCACGCCGCGCCGGGGCGATCGCGAACATTCCGACCTCGAGTCCGTTCACTTCATTGGCGTCGAGGAACCTCGTTCGCGCCCCTTCGCCTGCGCCTCTGCTCGGTCAGATAGGACTCACACCGAGACGGGCATTTCGGACGTCAGCCGGACCGATGAACGTGGGCCGGCCTGAGTCTGCTCGCGAGCACCTCGGCGCACGCGTCGCGAAACACCGCAAGCGACTCCCGTAGCGCCTCCTCGCTGATCACCAGCGGCGGGGCGATCTTTACGCACTCGCCTGCCACGCCCACCGGCGCGAACATCAGCAGGCCCCTCCGGTAGCAGGCCTGGACGATGGCCGCCGCGGTCACGGCGTCGGGCTCCCGCGAGCCGGCCGGCCCTGGGCCGGGGCGCATCACCTGGATGCCGGCAACCAGTCCGCGGCCGGTCAGGCACGCCAGCGCGGACGAGTGCGGCGCGACGATCCGCGCCAGCTCCGCCATCAGGATGCAGCCGAGCGTCTCGGCCCGCTCCACCAAGCGCTCGCGCTCGATGAGGTCCAGGTTGGCCAGCGCCGCCGCCACGCCGATCGGGTTGCCGGAGTGGGTGGAGGTCATCGACCCCGGCGGGTACAGGTCCAGGATGTCGCGCCGGCCGATCACCGCAGCCAGCGGCAGGCTGGAGGTGATGCCCTTGCCGCAGGTGATCAGGTCCGGCGTGACGCCGTAGTGCTCGAAGCAGAACATGCGGCCGGTGCGCCCGAAGCCGGACTGCACCTCGTCGAAGATGGTGACGATGTCGTGCTCGGCCGCGAAGGCGCACAGCTCCTGCGCATACTCGGTCGGCAGGAAGTCGGGACCGACCCCCTGGTACGACTCGGTGATGATGCCGGCGATCTCGGCGGGCTCGACGCCGGACCGGGCGACGGCTGCCAGAAACCCTTCGAAGGAGGTGTCCGGGTTTTTGAAGCCGTCCGGAAACGGCACGCGCACGAAGGTCGCCCCCTCCCCGCTGAGCCACTCGTGCTGAGCGGCCATGCCGCCGGCGAGCTGCGCGCCCATCGTGCGGCCGTGGAACGCGTTGCGGAAGGAGACGATCACCCGCTTGGCCGGCCCGTGGCGGCGCTGGCCGTAGGTCCTGGCCAGCTTGATGGCCGCCTCGTTGGCTTCGCTGCCGGTGGTGACCACGAACACCGTGTAGCCGCCGGGATCGGGGGCGAGGCCCTGCAGGCGGGCGGCGAGCTCCGCGCGCCGTTCGTGCGGGAACACGTAGGCGGACAGCAGCGGGCGCGACACGGCTTCGGTCACGGCGTCGCGGATCTCGCGGCGACCGTGGCCGGCGTTGGTGATCAGGACGCCGGACGACCAGTCGATCCACGTGTTGCCCCAGCGGTCGGACACCTGGAAGCCGTCGGCGCGGTCCCAGACGATTGGCGGCTGCCCGGCCATCGCGCGCGGCTCGGCCGCCCGCAGGCGCTCCAGCACGGGCAGCGACTCCGGCACCGGCAGCGGCGTGCAGATGCGGCGGTGGCTGGTGTGCACCGGCGGAACCGCAACCGGCTCCAACGAGAACTCAGCCACCCCCGAAACCCGTCGCCGCAGGCTCCGCGGTTCGCCCGGACTGCCCTTCCACCCCGGGCGTCTCTTCGGGGTCGATGTGGACGGTGGCCCCTGCGGACGCCAGCGACTGGCGAGCCGCCTCCACCACCAACTCGTTGATGCCGCTGTTGAGCGGCGTGGCGATCAGCCCGGGGCGGGCGATCTCCCGCAGGCGGGGGCGGCGCGCGCCCCACGCGGGGGGCGGCGGCGGCGCGGGGGCGGGGCACGCGGGGGGCCGCCGGGTGCCGGCCCCGGCGCGGCGCGTGGGGGG
>JAPOQV010000538.1 GCA_026710565.1 Spirochaetaceae bacterium | reverse complement strand
CGCACCTTCGCGGACGCGGTCAAGGTCGGCCACGCCTGCGACGACGCCCGCTACTACTGGTACGAGGACCCGTTCCGCGACGGCGGCATCTCGCAGTTCGCGCACCGCAAGCTGCGCCAGCTCATCCGCACGCCGCTGCTGATGACCGAGCACGTGCGCACCCTGGAGCCTCACATCGACTTCGCCCTGGCCGACGCCACCGACTTCGTGCGCGGCGACGTGGGCTACGACGGCATCACCGGCGTGATCAAGCTCGCGCACGCCGCCGAGTCGCTGGGCATCGACATCGAGTTCCACGGTCCCGGTCCCGCGCAGCGGCAGTGCATGGCGGCGATCCGCAACACCAACTACTACGAGCTGGGGCTCGTGCATCCCAACGTGCCATCCGCCCGCAACGATGGGCTGTACGCCGACTACTCGGACGCGCTCGACGCCATCGACGACCGGGGCCACGTGCCGGTGCCGACCGGCCCCGGCCTGGGCGTGGAGATCGATTGGGAATGGGTGCGCGCGCACGAGACCGCGCGGCGCGTTCTGGACTGATCAGTAGCAGGCACCCATCGGGAACCTGAAGAACACCTTCTGACCGCGCTCGAGATGGGCGGGGGCGTCGACGGGATACTCCACGCTGCAGAGTATTCCGCGCTGGTGCTCTGCATGGGCGACGAACCGTTTCGTCAGCGAGGCGTCACCGTGCTCCCTGGCGATGGCGCGTCCGGTACGGCTGCAGCCTTTCTGCTGGAGGTACTGGATCAGCGTCGCGATAGGGGTGCGCGGCAGCTCCACGGCGTCCGCCGGGGCGATGGCGAAGTAGGTGTTGAGCGGCACGTCCGATATGCAGTAGTCGGCGCCGTCCTCGCGATCGATGACGACGTTCGCGCCAAGCAGATCGGGGGTGATGCTCACCTCGAGGCTGCGGCTCAACAGGTGGCACTCGTACGAGGAGACGGCGAAGACCTGACGCCGGTTCACGATGGTGGTACCGGTCTCGCGGTAGAGCGGGGCTTCACGGCCCGTGGAGGGTCTCGTGAGGCCGCGGTGACGGTCTCCGGCTATGCCGTGACAGTCGACGGCGAGCCGGTCGACCTGTTGCGTGACCGAATGGCCGCCGGGGTTGCTGGCCATGTCCTGGTCGTCGTTCGGCCCAAGAACGTCGCGGATGACTCCCACTTCAGGGATGTTGGCTGCTTCCCACTTCTTCAGGTGTCTGCGCTGGGTTGCGACGAAATCCGCAAGATCGTCATGGAAAAGCATCGGTCGTCAACCTCAGTCGTCCACTTCGGGGAGGTGGCAGCGGGCTGCCTCGGTGCCATGCGCCAGGGTGACCTCGGGACGCCACCGGAATCTGCGGAGCGCGGGGTTGTCCACGCCGGTCGCCGCGTCGGCGATCAGACCGCCCAGCACGGGCGCGAACTTGAATCCGTGGCCGCTGCCGCCGCCGGCCACGGTCAGTCCGACCCGCTCCGGGTCGGGCGCGATCCAGAAGTCCTCGTCCTGCGTGTCGGCGTACAGGCACAGGCGGGTGTAGACGACGGGGGCGGCGGCCAGGGCCGGAAAGATGTCGGCGAGAAAGTGGCGGAGGCGCGTCTCCGCGCCGGCTGCCAAGTCGCGGGGCGCGTCCGGATCGATCGGTCGGCCGAGCGCATGGGAGGCGATCTTGACCACCCCCTGCGCGTTCACGGGAAAGCCGTAGTAGCCGGTGCGCGCCACGTCGGCCGTGAAGGTCGGGAACCGCTCCGCCCGGAAGAGTGCGGGGTCGCCGGGACGCAGATGGAACACCGGGTGGCCGCTGGCGCGGATGGCGCCGGACAGCGGCGAGTGGAGGGACCCCGCCCAGGCACCGGTGGCAAGCACCACGGCGTCGGCTTCGATCTCCTGCCCTCGATCGGTGCGGACGCCGCGGACGCGGCCGGCTTCCTCGATGAGCGCGGTCATCCGGGATCCCTCGCTCACCGTGACCCCGGCGGCGCGCGCCTCACGCGCCAGCGCGGCGACCACCGCGCCGCTCTCCGCGTAGCCGCCCTTGCGGTGGTAGAAGCCGTCCACGAAGCGTCCGGTGCTCCAGGCGGGATAGCGGCGCGCGATCACGGCCGCGTCCATGCGCTCGGGCCGGTGGCCGCGGGCCATCAGCATCCGGTAGCTGTCGTGCTCGAAGCCGCCGGGCGCCATGACGTCGCGGGTGACCATCAGGACGCCGCTCTCATGGTAGAGCGGTCCGGTGCCGTCCGCCGTCCAGCGCTCGTTCCAGCGCAGCCATCCGGCCCGGGCCTCCTCCATGAGCGCCATGTAGTCCGGGTCGGGGCCGTACTCCATGCGCACGACCTTGCTGATGTCGGTGCTGGCGGCAAGCGGCGCGGGGATCGGGCCGCGGTCGAGCAGGGTCACAGCGTGGCCGCGGGCGCGCAACTCCAGCGCCGCGGTTACGCCGAAGACACCGGCGCCGACGACGATGAACCGATCGGTCATTCCAAGGCAGCATGCCATGAACGCGGGTCGTCGGAGTGGATGACTCGCGGGATGGCGATGTGCTGATGCGCGGGAGAATCGCGTCGGGAGGGGGCGGGCACGCCGTCCCGTCAGGGGGCGAGCAGGTTGTGCCTCCACTCACCGTTCTCGGCACGGCGGTACTCGTGACGCCGGTGCAGGCGGTCCGGGCGCTCCTCCCAGAACACGAACCGGTCCGGGAGCAGCCGGTAGCCTCCCCACCGCGACGGCCGCGGCACGTCGCCGGCGCGGACGCCGTGCTCGACAGCCTGGACAGCGGCCTGGAGGTCGTCCGGGCTGCCGATGTCCGCTCCCTGACGCCACGCCGCGATGGCGAGCTGTGCCTCGCGCGGCCGCTCGCGAAACGCCGTCTCGTCCTCCACCGCCGAGGTCTCCTCGACCCCGCCACTGACGCGCAACTGCCGGCCAAGCTCTCGCCAGTAACCCAGCAGCACGGCACGCGGGTTGGCGCGGAGCTGGTCGCCCTTGGCGCTCTCCCGATCGGTGAAGAACACGAAGCCGTCGCGTCCGGCGCCGCGCACCATCACCATGCGGGCGTCGGGCATGCCGTCGGCATCCGCGGTCGCCAGCGCCATCGCCTGCGGCAGCACGGCGCCGGCGGCGCGGGCGTCGGCCAGCCAGCGGTCGAACAGCTCGAACGGATTGGCGGCGGTCATCGCAGTTCGCCCCCATGATGGCCAATTGGGCGGGGAATGTCCGCTTCCAGCCGCGGCACATCCGACGGTATAGCCGTCGAGGTGCTCCACGTCCGGGTCCAGTTGCACCGAGACGCCCCCGTGCCCGGCCGACTCAGCGATGCGCTCCAGGCCGATCAACTCTGCGAGCCTGGGCCTCGCGCGCCGCTGCCAAGCTCCGAAATCCTCGAGATTCCAAGCGCGGCATGCGTACGCACGCCGCTCCTCGCCGTACAACCGCGCCAGGTAGGCTCGCACCTCCTCGGGCTGCACGTCGTCGGGATGCTCTTCATCCCGTGTCGGCTGCTGCCGCGGGCTGATCATCGGCCGGATGATATAGAGTCGGAGGATGGACATCCGCCAGGAGATGACGTTCGACGGCAGGAGCTATCCCGGATGGGTCTGGCCCGTTGAGGCCGACGGAGTCGAGTCCGTGCCCGGCGGAGCGTGTCTGCATTCCTCGAGCGACGAGGCGGTCTCGGTAGGGGCAGGGGATGTCCACACGTGGAACGGTGACGCCATCGAGCTCACGTTCCGGCTGCAGGGCGACTCGCGCGGCACGTTGGAGTTCGGCTACTTCGGAGGGGCGGAGCGCGCCCTTGCGGTCGTGGATTTCGCTGCATCGACGCTCGCCCTGTCCACGAGCGACTGGCGTATTGGCCAGCCGGTCGCCACCGTCAAGATCGACATCGCCGCGGATCGGGACCATGTGCTGCGGTTGCGCAAGACCGACGGCGGCGGGAACCTGATCAGGCTCTCCGACCTTGAGCTGTTCTGGGACGGCCGAAGAGTCATTCACGAACCCGGTCAGGACGTGCTCCCCGAAATGGGAGTGCGTCTGGCGGTTCGCAATCAAGCGATCCTGGCGCACCGCTTCGCCCTCCATGGAACGCAGCCTGCCCTGCCGGAGTACCTCCACGTGGGCGGATACCAGGTCCTCAACCGGCCCTCCATCGAGCAGAACCTCGATGCCATCTGCCGAGGGGCGCAACAGGCGTCAGAGCTGGGGATCCAGCTTCTGGTCACTCCGGAGACAAGCCTGACGGGCCTGTTCGCCGAGCACGAGGTCACGCGGCATCCCGGCCCCGTCAGGGAGGCGGAGGACAGGCTGCGGCGGTGCCTTGCTGAGCTTCCCGGCGCCCCGTTCCTGGTGGTGGGGCTTCCCGTCTGGGAGCGGGATCCCGAGCACCCCGACCGCATGGTTCGCTACAACGTGTCGCGCGTCTACGACCCCGACGGCGGGGTCCTCACCGATTGCCCCAAGATCCACTCCTGCGAGGTCGACTTCTGGCACGGTCAGGACCTGAACGAGTTCGACGTTCACGGCGTGCCCGTCAGCCTCCACGTCTGTCACGACGCGCGCTACCCGGATACCTGGACGCTTCCGGTCATGTTCGGCGCCCGCCTGATTCTCCATCCGGCCAACGGCGGCAAGCCGAGGTGCAGCGTGGATGGCCTCGAGCGCTTGGCCCACGCGGCCGTGACCTCCGGCCATGCCTTCTACCTCCACGTCAACGGCGGCGGCGGCAGCTACCTGGTGAGTCCCCACAAGTACGACAACCTGCTCGCCACGAGCCTGGAGTCGAGGCGCGACAACCCGGCGTTCCCGATGGTCGGCCAACCGGTCGAGTGCCTGCTGCACGCCAACCTGCGCATCCACGATGCGTTCGGGTACTGGCCGGTCCGTTCCTTCCGGGTGTCCGAGGCATCCGCTCGCGCCTACGTCGACCTGTACCGGGCGCGCGGCGGGGCACGGCCAACTCCGGCCGATCGATGAGCAGGGCTCTGAAGAGACCCTCTCCGCCATGCGGAGACCGGCATCTCAGGACCGGGATTGACCTCGGCTGGAGTGGCGGCGGCCTGGACAAGCGTCGGCAATAGTGAAGCCGCATGTCGGCATATTCCCGACGTTTACGGATTGCGCGGTCATGACAGCCGTGCTTGTCTTTGACCGTGGAGGATAGGCAGCAGATTTAGCAGCGGTAGGACCTCCGGGAGCATGCCGCCATGGGCTGACGAGACGAACCACAATCGTTTCTGGACCCGCCCCGGAAGTGGACAGCACAGGGGAGAAACACCCATGAAGAGAGCCGCCCTGGTTCCTGTCGTGCTGCTGATGGTTGGCGCGGACGCCGGACAGGTCACGTGTTCGGTCGTGAAGATCTGCGCCTGAGCATCCGCGCGCTGCTCGGCCGGCCGGCCGAGTCTCTGTTGCTCGTCGTGGGAGTGACCGTCGTCGTCGCAGCGACGGTGGTCGGCGTCACCCTGGCAGCGACGGCGTCAGCGACGCTGGAGCAAGTGCTGTCATCGCGCTACTTCCGCGAGATCGTCGTCACCGCGACGGCCCGGAGCTGGGACGCCCCGGCATGGAAGACCCTCCCCAGCAACGTGGAGCTGAGTATCGAAGACCTGGAGCGAGCTCGCTCCACGACGCAGGCCGTGCAGTACGCCTACCTGAACGAGTGGACCGGCTTCCAGCTCAAGACGGCCGGCGGCGTGGCACCACAGCACGAGCATGTCCACGGGAGGAGAGTGACTCCCGAATTCTTCGCGGCCAGCGAGCTGGCGGCCGCGGCCGGCAGCCTGTTCACCGCTGCCGACATGGCCCGCGGCGAGCCCGTCATGGTCGTGGGGGCGGAGCTTGGCGAGACGCTGTTCGAGGACGGAGTGGCCTTGGGCCGCACCGTGGTTGCGGAACTGCGGAGCTATCGCATCATCGGCGTGTGCTGGAACGGAGTTACACACACGCTGACGAGCTGACGTTCGTTCCGGCGGGGACCCTGCGGGAGAATTACGAGTCCTCCGGCGAAAGCATCGTCTATTACGGTGGCGATGTACGCGCCCTGCATTTCACGGTTGCCGATCCCGCCGTGCTGGATGATGCGCTCGCACAGCTTGACGCGTGCTTCGATGCCGTCTACGGAGATGATCTCCTGGACATCGTCGATCCGCGGACGTTCGCCCAGGAGATCTCGGACGCCTACGGGCAGATGGTGAAGGTCATACTCTTCATGGCGGTATCGGCGCTGCTGATCGCCGCGCTGAACCTTTCGGCCATCTTTGCCAGCCGAGCGCTGCGCAGGAGGCGTTCGGCCGGCATCCTCAAGGCGATGGGTGCCGCCCGCACGCGGGTATGCGCCGTCTTCCTGCTGGACGCGCTCGCGGTGGGGGCGATCGGGAGCGCGATCGGCGTCGGCGGCCTGGCGGTGCTGGCCCACTTTCTGGAGCGGGGGGGCCCGCCGCGGGAGCTTGGCATCTCGGGCTTCGATCCGGCCCCGATCGTGGTGGGCGTGGTGGCGTCATGGATCATCGTCGCTGCCTGCAGCACGCTTCCGGCCGTCACGGCGGCTCGAACGCCGGCGGCCGAAGCGATCCGCTACGAGTAGGCGATGCGCACGCTGCGGTCGGCGCTGACGCCTGCTGCGCGTCATCCTGTTCCTGGCGTTGTCGGCGACCGAATGCCTTCCATGTTATTGACACAGAGTGATCATAAGCACTACCATTACACGTAATTCGATGAAACAAGAAGGGTGGATCGATGGCCAAGGACAGCACGAACGCTGATTCGCACGGCAAGGAGCGCGGGAAACGAGCACGTGTCTTCAAGGTCGACGTGGACCGGATTGCCGAAGAGCTTGAGGAGGCGGGCGTCACGGGCCTCCACAAGAGCACGCTCGCCGCGATGTTCGAGGACCTCGACGAGACGGTCGAATCGGTTCGCGGCAAGCGGTCGAACGTCGTGATGGTCAGAGTCAGCCAGGACAGCCTGGACCGGCTCGACGACCTGGTCGAGTGCGGTCTGACCCGCAGCCGTTCGGAGGCGGCGGCCTTCCTCATCACGGAGGGGGTCAAGGCTCGCAGCGACCTCTTCGACAAGATCGCCGATCAGACGCGTGTGATCCGCAAGGCGAAGGAACGGCTGAAGGATCTCCTCAAGGACGAGGATCTCCCACGGAAAGACGGTGACGCGACCGTGATCATCGCAGACGCCGGCCAAGTGAAGTGATCCTGCGCGAGGATCTGCGTATGAGCGTGCGCGCGCTGCTCGGCAGGCCTGCCGAGTCGCTGCTGCTGTCGCTCGGCGTGGCGCTGGCGGTCGGCGCCACGGCGGCCGGCGTCACGCTTGCCGGCACCACGCGGGCGCAGTCGGAGGAGCTGCTGGCGTCGCCGCGTTTCCGCGAGATCGTCGTCTCCACGCGCGCCGATGTGTCCACCATGGAGTTGCCGGCACGGATGCGCGGCCCCGCGGACCTGCTTCTCGGCGTCGAAGACCTGGAACGCGCGCGATCGGTGGTCCAGGCAGTCCGGTACGCCTACCTGTCCAACCCGACCGGGTTCCTGCTCGGCGAAATACCCCTTCCCTCCGGCTTGACGAAGTCGGCGGCCGGCACGGCGGGGGGGGCCGGGGGGGGAACCGGGGCGGGCGGCGAGGCCGGGTGCGGGCGCGCACTTGTCGCGCCGCGGGGGTGGGGTGCG
>JAPOQV010000537.1 GCA_026710565.1 Spirochaetaceae bacterium | reverse complement strand
GGCGCCGGACCAGCTCGCGCCCCCCCTGCCCCAGTCGGTGCATGGTGCAGCGCTCGACCCGGTTGTGGTGGCTGCGGTTCACCATCCGCACCCCCCAGCCGTTGACGCACTCGAAGCGGCAGTTGACGACGGCGCAGTACTCGGACCGGTCGAGCTGTATGGCGCCCTCTTCCCGCGCATGCTCCGGTGCCACTCCGTAGTCGGTGTCGGCGATCACCAGGTCGCGCAGCTCGATGTGGCTGCCCGAGATGCGCACCGCCGTCTTCAGCAGCGCGGCCACCGCGCCGTCGACCGACTGCGTGCCCGGCGGCGCCAGGTAGCGGATCGTCCCGGACGCCGGATCCAGGTGCCACTCGCCCGGGTCGGTCAGGCAACCGCGCGTGCCGGAGATGAAGTAGCGGTTGCCCGGCCGCACGTCGTTGTAGGACTCGAACTCGATGGTCCGTGATTCGGCGTCGAACCGCTCAACGGGCTGGATCAGGTTGTTCCAGCCCCATGCGGAGAAGATGTGGATCTCGGCATCCGTCCAGTCCTCCCAGGCCGGTATGTCCCCAGGGGCCATCGTGACCAGCCCCGGCCGGCCGCCAGGCTCGGCGCGGGGAGCTCCGCTCGGCTCCACGTCGGCGATGCCCACGCCGGGGCTGGCGCTCGAGAACGCCTCCGCCTGGATCACCAGGTAGTCGGTGCCGGGCGCAGGCGGACGCACCTCGTAGGCGCGCGGGTGCCAGATCGTCAGGCGGATGTTCTCGGCGGGGTCCCAGTCGGAGTCGCTGCACAGCACCACGCAGTCGAAGTCGATCTGCCCGCCGGAGAGGTTCTCCCAGTACAGGTCGTGCTCGCCTTCCTGCAGCCGGATCTCGCCCGAGGCCAGGAACGGGAATGCCTCGTGCTGGCCGGAGCGCCAGTCGTGGGTGGCGTCCAGGTCGGCAAGCACCACCCGTTCGCTGCCGCGGACGCCGAACACGGACGAGACCTGCGGATGGGTGGTGCTCTCGTCCTTGACGTAACTGATCCACACCCGGTAGCTCCCCGTCGACGGGACGGTCACCCGCCACTGCAGGTAGTCTCCGGCGCGGCGCACGCGGCTCACCGGCTGCTCGAACCGGCCGCGCTCCCACGGGTGGCGCCACCAGTCCGCGAACAGCCAGCCGCCCGGGATGGCGTCCCCGGGATCGGCCGACGGGTAGCGCGCGGGGTCGGCCAGCCGGTCGCCGATCCGCAGCGTGCGGAACACCGCGTCGGTGGGGGCCGGAGCTGACCAGAGATCGCCGGAGTTGCCCTCCCGCTGCCAGCCGGTCACCGGCCTGCCGCCCGAGAGCGCGACCTCCTCGCCGGGCGCCGCCGCGAACACAACGGGAGTGTCGGCGGTGCCGGAGACGGCGCCGTCCAGCTCCAGCGTCCCGCTCAGGTGGTAGGTGCCGGCGTGGATGAGCACCGTGATCGGCCGCGGCGGGCCGGCGCGCAGCCGCTCGGCAATCTCTGCGCGGGCGCGCTCGACCGTCGCGAACGGCGCCTCCTCGGTCCCCGGATCGGCGTCATCGCCGCCGATGGCTACATGCAATGTGAGAGGTTCCATCGTTTCTCCTGTGGAAGACGCAGCGGCGTCAACCGGAACTTGTTGGTTGAAGGTGGCTGTCCACTCCGTGCGGAGCCCCGGCTACCGTTGTCGCGGCTCCGGCGACGGCTGGGTCATGCAGCGTCCTTGTCACCATCGAGGCCGCGCAGAAGCACTGCTGCTACCGTGGTTACCAGCACGGCAAGCAGTTCGGTTGTCACGGCTTCCTCATGGGCTGCCAGTCCGGCGCAGGGTTCGGCCCACGAGCGGTGACCATGGCGACGCCGACCGCGATGAATTCGGTGCTCATGGCTCAGCTTCGGCAGGAGTATAGGTGCCCGCGCGTTGGCATGCCAGCGGCTCAACGCCGCGTCCATCACTACCAGACACGTCCCGTGTGCTCTGTCGCCAACGTGCGCCCACGCGCAAGGATGGGCCACTCGGCGCGCCCGAACCTTGCAGCGTCCGCCGGTGTTGAGTACCCTCCGGGCCGATTGCCGATGGCTTCCGTCCCGACATACCAGCAGACCGTCGCGAAGCCCACGTCTCAGAGGTCGCGCCGTAGACGCATGGGTTGGCTGCGGGAAGTCTACGTCCATCGTTCCCTGCTGGTGCTGCTCATTCCCGGCCTTGTCTACCTGATCGTCTTTCACTTTCTGCCGCTGTACGGGATGACCCTGGCCTTCAAGTCGTTCGACGTGAACGAGGGAATCCTGGGCAGCCCGTGGGCCAACCCGGTGCTGAAGCACTTCAACAAGCTGCTACTGAATCCCGACGCCTTCCTGCGCACGATAGTCAACACCATCCGCATCGCGGTGCTTACCACCGTGTTCGGCTTTCCGGCTCCCATCATCCTGGCGATCCTGCTGAACGAGCTGCGTTCGCAGACCTACAAGCGCACGGTGCAGACGATCCTGTACTTTCCGCACTTCCTGTCGTGGGTATTCCTGGGCGCCATGGTGGTCGAGTTCATGTCGCCGGGATCCGGAGTGATGGGCGCCCTGTACCGGGCGTTCGGCGCGCGGGCGCCGTACTTCATGGTGGACCCGCAGGCGTGGCTGGCCGTCTACATCCTCAGCGGGATCTGGAAGGAAGTGGGTTTCAGCACCATCGTCTACCTGGCCAGCATCGCCAGTATCGACCAGGAGCTGTACGAGGCCGGCTACATCGACGGCGCAGGGCGGATGAGCATGGCGTGGCACATCACGCTGCCCAGCATGATTCCCGTGATCACCATCCTGTTCATCTTCCGCATGGGGGGACTGCTGAGCGCCAACTTCGAGCAGGTCTTCAACCTGTACAACCCGCTGGTGTACGAGATCGCCGACGTGATCGACACCTACATCTACCGGCTTGCCTTCGAGGGGTTCCAGTATGAGTTCAGCACCGCGCTGACCATGCTGCGGACCGGCGTCGCCATGATCCTGGTGTGGGGCACCAACGCGATCGTCCGCCGGTTCTCGGACTACGGCATATGGTAGTGGGCACGCGCCGCCGCATCGGCGAGCGGTTCGGCCAAGTGGTGATCGTGCTCTTCATGGCGGTGTTCGCCTTCAGCGTGCTGCTGCCGTTCGCCCGCCACGTTTCCCTGTCGGTGAGCACACCGGTTGCGGTGGTCAAGGGCGGGCTGTACCTCCTGCCCCAGCCGGGCGAGGTGACCCTGGAGTCCTGGCAGCGCGTCTTTCGCCAGCGAAACACGGTGGAAGCGTACTACTGGTCGCTGTACCGCACGGTGGTGGGTACGGCGATGACGGTAGTCATCACCGGACTCACCGCCTATCCGCTGTCGAAGAAGTATCTGCCGTTCCGCCGCTTCTACATGATCCTGGTGCTCATCGCCATGTTCACGACCGGCGGCATCGTGCCGCTGTTCCTGATCGTGCGCGGACTGGGCATGTACAACACCATGTGGGCGTTGTGGCTCCCGCAGCTCATCCCGCTGTTCTGGATGATCATCACGCGCAACTTCTTCATGACCCTGCCCGAGGAGTTGACCGAGAGCGCACGCATAGACGGGGCAGGCGAGCTCCGCGTCTTCGTCCGGTTGATCCTGCCGCTCTCCAAGCCGGTGATCGCCGTGCTCGCGCTGCACACGATCGTATTCCACTGGAACGCGTGGTTCGACATCCTGATCTTCATCAGCCGTGGCAAGATCTTTGTGCCGCAGCTCCTGGGCCGCATCATCTCCGACGTGAACGAGGCGTCGGTCGGCGGCATCGCCGCGGAGATCCGCTTGCAGCAACTCCTGGAGGAGACTCAGGATCAGCAGTACACGGCGGAGACCATCCGCTCCGCGATCCTGCTCTACTCCCTGATCCCGATCATGCTGGTCTACCCGTTCCTGCAGAAGTATTTCGCCAAGGGGCTTCTCATCGGGTCGCTGAAGGGGTAAATTATATGGCAAACTATTCGGACTTGATCAGTCGTCCGAGACACTGGGCGCACGGACCGCGGTTGGCCCGCGGCCTGCTTGATGCCCGCAACTTCAACAAGGAGAACTAATTGAAGAAACTACTGGTACTGCTGCTGAGCGTGGCGGTGGCTGTCGGCGCCTTCGCGGAGGGTCAGACCGAGATGGCCGCGGATGAGCCGATCACGATCACGCACATGACCGAGCACTGCCACGTGTGGCCGGAGACGACCACCCCGCTGCTCGAGGAGATCAACGCGATCCTGGGCGTCAACTGGGTGCACATCCCCTGCTCTGGTCAGGGCGGCATCTCGTACAAGGACAAGCTGCTGGTGCTGTTCGGCGCCAACGACCTGCCCGACCTTTTCGAGACCTACTGGATCGAGCAGCTCATCCAGCAGGGCACCTCCGACCTGAGCGTCGAAGAGGTGGCCGAGCACATGCCCAGCTACTATGAGGGGCTGAGCGCCTTCGCCGCCAACGCGGGGCTTGACCTGGACTTCACGCTGGAGCGCTACAAGCGCGACGGCGTGCTGAAGCACTACCCGATGGTCTGGAAGCACGCCAACTACGGCCACGGCTACCTGTGGCGCCAGGACTACCTGGACGAGTTGGGCATGGACGTCCCGCACACGATGGAAGAGTGGGAAGCCGTGTTCGCGGCCTACAAGGCCGCGTATCCGGACCGGTACTCGTACGGCACCCGCTATCGGGACACCGAGTACTACCGCTCCTTCAATGCCGTGATGAACGCGTTCGGCCTGTCGAACAACCGCTTCCTCAAGAAGGGCGACAAGCTGGTCTACAGCCAGGGGCAGCCGGAGATGATCCAGGCACTGGAGATCCTGGCCCGCTGGTATGAGAACGGCTATCTCGATCCCGAGTTCGTCACCGTCAACGGTGAGGGCGAGCCGTTCGACGCCGGCATCACCATCATGAAGGGCTGGGAGCATCCGGGCTGGCCGTTCGACCATGAGAACTTCCACGCGACCTTGAAGGAACACAGCCCCGAGGCCACGTTCGCGTACACCGGACCGCCGCGGGTCGACGGGTACTTCCCGGTGACCTACGCGTGGCACCCCATGCACGGCAACGGCCACGGCATCGCCAGGCACAACAACGACGACCG
>JAPOQV010000536.1 GCA_026710565.1 Spirochaetaceae bacterium | reverse complement strand
GGCGCACGAGACCGTCGGGATCGGCCACCGGAAGCGTCCGAAAGAGCATGCCGTCGACGGCGCTGAAGAGCGCGGTGTTGGCGCCGATGCCCAGGGCGAGCGAAACCAGCACCACGAGCGTCCAGCCCCGGGCCTTGCCCAGCACCCGGACCGCATGACGGAGGTCTCCGAGCATCCATGCACCTCGGCGCCGCTATGGCTGTCGTGACCGCTGCCGCTGCGGTTCTTCGCGCCACAACTGGTATTGGCGCATACCCTGCAGCGTCGCCGGTGCTATCAGCCTGGCGGCCGGAAAGACCACGAGCCCAATGAAGCCGCCAATCAACAGCGTCTCCAACGGCCTGGCGTCCCCGGTAACCCACCCGCCGAGCCCACGTCCGACGGTCGTGGTGAACGCCATGACGAACGCCCAGACGGCTGCGTACGTCCAAGGCGACAGGGTGAGGAGCCGCCGGTTCCAGGAACCCATGCGGCTACTGTACCTGGTCGCAGGAGGCCCTGTCGATCTGCTTCACGGGTTGCAGGCCATCCAGCGGGGGCGAGATCCGCCGAGCCAAGTTGGGCGGGCTCGCTCCATCTTGACGCGGGTCGGCGGCAGGGTGCGGGTCTCGCGGTTGCAGATCTGCACGTCGAGGTTGGGGCACTCGACAGGCTCGCCGGTCATCGGGGTCGAGCGACGCCGTCCATGCGAACTTGCACTACAATCCGGCGAGCAGCGGGGGCGCGTCGCGCCGACGATCCGCCGGCGAACGATCGGACTTCAGGCCGACGGGTAACCAGCGTCGATTGTGAAGGGCGGCCATCTGCAAGGGCCGGCCAGTAGTGGTGCCGGCGACGGGTCCTCGATGACAAGGGAGTATCGACCATGAGTCTGCTCGCGTACCTCGTTCCGCGAATTGCGTCGAGCGGCGCGGAGCCGGCGGCGACGCAGGCGCTCGCCTACCTCCTCAGAGCGTCGCCGGACATCGCCCAAGCGTTCGTCAACGTCGTGGCGCAGACCGGCATTCCGGCCTTCACGCCGGGGCGGATATCGGCCGAAGAGCAGCACGGCGACAACGCCCCGGATCTCACAATCCGTGACATGGACGGCGTCGTTCGGGCCCTCGTCGAGAACAAGTTCTGGGCCGGCCTGACCGAGGCCCAACCCGTCGCCTATCTCGACGCGCTGCCCCGCGACGCACCTTCCGTGCTGGTCTTCGTCGTGCCCCACCAGCGAATCTACGGGCTCTGGCACGCTCTGAAAGAGAAGTGCCACCGCAACGCCGTCGAGCTCGCGAGCGAATCCAGCGTTGACGCCATCACGTGGGCGCGGACCGACCGTCGGACCCTGGCGATCACGAGCTGGAAACACGTCCTGGAAGCGCTGGAGCGGGCCGCCGTCGCCGGCGGGCACTCGGATCTCCAGCAGGACATCGTTCAGCTTCGCGGACTGACCGACGAGATGAACGCTGCCGAGTTCCTGCCGCTGCGCGAGGACGAGGTGACCGACATCGACGTGCCGTCGCGCCTGATCAACTACAGCGGCCTGATCGAAGACATCGTCGGCCGCCTCGTCACCGACGGCATCGCGGACACCAAGGGAGTCCGACCGGCTCACGGCTACACGACCGCAGGCCGCTACCTGAACGTGCACGCGAAGTTCCAGGGCTGGCTCGGCGTCCATCTCGATGCCTGGTGCGCGTCCGGCATCACGCCGATTTGGTGGAAACAGAATGCGAACAGCGGCTACTCTGGCATCAAGGGCAGACTCAGGCAGGCCACAGAGTTGTTCGACGAGGTCGAGGACGCCGATGGGCATCTCTGGATCCCGATTCGCCTCAAGACCGGCGTCGAGCGAGACGGCGTGATCGACGACGCCGCGCAGCAGATGAAGCGTATCGCCGACAGGCTTTCGGACGCCTTTCCGGGCGGGTAGCGCTCAGGACTCACTGCGCGAGTGGAATCTTGCTCGCGAACCGTGCGGTTCAGACGGAGATGGCGATCTGTTGGGTCGTGAGCGCAGGCTCCGCTCGGACGGGGCCGAGGCTGGCCGAGGCAGGATGCCAGTCAATCCGCGAGTACGACATAGGGACGATTCGCGGCTTGCCACGCCTGCATACTCGTCCAGAGTCCGGTGTCTCGCAGGTCCTCTGGGGACATGCCCGCCCGTAGCAGTCCCGCGACGTCGCCAATGCCCTTGCTGGCCGGGAGGTTCCCGAGAACCCGTCGGAGTCCTATGCAGAGAATCGCTATCATGTCGTGCCCCCGAACGACATGCCATGGATCGACTTCTGGAAGCTTCCCAAGACGGGCTGTGATCGCATCCGCATCACGCGGCGAATTCGACATGACCTGTTGAATCAACATTTCGCGGTCTACGGTCCACGTCTTCTCGTCCACGAACCGCTGTACCCGCATCTGAAGCTCGACCGCCGGTCGAGCAAGCAGGGCAGCCAACCGCAGGCGACCGAAGACTAGCGCCCGTTCCAACAGACCCGTGCGTACGTCCATGCCCCGCCTCTCGAATCGACGGATCTTCCGAGGATCGCCGTGCTCGGCGAGCACCTTGTCGAGCGCGGACGAACGACAAAGAAGACACTCCAGGTCGTGAGCGTCCGTATACAACAGGTTACTGGAATGGAAGTGTTCGCCGGTCACCCGTTCGAAGTCGCTGTCCACGATTCAGAGAACGCCAGCGAAACGTGCGCTTTCGAGCCGTCGAACGGTGCCGATGACGTTCGGTTTCCCCTCGCCGTCGATGAGATCGCAGGTGGTGTGGCGTCGCGACCGCCAGAAGCGAATGTCATCCTTGCCTTCCAGGATCAGGAAGGCGCCGTCGTGAGACGTGCGGAGCATTTTGATCTCGGCGGCCAGCGTGCCGGGAGATTTGTGTCCCCGTAACATGTCGGTCAGGCTGGACTGTCCACATCGCCCAAGCCAACCATCAGATCGTCGTCATCGCCAACTATGAAAGGTGAATGGGTGGCAACGACTGCATCAAAACCTGACAGTTCGACGATCTGTTTGAGATCGGGGAGGAATTTCTTCTGCCATCCTACATGAAGGGACAACTCTGGTTCATCGATCAACACGACGGTATTCGGCCGGACTCTGAACAGAAGGTCGTAGTGCAGCACAAGTTCGTGCTGTTCGCCGGAGGATAGGGCTTCCAACGGTAGCGGCAGATTCCCGTCCATTTCGGCCACTAGGCCACTATTTCGGTCGAGGCGTATCTGTTTATTTCTGAACTTCCCGTTCACATTGTCTAGCAGGAGACGCGTGCGGCTCGCCAAGTTGTCCAAGGCTTCTAGCTTCCCCTCGGTGTCCTGCACATACAACGTCATGACTCGAGCTTGCGTGTAATCCATGTCACGGAGACTGTTGGCATCGAACGGGTGTGCAGGCGTCTCGTCGAGAATGCCAATTGACTTGAACTCTTCGGTTTTCTTGTCCAGAGTGGTCATCCGGTCCCGAAGTTCATCCTGCGACAGTTGCGCAGTGGCGGAAATCAGACGCTGCGGAAAAGTCTGATCCAGCGTTTGGGCTTGTCGTCCGTACGTCGCCATGGTATCGCTGAGTCGTATCTGAAAATCTAGGCTGCACTCCTCCACGCGTGAAATGAATGGAGCTGGACGACGAGAACGCCGAAATCGGAAGTCATCTGCTGAGCCGGGATCCCATGGAGTTCTGACTAGCCGTTGCGCCTCGATGAGGTAGGTATTTGCGCTATTCAGGAATTCCCGGAGCCAGGCAGGGCTCTTCTTCAAACGGTTCTTGCGTCCTGGTGGCAACCCGCGAAATCTGGAAAGGACCTCGGACTCGGACAGTACTTCGCCGTCGGTGACGTCGATCCAGGTGTCGGGGGCGCTAGCGTGAGGTCTCAGGAAATCGACCTTGGCCGCTATGGACTCCGCTTCGGACGGGCCCAGGCTCACGGTGGACGAGCGGTCCTGGCCGTGCTTTGTAGTCAAGGTCAGTTTGCCTGATTCTTGGTTCCGTCCGGCGTCGCGGTCTGTGCGGAGTTCAAGTACACTGGCGTCCTGAAAACCGAGAAGGATCCGCGCAAACGGGATGCGACGAAAATGGGTAAAATTGTTTCGCAAGAGACCGTCAATCATTCGTAGGATGGAGGTCTTCCCGACTCCATTTGGACCATGCAGAAGCGTTACACGGTCCTCGAGATTGAGGTCGATGCGGTGGTCGTAGATGCCGAAGAGTCCGTTGACCTCTACCCGTTGAAGTCAAAGAAACTGAGGTGGCTCCATCGGAGGCTGGCGGGAACAGGATGCTATTAGGGAGAATCAGCTCGTTCCCCCGGGGCTGCGCTCCCGGGGGAACGAGTCCGACCGTCAGCGCTGGTCGAGGGCGAACACGAACAGGTAGCTCGAGTTCTCGGGGTTGTCGTACCTCGCCGGGTGCAGGTGGCGGCCGCTCGACTGCACCGCGACGTACTGGGTCGGCCCGATGGCGTAGGTGACGGGGGCGCCCTTGAGGGGGGTGCCGACGTTGAAG
>JAPOQV010000535.1 GCA_026710565.1 Spirochaetaceae bacterium | reverse complement strand
GTGACCCCGCGGTGGGGCGGGCCCGAGGGGGGGGGGGGGGAAGTGGCGCCCCGGCCCCGCGCCGCCGCCCCCCCCCCCCGCCACTTCGGCGACGGCGTGCAGGTGCTGTCGGTGGTCAACGGCAGCGCCGCCAACGTGGTGGCGGTGGCCGGCTGCTGCCAGCCGTACGAGGCGGTGATCGCCACCTCGGCCGCGCACCTGGCGTGGGCGGAGTGCGGGGCCATCGAGCGCCTGGTCGGCTGCAAGGTGCTGGAGGTCCCTCATGAGCACGGCAAGATCGACCTGGACGCTGCGCGCCGCCTGGTGACCGCCGAGCCGGACGTGCACGCCAGCCGGCCGCGCCTGATCTCCATCACGCAGGCCACCGAGATGGTCACGGTGTATACGCCGGCGGAGATCGGGGAGATCGCCGCGCTTGCGCACGCGCACGGCCTGCTGCTGCACGTGGACGGCGCCCGCATCGCCAACGCCGCGGTCAGCCTTGGCATGGGGCTGCGCGAGTGCACCCGCGACCTTGGCGTCGACCTGCTGTCATTCGGCGGCACCAAGAACGGTCTGCTGATGGGCGAGGCGGTGGTCGCCTTCACGCCGCTGGCCCACCTGGACTACGTGCGCAAGCAGGGTCTGCAGCTCCTGTCCAAGATGCGTTTCGTGTCCGCGCAGTTCAGCGCGCTGCTCGAAGGCGATCTCTGGCACCGCAACGCCGCGCACGCCAACGCCATGGCCGCCCACCTGGCCGCGCGCCTGCGCGCCGAGACCGACGTGGAGATCCTGCACCCGGTGGAGGCCAACGGCGTCTTCGTGCGGCTGCGGCCGGCGGTGATCGAAGCGACCATCGGCCGCTTCCCCTACTACGTGTTCGACAAGGAGCAGGGCGTGGCGCGGCT
The DNA here is from genome assembly GCA_026710565.1 of Spirochaetaceae bacterium. The sequence continues at coordinate 8,433 of JAPOQV010000535.1, read as the reverse complement.
GATGACCACGTGGGATACGACCAGGGAGTTCATCGACGGCTTCGTCGACGCCGTCAGCTCCGTATCGTAACCGTCGTATGATGGGGGTTTGCGCCCCGTGAACGCCGAAGTCCCCGAATCGATCAAGGAACGGTTGTCCGCCGCCGGGATCGCGGAGCGGGACATCCTGCACGCGGTCGGCTCCGACCTCTGCCTGGACGGCCGCTTCGGCGAGGACTGGGCGGTCGCCACGCCCGACTCCCTGCACGTCGTCAGCGCCGGCGGCATCGACAGCCAGGCGCTCGACCGCATCGGCCCCGTGCAGGTCGAGAGCCTGGTCTCGGGAGGATTGCTCACCGCCGGCCGGCGTGAGCCGGATGCGGCGGAGGCGGACGGAGCCGGCTCTCCCGACGAGACCGAACGGCTGCTGCTTCGCTTCAGCAACAGCCGGGCACGCCAGTTCGGCGCCTTCGCCGGCGCCGTCGCCGCGCTCCAGAAGGGCGACGAACCGCCGGCCGCCGAGGCGCTGCGCGAGCAGACCTGCCCCACCTGCGGCCTGCGCTACCCCGATCAGGAGCGCGCCGTCTGCCCGCGCTGCATCGACAAGCGCGGCCTGTTCGCTCGGGTGCTCGGCTACCTGCGCCCTTACCGGCGCCTGGCGGCGATCGTCGCCGTCACCATGCTTGCCGCCACGGCGCTGAAGACCGTCACGCCGCTGCTCTCGGGCCGCGTGCTGTTCGACGACGTGCTGGCCCCGGCCGGGCGTTTCCACGGGCAGGTGCTTCCGTTGGTGCTGCTGATCGTCGCCGTGCACGCCGCCGGCGTCGCCGCCCAGATGCTCTACCAGCGGCTCAACGCGCGGGTGTCCGTGCAGATGGTCTACGACCTCAAGTCGCAGATCTTCACGGCCCTGCAGCGCCTGTCGCTCGGGTTCTTCGCGCGCAAGCAGACCGGCGGCCTGATGGTCAGGGTCAATCACGACTCGATGAACCTGAGCAACTTCTTCATCGACGGCCTGCCCTTCTTCGTGGTCAACCTGGTGCAGATCGTGGCGATCGTCGCCGTCATGGTCGCGCTGCAGCCGGTGCTGGCGCTGCTGTTGCTGCTGCCGGCGCCCGCGGTCGTCCTCATCGTCAAGCGCGTGTTCCCGAAGCTGTGGCGCCTGTTCGGCCGCCAGCACCGCTCGCTCGCGATCCTGAACGGCGTGGTCGACGACTCGCTCAGCGGCGTGCGCGTGGTCAAGGCGTTCGGCCAGGAGCAGCAGGAGATCGAGCGGTTCACGCCGGCCAACGACGAGGTGCGTGGAGCGGAGCTGCGCACGCAGCGGACACTGGCCACCCTGTTCCCGTCCGTCGCCTTTCTGACCCAGATCGGCGGCCTGATCGTCTGGGCGGCAGGCGGCTGGCAGGTGATCGGCGGGTCTCTCACCCTGGGGGGGCTGATCACGTTCGCCACCTACTCGGCCCTGCTCTACGAGCCGATGCGCTTCATGACCCTGGTGGTGGAGTGGTGGTCGATGGCCATGAACTCCGCGCACCGCATCTTCGAGGTGGTGGACTCGGTACCGGAGGTCGCCGAGCGCACCGACCCGGTGGCGCTGCCGCACATGCACGGCGCGGTCGAACTGCGCGGCGTCACCTTCGCGTACGAGCCCAACAAGCCGGTGCTGCACGAGATCGATCTGACCGTCGATTCCGGCGAGGTGCTCGGCCTGGTCGGCCACACCGGCGCCGGCAAGTCCACGCTGATCAACCTGATCACCCGGCTGTACGACACCGACTCGGGCCGGGTACTGATCGACGGCATCGACGTGCGCGACCTGCGCATCGCCGACCTGCGCCGCCAGGTGGGCATCATCCTGCAGGATCCCTACCTGTTCGACGGCACCGCCGCGGAGAACCTCGCCTATGGCCGTCCGGACGCCACCCATGCCCAGATGGTGGCCGCGGCCAAGGCGGCGTTCGCCCACGACTTCATCGCCCGGCTCCCCGACGGCTACGACACCCGCGTCGGGCCGCGCGGCCACGGCCTGTCGGGCGGGGAGCGGCAGCGGCTGTCGATCGCCCGCGCCGTGCTGATCGATCCGCGCATCCTGATCCTGGACGAGGCCACCTCCTCGGTCGATTCCGAGACCGAGGAGATGATCCAGCTCGCCCTGGAACGGCTGATCCGGGGCCGCACGACGATCGCCATCGCTCACCGGCTGTCCACCCTGCGCATGGCGCACCGCCTGGCGGTCCTGGAGAAGGGACGGCTGGTGGAGCAAGGCACCCACGACGAGCTGGAAGCCGCCGGCGGGATCTACGCCACGCTGGTGCGCAAGCAGCGCGACGCACTCGAAGTGATCGGCGTAGGGGCGCAGCGATGAACGACCGGCGCGACGGCGAGGACAAGACGGACGCGGCCGCCGAGAAGCGCCGCCGGAAACACCGGACCCGCGTGCTGAACGCCGCCGAACTCGAGTTCGACCGCAACTCCGGCGGCTTCGTCACGCTGACCGTGCGCGGCGAGGAGCCCGAGCGCTACGAGCGGATCAACGCCTTCCGCACCTTTCCCCTGAGCGCCGCCGACCAGTACATCTCCCTGCGCGACCGCGAAGGAGACGAGATCGGCATCGTCGAATCGCTCGAGGACCTCACGCCCGCGCAGGCGGCGGTCCTCCACGACGAGCTCGACCGCCGCTACTTCACGCCGCTGATCGAACGGGTCGAGTCCCTCAAGGAGGAGTTCGGCTACTCCTACTGGACCGTGGACACCGGCGCCGGCCGGCGCCGCTTCACGGTGCAGAGCGGCAAGAACAACGTCACCATGGTGGGCTCGGGGCGGCTGGTGATCGTCGACGTCGACGGCAACCGCTTCGAGGTGGCCGACTACACGCGTCTGGACCGCTCGGTGCTGCGCACGCTGGAAGGGCTCCTGTGAGGCTGCGCTTCGACCTGCCGGCCGACGTCGGCCGCGAGGTCGCCGAGGTCCTGGCCGGCGAGGAGGTCCGCTACGCGGTGCCGGCCGACCTGACCGCGGACTCCCGGTACGGCGACGGCTGGACCGTGGTCGGCACCACGCGGGTCGCGGTGCGGCCGGCAGGCGTTTCCGGCTGGCGGACGGTCGCCTTCGCCGACGTGGAGCGATTCCAGGCCGACACCATGGTCGGCTGCGGCCGTCTGATCGCCGAGCCGGCGGTGACCGGCGGGCACGACCGCAACGGGGCGCGCACGCTGGCGCGCTACTCGATGCGCCATGCGCCGCGCTACGCGACCGTCGCGCGGGCTCTCAACCAGTTGATCGAGGGAAAGGAGCCGCGCTACCGCGACGCCCCGGACGAGGGGATCTGCCCCACCTGCGGCCGGCGCCGGGAGGCAGGCACACGTGTCTGCCGGGCGTGCACGAACAGGGCGGCCATGGTGCGCCGGCTGTGGGAGGTCGCGCGGCGACAGCTCCGCTGGGTCATCGCGGCGATGGCGCTGTTCACCGGCCACACGCTGCTGGCGCTCCTGCCGCCGGAGCTCACCCGCATCCTCATCGACGACTACCTGACGCCACGCCGAGCCGAGCTGGGCGCCGTACTGACGCTGATCGGTGCGCTGGCCCTTGCGTACGGTGGCCACGCGTTGCTGGCCGCCTTCAGTCGCCGGGCGACCGCGCGGGTCGCCACCGGCCTGTCCGGCGATTTGCGCCGGATGGTGTTCACGCACGTGCAGAAGCTGTCGCTGGCCTATCTGAGCACGCGCGACGCCGGCGACATCCTCAACCGGGTCAGCAGGGACACCCGCAAGGTCCAGACGTTCATCAACTTCTGGCTCACCGACAGCCTCGCCCAGGTGCTCACCCTGATCGGCGTGGGCGTGATCCTCTGCCTGCGCGAGTGGCGCCTGGCGGTGCTGGTGCTGGTTCCGGTCCCGGTCGTGGTCCTGCTGACGCACAGCGTGTGGAAGCACGTGCGGACGCTGTTCCGCCGCGAGAACCGGCTGCTCGACAAGGTCGACACGCTGCTGCAGGACATCCTGGCCGGCATCCGCGTGGTCAAGGCGTTCGGCCGCGAGCGGTCGGAGGTCGGCCGCTTCCGGCAGCGCTCGGCCGAGCTGCGCGACGTCATGCTGCGCAACGAGCGGACCTGGGCCGTCCTGACGCCGACCTGGACCTTCGTCATGCGCTTCGGGGAGTTCCTGGTCTTCCTGGCCGGCGGCTACCTGGTCCTGGGGGCGGAGATGAAGGTGGGCGAGCTGGTGCAGTTCGTCCAGTACGCGATGATCATCTACGGGCCGCTGGCCATGATCGCCGGCCTCCCCCGGCAGTTCGCCGAATCGATGAGCGCCGCCGAGCGGGTGTTCGAGATCATCGACGAGCCGCCCGAGGTCGCCGACTCGGCCAGCTCCAGGCGCCTGTCCATCGACGGGAGGGTCCGATTCGAGGAGGTGGTGTTCGGCTACCAGACTCACGAGCCGGTGCTGGAGGACATCTCCCTGCAGGTGGAGCCGGGCGAGCTGATCGGCATCGTCGGCCACTCCGGGGCCGGCAAGACCACCCTCATCAACCTGTTGATGCGTCTGTACGACCCGGACGAGGGGCGGATCACGATCGACGGCGCCGACCTGCGCGACATCGAGCAGCGCGACCTGCACCGCCAGATCGGCGTGGTCCTGCAGGAGACGTTCCTGTTCGCCGGCACGATCGTGGAGAACATCGCCTACGCCAAGCCGGACGCGACCCGCCGGGAGATCATCGACGCCGCCAAGGTCGCCGGCGCCCACGACTTCATCTGCGCCTTCGCCGACGGCTACGACCCCCGGGTGGGCGAGCGCGGGCAGCGGCTCTCCGGCGGCGAGCGCCAGCGGGTCGCGATCGCGCGCGCCATCCTGCACGACCCCCGCATCCTGATCCTGGACGAGGCGACCGCGGCGGTCGACAGCGAGACCGAAGAGATGATCCAGGAGGGCCTGTTCGCCCTGATGCGCGGCCGCACCACCTTCGCGATCGCCCACCGGCTGGCCACCCTGCGCAACGCCGACCGGCTGGTGGTGCTGGACAAGGGCCGGATCGCCGAGGTCGGCACCCACGCAGAGCTGATGGCCACCGGCGGCATCTACCACGCCCTCGTCCAGTCGCAACGCCGTATGAACCGCTCGCAGGCCCTCACCGGATGAGCGCGGACCCGCGGCAGACGCTGTACGTCTCCGACCTGGACGGGACCCTGCTCAGGAGCGACGGGTCGCTGTCGGCGTACTCCGCCCGGACGCTGAATCGCCTGATCGGCGAAGGCATGCACTTCACGGTGGCGAGCGCCCGCGGCTGCGGTCCCATCCGCAACGCACTGGGAGACCTCCGGCTACGGCTGCCGGTCATCGCCACCAACGGTGCGTACGTCTCTGACTTGGCCACCGGCCGGCACCTCGCGGTCCAGGCGCTGCCGCCGGCGACCGCGCGTGATCTGTGCGCGCTGTTCGACGGTCACGAGTACAGCCCGTTCTTGTTCACGACCGACGGCAGTGCCGACCGCTTCTATTACACGACGGCGAGCCTCCGGAACGACGGCATGCGCCGCTTTCACCGGAAGCGGGAGACTCGCCAGGACCCCAGGCTGCGCCGCCTCGATGACCTTCGCCAGGGTCTGGACGATCAGGTGGTGCGCTTCACCCTCATCGACGCGCTGCCCCCGATTCACAACCTGGAACGAGAGGTCCGGCGGCGCCACGGCAGTGCCGTGCAGATCCACTGCCACGAGAACTACGACGCGCTCTGGTACCACTTGACCGTCCTGGACGCCCACGCCACCAAGGATCACGGCGCAGCGGCCCTCAAGCGAGTGTTGGACGTCGAGCACGGTCGCCTGGTGGTGTTCGGGGACCAGGTCAACGACCCCGGCCTGTTCCGCGTGGCCGACGAAGCGTGCGCGGTCGCCGGAGCCCCTCCCGAGCTCGCCCGGCACGCCACGGCCGTCATCGGCTCCAACGACGACGATGCCGTCGCGCGCTGGCTCGAACACCGGTGGCGCGCGGACCGATGACAGCGGACCCTCGCCAGGCGCTCTACGTCTCCGACCTGGACGGTACGTTGCTCAGGAGCGACGGATCGCTCTCGCCATACAGCCTCCGCACGATCACCCGCCTGATCCACGAGGGCATGCTCTTCACGGTGGCGAGCGCTCGAGGCTGCAATCTGATTCGCACCGCGATCGGCGACCTGCCGTTGCGGCTGCCGGTCATCGACCAGAACGGCGCATGCGTGTCGGAGCTCGCTTCAAGGCGCCACTTGGTGATCCACGCGATCGACCCGCCGGTCGCGCGTGACCTGTGGTCTCTTCTGGATGAGCATGGTTGCAACCCGTTTCTGATGACCGTCGACGGTGCCTCTGATCGCGTGTACTACGACGAGAGCGTCCTGCACAACGACGGCATGCGGCGGTTCCTGGAGAATCGGCAACGGATCCGGGATCCGCGCCTGCGGAAGCTCGAGGACATGCGCGACGGGCTCGCCGACCAAGTGGTGTGCCTTACCGTGATCGGCGCGCCTTCGAGAATGCAGGACGTGGAGTGCGCGGTTCGAGCACGCCACGATGGCTCGGTCCAGACCCACCGCTACGAACCGTTCAATGAGGGCCTCGATTCGCGCTGGCACATGCTCACCATCCACGACTCCCGCGCCACCAAAGATCGGGGTGTGGCCAGCCTGACGCGGCTGTTGAACATCGCCGACTGCCGGGTCGTGGTGTTCGGCGACCAAGTCAACGACATCGGCATGTTCCGCGCGGCCGACGAAGCGTACGCGGTCGCCGGCGCCGCTCCCGAGCTCGCCGAGCACGCCACCGCCGTCATCGGTTCCAACGACGACGATGCCGTCGCGCGCTGGCTGGAGCACCGGTGGCAAATCCGTGCAGACCCCTTGGAGCCGAATTCCGGATGACCACCCACGGCGACGACGCCGTCGGTGGTCACGCAGTGAGTCTGTCGCTGCATCACGCTGCCCAACCGGCGGAAAGCACCTGCGCCTGCTCCAGCACGGTTCGGGTCGCGGACTCCTGCTTGTCCGGCGGGTAGCCGTGCCTGCGTAGCACACGCTTCACGAGCCGGCGCAGGTTGGCCCGGACGTTCTCGCGCAGCGTCCAGTCGATGGTGACGTTGTCCCTTACGGTCTCTACCAACTCGCGCGCGATGTCGCGCAGCGTCTCGTCGCCGAGGACCTTCACCGCACTGTCGTTGACCCCGAGGGCGTCGTAGAACGCGAGCTCATCCTCCGATAGCCCCAGCATCTCCCCGCGCGCGTTCGCCTCACGCATCTCGCGGGCGAGGCCGATCAGTTCCTCGATCACTTGCGCCGCCTCGACTGCGCGACTCTGGTAGCGGCGGATCGACAGCTCCAGCATCTCGGCGAAGGAGCGGGCCTGCACCACGTTCTTGCGGCTCCGCGTCGCCAACTCACCCTTCAAGAGTCGTTCCAGCAGCTCGACGGCGAGGTTCCTGCGGCGCATGCCGCGTACTTCACCCAGGAACTCCTCGGACAGGATCGACACGTCCGGCTTCTTCAATCCGGCCGCGGCAAAGATGTCCACCACACCTTCCGAGGCCACTGCCCGCGACACGATCTGGCGCACGGCATGGTCCAAATCCTCGTCGGACTTCGCGCGCGGATCGGTTCGCTTCGACAGCGCAGCCCGGACGTGTTGGAACAGTGACACATCGTCGCGGATGCGGACGGTCTCGGGGTGCGGCACCGCCAGCGCGAATGCCTGCGACAGCTCCCTGACGGCCCTCAGGCAGCGGGCCTTGCCGTCCTCCTGCGCAAGTACATGCTCGAGCGCAGCCGGCAGAAGCTGGAGCCGCGCGGCCGGCGAGCCGTTCGTCCACGCGGCCCGGTCGAATCCGTGAAACAGGCCACAACAGACCTCGTACTTCTCCAGCATCGCCCGCACCGCCTGTTCCTTGTCGAGCGCGGTCTCGCCGGTGCCCCCACGCTCCGTGTAGGTTGCCAGTGCCCGCTTCAGTTCGTGGGCGAGACCCAGGTAGTCGACGACGAGCCCACCCGGCTTGTCCCGGAACACCCGGTTGACACGCGCGATGGCCTGCATCAGCCCGTGGCCGCGCATCGGCTTGTCCACATACATCGTGTGCAGGCTCGGAGCGTCGAAGCCGGTCAGCCACATGTCGCGCACGATCACCATGCGGAGCGGGTCGCCGGGGTCACGGAAGCGTTTCGCCAGAGCCTCGCGACGGGCCTTGCTGCCGATGTGCCGCTGCCAGTCAGGCGGGTCGGACGCCTTGCCGGTCATCACCACCTTCAGCGCGCCGCGTCTGTCGTCGTCGTCGCACCATGCCGGGCGCAGGCGGATCAGCTCCCGATACAGGTCGATGCAGATCCGCCGGCTCATGCAGACCACCATCGCCTTGCCGTCCATCGCCTCCTGGCGGTCCTCGAAGTGCTCGACGATGTCGCGGGCGACCAGCGCAACGCGCTTTCTTGAGC
>JAPOQV010000534.1 GCA_026710565.1 Spirochaetaceae bacterium | reverse complement strand
CGTTGCTCGGCATCCTGACGAGCCGCGATTACCGCGTGCACCGGCAGGATCCGGACACCCGCGTGGACACCCTCATGACTCCGTTCGACCGCCTGGTGGTTGGCCATGACGGCATCACCCTCAACGCCGCCAACGACCTGATATGGGAGCACGGCCTGAGCTGCCTGCCGATCATCGACGGCCGGCGGCACCTGAGGCATCTGGTGTTCCGCAGGGACTACGACGACCACCGCGTGAATCCGGACGAGCTGATCGACGACGAGAAGCGGCTGGTGGTGGGCGCCGGCGTCTCTTCGCACGATTTTCGCGACCGGGTCCCGGCCCTGGTCGAGGCGGGAGCTTCGGTGCTTTGCATCGACTCCTCCGACGGGTTCAACGAGTGGCAGGCGGACTGCCTGGCATTCGTACGCGAACGGTACGGGGAAGCCGTGAGGATCGGCGCCGGCAACGTGGTCGAGGCGGACGGTTTCCGCTACCTGGCGGACGCGGGAGCCGACTTCGTGAAGGTGGGCATCGGCGGCGGCTCGATCTGCATCACGCGGGAACAGAAGGGCATCGGCCGCGGACAGGCAACCGCGGTGCTGGATGTGGCCGCGGTTCGAAACAGCTACGCGGAGGAGACCGGACGCTACGTCCCCATCTGCTCGGACGGCGGCATCGTCTTCGACTACCACATTGTCCTCGCCCTCGCGATGGGCGCAGATTTCGTGATGATGGGACGCTACTTCGCCCGTTTCGACGAGAGCCCGGGGCGGCAGATTCGCCTCGGCACGAACGTCGTCAAGGAGTACTGGGGAGAAGGCACCAACCGCGCGCAGAACTGGGCGCGCTATGACACGGTCAACGGTCAGTTGGCATTCGAGGAAGGGGTTGACGGCTACGTGCCGTACGCCGGCTCGCTCGCCGCCAATCTCAAGCAGACGCTCGCCAAGATCAAGGCCACGATGTGCAATTGCGGAGCGCTGGATATCAGCGAGCTCCGCCGCATGGCGCGCTTGACGGTGGTCTCCGCCACCAGCCTGCGCGAAGGCGGCATGCACGACATACTGCAGAAAGAGCGCGAGCTGGTAACGGAGCTGTAGCGCTTGTGTGCGGGCGCTTTACGCTGACAACCGACCTCGATGCTGCCGCCCTGGCGGCGCTGTTCGGCGCGCAATCGCGGGTTCGCGAGCTTCGGCCGCGCTACAACATCGCTCCGACGCAACCGACCGTCGCGGTCCTGGTCGAGCACGACCGGCGCGTGCTGGATACGTTCAGGTGGGGCCTGTTGCCGGCCTGGGCGCGGGACCGCAGCATCGCCAGCCGGCTCATCAATGCGCGCGCCGAGACGCTCGAGCGGCGTTCGGCATTCCGCGATGCGTTCAGCAGCCGCCGGTGCCTGATCCCGAGCGACGGGTTCTACGAATGGGGCGGACGCGAGCGCACACCGCACTGGATTCGGCTGCGGGAGGGTGCTCCGTTCGCCTACGCCGGTCTGTACGAACGGCGTGCGGGGGCCGCCCGGGACGACGGCACCGCCTCCGGCACCTTTACCATCGTCACCACCGAGCCGAATGAGCTGGTGGGCTCGCTGCACGGCCGCATGCCGGTCATCATTCCGCCGGGCAGCTACGACCGGTGGCTGGATCCGTCATGGAGCGCCGCCGAGCTGCGCGCCTTGCTGCGTCCCTATCCGGCGGCGAAGATGACCATGCGGCCGGTCGCACGCACCGTGAACCACGCCGCGGCCGAGGGACCTGAGTGCGTTCTTCCGGCTTCCGCGACGTCGACCGGCACACACGCGAACCTGGAACTGTTCGAGGAGGGGACCCATGGGAAGACTTGACGACCGCGTCGCCATCGTAACCGGGGCAAGCACCGGCATCGGCCGCGGAATAGCGGTGGCATTCGCCCGTGAAGGCGCCAGCGTGGTAGTGGCCGACGTGCAGGAGGAACCGCGGCGCGGAAAGTACCACGAGACCGAACCGCGCCCGCCGACCGCCGCCCAGATCGCCGCCCATGGCGGCACGGCCGCGTTCATCGCCACCGACGTATCCTCACCGGTGCAGATAGACGACATGGTTTCCTTCGCCAAGGACCGCTTCGGCGGCGTGGACGTCCTGGTCAACAACGCCGGCATCGGCATCGTCGGCACCGCGGACCGGCAGACGGACGAAGAGTGGGAGAACGTCATCGCCGTCAACCTCCGCGCCCCGTTCCTGGCCACCCGGTGCGCTGTTCCCCACCTGCGCGCGTCGGCACACGGCCGCGTGATCAACATCGCCTCGGTACACGCCTTCGGCGGCAGCTCCGGGCCCGCATACGCCTCATCCAAGGCAGCCCTGGTGAACATGACCCGCGATGCGGCGCTGACGCTCGGCGCGGACGGGATCACGGTCAACGCCATCTGCCCCGGCTACATCGAGACGCCCATCCAGGATTATCTCACCCCGCAGCAGATCCAGGCCGTCCGTGAGAAGACCGCCTTGCCACGGCTCGGAAAGCCGGAAGACATCGCGCACGCGGCGGTGTTCCTGGCCTCCGACGAGGCGGAGTGGGTGACGGGCGCCACCATGCTCGTCGACGGTGGGCTGATCGCGTCGATCT
>JAPOQV010000533.1 GCA_026710565.1 Spirochaetaceae bacterium | reverse complement strand
CCTTGCGGGCCGCAAGGTCCCCGGTGCCGCGGGTGCCCCGCCGCCGAAGCCCGCCGCCCCCCCGGCGGGCGACCCCGCCCCTGCGCGGACCCAGTCCGCGATCCACGCCGGCGCTGCGACCTCGCCCGCGAAGGCGGAGGCAGCATCGGCGCGCAACAGCACTCCGGCGACGAAGCCGCTGCAAGATGCGCAGGCGCCGGCACCGTCGAACAGGGGGCGTTCCGCGCGGCCGGCCGGCGCCAACGCTTCGGAGGCCACGTCGCGTACCTCGAGCCGCGCCACCCCGGCGGCGGTGCGACGGGAAACATGGCAGCGCGACGGCGGGCGCTGCTCGGATGCGGACCCTCGCAGCGGACAGCGCTGCGCGTCACGGCATCTGCTGTCAGAGTCCGCCGGCGGAGCGTCGATGCGTGCCGAGCGGTCCCGCGCCACCCGAATTCCGGGAGACCCGCGCAGGCCATGCGATTGAGGCGTCGCTCCTCAACGCAACAGGCTCGCGGCTCGGAGACATCCGCCTCGTTTGGAGCATGGGGAGCAAGGCGCGTTCCGACGTGCGCGTGATCCTCATCGGAGGGTCTTCTCACGCAGGAAAGTCGACCCTCGCGAGATCGCTGGCTGACACACTCGGCTGGCGCATGCTCTCCACCGACACGATGGCACGTCACCCCGGCCGGCCGTGGCGATCGCCACCGGAGCGGGTGCCGGATCATGTGGCCGAGCACTACCTGACCTTGTCGGTCGGCGAACTGATCACGGACGTGCTCGATCATTACCGGATCAACGTGTGGCCGCAGGTCGAGACGCTCATCCGATCAGCCACTGCCGAAGCGTCTTCGGATCGGTTGATCCTGGAAGGCTCGGCTCTGTGGCCGGATTTGGTAATGACACTGAACTTCGACCGACTCGCTGCATTGTGGCTTACAGCCAGCGAGGAAACCTTCCGGCGGAGGATCCACCGTGAAAGTCGGTACCTCTCTCTATCTGCCACCGAACGGTTGATAGTGGACAAGTTCCTGGACCGTACCCTCTCCTACAACGAGCAGATGATCCGCGTCATCGATCGTCGTGGCTTCCTTCGTATCGACGTGCTCGAGTGCGGTGTCGCGGAGCTTGCCGATCGGTGCATGACAGCACTCAAGGGGGGTGATGGACGACGCGGGCATCCGCCCGCGCCCTACGACTCCCGCCGGTTTCGGTCGCCGGCGGCCATCGGTTGCGTCACTATCGATAGATGGACGACCTCACCGACGTACGCGATCTGTACAACGCAGCCTGGGACGTGGAGGAGACCAGGCTGGAACGGCACCAGCTCGAAGCGGACATCACCTGGCGCTACCTTGACCGGCATCTGCCACCGTGCGGCCGGCTCCTGGAGATCGGCTCCGGCACGGGAGCCTACACCTTTCCGTTGGCACGACGCGGTTACCGGATCACGGCGATAGACCTTGCCGAGGAGCTCGTTACCCGCTGTCGGGCGCAGGCGGACGAGGCTGGGCTCGGTGACCGAATCGACTTCCAGGTCGGCGATGCGCGCGATTTGAGCAGCATCCCAGGCAGTGAGTTCGATGCCGTTCTGCTCATGGGTCCCCTGTATCACCTGGTGCTCGAAGCCGATCGAATGGCCGCTCTCCGGTCAGCGTACCGGTGCCTGAAGCCGGGAGGCGTGATCTGTTCCTCACTGATTTCCCGATTCGGAGTTCTCGCCACCCTCTTGAAGAGGAATCCGTCGTGGATCGAAGACCGCAAGTGGGTCCGGTCCGTGATGGACAACGGGCATCGTCCGTACGACGCGCCACGGGGTGGTGGCTTCCGGGGCTACTTCGTACGTCCGGAAGAGATCTCCCCGATGCATGAGAACGCGGGATTTCGCACGCTTCGGATCGCAGGCGTCGAGCCGGTGATCGCTGCCCACGACGAGCACTACAACACCCTTACCGGCAAACAGCGGGAGCTGTGGCTGGAACTGCTATTCGAAGTCAGTGACGAGCCGAGCATGGTCGCTTCGTCGATCCATCTGCTCTACATCGGTCGAAGGGAGGGATGAGCCGCGACGGATTCGAACCGTCGACCCACAGCTTAAAAGGCTGTTGCTCTACCACCTGAGCTAGCGGCCCCACGATAGATATGAACCGTGGCAGCGGCCACGGTCAACGCCTGGTCTGCTACGTGGCCCCCGCCGGAAGTTTGGCATCTCCGTTGCCCGATCCCTGGCCGCCGGATCCCTGGTCGCCCGATCCCTGGTCACCGCCCATCACACAGCGCCCGTTGAGCTTGCTGCCGCTCTCCATCACCAGCTCCGGGGTAGCCACGTCGCCCGTGACGTTCGCGGTCGAGTACAGCTCGACACCCCGGCGCGCGATCACGTCGCCGTCGACCCTGCCCTTGCAGCGAAGCCGCTCGACCTCCACGCGCGCCGACACGGTGGCGTGCTCGTCGACGTACAGCGTGCCGGAGACCGTGATCTTGCCGTTCAGGTCACCCTTGACGATCAGCGACCGTTCGAAGCTCAACTCCCCCGTGAACTCCACGTCCTCTCCCAGAATCGTATCGATCGTGCCTTCGTCGAATTCGGCGAGGTGCCGTTCCGAAATCGCGCCTGCCACGCGGTCAGTCTGGCGCGTCGCCGGGTCCGCGACAAGGGCGGCCTGCGCTCCCGACGGGTACGGCGCTCGGCGACTCGTCGGCGAGATGTGCGCGGCTACCGGTCATCCGATGGGTCGTCCAGGCGCCGGGCGATGTTGCGAAACGCCTCCTCCAGCCCCGCGCGCATCTCCACGGTGTGAGTGTTGAAGCGCTGCAGGTCGGCGAAAAGCTGCCACGGATCGTTGCAGGTGTGCTCCACGATCGACAGCAGCCGCTGGTAGCCAAGCGGCGCGATGCCGGATTCGCGCAGGCGCATCTCGGCAAGAACGCGCCCGACGTAGTGGGTTACGCCCTGCGTGAACGCCGCCTCGCGATCGTGCGCGTCCGCGTCCATCACGACCACGTTGAGCTTGAATTCGGCGAAGAAGCGCTCCCACCCGGCCAGCGGTTCCTGGTCGATACGGACCGGACAGAGCACCATCGGCAGGCCGGCGATCGTCTCACGGCCCGAATCGGGGCCGAACATCGGATGCGTGCCGAGGATCCGTGCGTCGTCCGGCAGCAGCTCGGCCATCAGCCGTGTCGGGTGGACCTTCACCGAGCAGGTGTCCATGACGGTGACGCCCTCCGGCAATCGGTCACGGATCCGGCAGAGCACCTGTTCCATCGCCGAGATCGCGACGCACAGGATCAGGACCGGGCATTCCAGCAGGCGCTCCTCGGCGACCAGCTCGACGCCCGCCGGTGCGGATCTGCTGCGTCGGGAGTACGCCTTGACCTCCGCATGGCGAGCCAGGCGTTCCGCCCAGAACGTCCCGAACCGGCCGAGGCCGTAGATGCCGAACTCGACGCCGCTCACGATTCGCTCGATCGGCGCTCGACCAGCACCGCGATCTGGTTGCTGACCGCCACCAGCGCATCGGCGCCGAGCGCCTCCGCGCGGACGCCGGCTTCGACGCCCATGTGCTGCAAGACCGCCAGCAGGTCGCGCTTGCTCAGGGGAAACGGCGACTCCCGCAGCAGGTTGTTGCGCAGCGTCTTGCGACGCGCGGCGAACGCCGAGCGAACCAGCGCGAAGAACACGGCCCGATCCCGAACCCGGTCAGCATCCGCGCGCAGGTCCATGGTCACCACGCCCGACTGGACCTCCGGCGCCGGAAAGAACGACCCGGGCTGCAACCCGCCGCGATTGGCGACCGTGTAGAACGCCTGGCAGATCGCCGAGAACGACGAGTAGGTGCGCGACCCTGCCGGCGCGCACATGCGGTCGACCACCTCCTTCTGCAGGGTGAACACCATGCGGTCGACCTGCGGGCCATGCTCCACCAGCGCGGCCACGATCGCCGCCCCGCTGCTGTAGGGAAGATTGCCGGCGACCCGCCGCGGCGTGCCGTGTGACGCGACCGCCTGCTCGCGTGTGTCCAGGAAATCCCCGGCTTCGACCCGCACGCTCGATCCCGGGAACTCGGACTCGAGGTGCCGCACCAGGCCATGGTCGCTCTCGAACGCCACGGTGGTTCCGGCCAGGGCCGCGATCATCTCCGTCAATGCTCCCAGTCCCGCTCCGATCTCCCAGACCAGCTCATCAGCCTTCGGGTCGAGCAACTCCACGATCTTGCGCCGCGCCCCGCGATTGATCATGAAGTTCTGCCCCCAGCGCTTCTTCAGCGCGATGCCGGCGGCTTCCATCGCCTGCCTGATGTCGGTGGGCGAGTCGTGATTCACGGGTCTTCGTTCATGGGGAGATCCCGGGGATGGCGGCGCTGAGCGAGACCCCGGTGTCCAGAATGATAAACGCCAGATTGAGGAGCGCGCCAGCGGCCCCCGACGGGAACGGCACCGTGAGCTGACCGGCGACGCCCATGCCGAGCGCGGCCACCAGGAAGACCGTCACGGCTGGCATCAGCAGGGGCGCGAGCAGCACCGACCCCGGATAGAGAGCGCCGAACGTCGTCAGAACGAGCGGCGCCGTGGCGACCTGGGCACCGACCGAGCAGAGAACGGCACCGCCGATCCAGCGGGACAGTCCCGGCGGCAGGCGGGCGGCGATCCGAGCACCGGCCAGCACGCCCAGCAGAGCCAGGAAGGAGAGCTGGAACGAGAGCTGCGCAGCGGCGGCGGGCTCGATGGCCACCAATACGAGCGCGGCCAGCGCGATGATCGGCACGGGACGCCGTTCGCGATCGGCCACCGCCAGCAGCGATGCGACCGAAGCCATCATCGACGCGCGAGCCAGCGCCGGGCCGCCGGTTGCGATCAGCGCGTACGCCGCGGCCACCGCGGCGGCCACCAGCGGTCCGGAGCGCCGCGGCGCCAGCCGCATGAGCACGAGCGCGCAGCCGTAGACGATACCCACGTGGAGGCCGGACAGAGCCAGCAGGTGAGACGCACCTGCGCGCCTGAACCGGTCGATCACGGCCTGGTCCAGGTACCGCCGATCACCGATCAGCACCGCCGTGGCCAGCCCGGCAGCGGGCCCGGCCCGCGCCAGCGCCGCCACGACCCGCTCCCGGAGCGACGCCCGCAGACGCCAGAAGGACGATCGATACCCCCGTCGCTCCAGGTGCAGCGGCCGCCCGACCAGCCGCCCCCGCCAGCTCTCCGGTGGCGCCGACAGCGCCACCGACAGCACCTCTCCCCGGTGCACGGACTCCGCCTCCCCCAGAAAGAGCTCCATTCGCTGGCGCGCCGTGGCCTGCAGGGCTCCGCCTGGACGGGAGACCGAGGAGACCTGGACCGACAGCGCCGTACCGCCTCGCGCCAGGGGCCGGCCGTCGTCCACCACCGCGCCGTGCAGTACGAGCGGCCCGGATGCTGCGAGGCCAAGGTAAGAGGATCGTTCCTCCATCCGCAGCCTCATGACCCCGGTGGCTGCCAGCACCGCGCCGACAAGGGCAGCCGCGCCGCAGGCGCGAAGCCGAGGATGCGCCTGTACCGTCCCGAACGCCCACAGGAGGCCGCCGGCCGCGGTCGCACAGGCGATGATCGCGATCGCCAGCGGCAACACGGCCGGCGCTACGCTCAACGCACCCGCCGCGACGGCCGCTGCGACAAAGGATGGACCCACCTCACCTACCACAACGGCCGATGCGAACGTGGCGCTTCAGCCGGTCACGATCGTCCGGCTGTTTCCGGGGGCGTGGGGCGCTCGTATCATGTACCCATGGGAGGAGCCCGTACGTTGACGGCGGCGATCCTGGCCGCGGTGCTTGCGCTGGCGCTGATCGGCTGCCCCGACCGTGGCGACCCGCCCGAACCGGCCCTCGCGGTCGAACCGGCGGAGGCTGCCGAGAGCGGTGCCGCACCGGCCGGAGCCCCCGCGGACGATGAGAAGACCGTCCTGGAGACGATGGCGGACCTGGGATTCGAGCCGGCCCGCAAGGAGGCGCGCGTCCCCTTCGAGCTGGCCGCGATGGACGGCACCACCCGCACCCTGGACGATTACGCGGGCAGCTACGTGCTGCTCAACTTCTGGGCGACCTGGTGCGCGCCGTGCCGGATCGAGATGCCGGCCCTGGAGCGGTTGCACCAGGAGCTTGCCGACCGCGGCCTGCGGGTCGTGGGGGTCGACATCGGCGAGGAGACCGGCGACGTCCAGCGCTTCGTGGAGGAGACCGGCATCACCTTCGAGATCGTGATCGACCACGACCTGTCGACCGGGCGCCTGTACGCCGCTCGATCGCTGCCGATGACGTACATTCTCGATCCGGAAGGGACGATCGTCGCGCGGGCGATCGGCGTGCGCGACTGGGACTCCGAACCGATGCTCAGCATGTTCACCGCCCTGGTGGTCGAGGACGGTTGATGCCGGGGCAGGTTCCGTAGTATCAGTAGGCGCCGACGCTATGGGCCGTTGCTCCGTTGATCCGACTCCTGACCTCGTCTGACGTATGACCTCCAGCGACGCTGACGGGCACACGCCTGCCGCCACGCCCGCCCAAGGCGACCTGTTCCGGAAGTGCCACGCCTATCAGGAATGGTTCGACGCGCAGGTCGAGCAGCTCGGCTTCTACCCTTTCTTCGCTGCCATTCAGGAGGTCCGCGGCACCACCGCCGTGATCGACGGCCGCGACCTGCTGATGATCGGCTCCAACAACTACCTCGGATTGTCGTGGGATCCGCGCGTCAGGGAGGCGGCGATCGCGGCGGTCAAGCGCTACGGCACGAGCTGTTCCGGTTCACGCTACCTGAACGGCACGCTCACGCTGCACGAGGAACTGGAGGCGGACTTGGCCGATTTCGTCGGCAGGCCGGCCGCGCTGTGCTTCACCACCGGCTACCAGACCAACCTGGGCGCCATCTCCGCCCTGCTCGGCAAGAACGACCACGTCTTCTCCGACCGGTTCAACCACGCATCGGTGATGGACGGCATCTTCCACGCATCGGGGAGACGGCTGGGCACGGTCAAGGTCCACCGGTATGCCCACAACAGCGCCGAGGATCTGAATCGCGCACTGAGCTCGGCGCCCGCCGAAGCCGGCAAGCTGGTGGTCACCGACGGCGTGTTCAGCATGGAGGGCGACATCGTCCGCCTCGACGAGATAACGGAGGTCGCGCGGCGCCACGGCGCCCGGGTCTACCTGGATGAGGCGCACGCCATCGGCGTGATCGGCACTACCGGTCGCGGCACGGAAGAGCACGTCGGCAGGCCGCTCGCCGACTTGGTGATGTGCACCTTCTCCAAGACGTTCGGATCCATCGGCGGGTTCGTCGCGGGCGACCGGGAGGTCGTGAACTACATCAAGCACGAGGGTCGGCCGCTGATCTTCAGCGCAAGCATGCCGCCGGCCAACCTGGCAGCGGCCGCGGCGGCGCTGAAGATCATGCGCGAAGAGCCCGAGCACGCGCAGCGGCTGCAACGCATCTCGACGCGAATGATCCGCGAGTTCAAGGCGTTGGGATTCGACGTCGATGTCGCCGAGACGGCGATCGTGCCGCTGATCATCGGCGACGACCACCTGACGTTCCGATTCTGGCGAGAGCTGTTCGAGGCCGGCATCTACGCCAATCCCGTCGTTACCCCGGGGGTGCCTCCGGGCAGGGCGCTGATCAGAACCTCGTACATGGCGATCCACACCGATGATGAACTGGACCGCGTGCTGGAGATCACCGCAACGGTGGGACGCCGCCTGGGCATCATCTGAACCGGCATCATCTGAACCGTGAGCGCACCGACCGTCGTCG
Organism: Spirochaetaceae bacterium; assembly: GCA_026710565.1. The sequence continues at coordinate 17,673 of JAPOQV010000533.1, read as the reverse complement.
ATCTGATTCCTCACCGCCCCCCGTTTCTGTTCGTGGACCGACTCGAGCGGGCCGACGCCGACCTGATCGTCGGCCACAAGCGGTTCGCCCCGGACGAGCCGTTCTTCGCCGGCCACTTCCCCTCGTATCCGGTCGTGCCGGGGGTGCTCCTGGTCGAGTGCCTGGCCCAGTGCGGCGGCGCCGGCATCGCCGCGCAGAATGACGACGCGGGTTCCATCCTGTTCCTGGCGACCGTGGAGAAGGCCAAGTTCCGGCGGCAGGTGCGCCCCGGCGACGAGGTTCGGCTCGAGGTCACGACCACGCGCAGCTCGCGCGCGATGATTCGCCAGAGCGGCAAGGCATACGTCGGCGCGGAACTGGCCGCAGAAGCGACGTGGCTCTGCCTGCGCGGGTCCGCCGAGAGCGGAGCGTAACGCGCCACGACCGTCGCCCGAGGCTCCGTTACGATCAGCCGAAGGTCAGTTCGATGCTCTTGAAGAACCGGTGCACGACCCGCACCGAGTCGCGGCGGCCGTACGCCATGATCATCGGGAAGGTGCCGGCCTCGTCGGCGGATTCCCGGACGAACGCGGCCGGCAGCGCCGCCTCCAGCGTGGTGACTCCGTCGGCCTCGCCCACCGCGTGGGCGGTCGCGACCGTGTCGGCGACGTCGTGGTGCTTGTGATCGCTGCCTTCCTGCTCGGCGAAGAACACTTGGCCGTCCGCTTCGACGTAGCTGAACAGGATGCGCGCACCGTCCATCCTGTCGGAGCCGAAGCCGACCCCGACCCAGCCGGTGGTGTCCGCGGCGGCGGCCACGTGCAGCGTGTCGCCCACCAGCGCCAGGCCGATCGTGATGCCGTCGTACTGCAGGCTGAGCCCGTACTCGCCCTCCGCGACGGCGCCGTCCACGACCGGCGCCTCCTCCTGGGCCACCAGGGCACCCGCGTCCTCGGCCGCCTCCGCGCTGCCGTCGTCTTCGGTGTGGGCCATCGCGGCTGCGGCCACGGCTGCCAGCACACATGCTGCTATCCAACGCATGGCGCCATCAATACCGTAACCGGTCGCGCCGCGCAACCGGCGGCCCCGCCCAGTACCCGGCCGTGCGTCCGGTAATCGTCTACCTGACCGGCTACCGGCAGCACGCCGGCAAGACCGTGACCAGCTTGGGCATCATCTCCCAGCTCCGCCGCGTGCTGGACCCGGCGACGATCGGCTACATCAAGCCGGTGGGCCAGGAGGTGTCGACGCTGCGCGACGGCATCCACGTGGACAAGGACGTGCAACTCCTGTCGGTGTTCAGCTCCCTGCCCGGATTCGAGCCGCGCCACCTGTCGCCGGTCCGGTTCACGACGGGTTTCACCCGCACCTTCCTCGAGTCGGGAGACCGGGAGGCGCTGACCCTCACCCTGGAGCGCCGCATTCTGGAGTCCGTGGCATCGCTCGCCGACAAGAAGGTGATCATCGCCGAGGGATCCGGACATCCGGGAGTCGGCGCCGTCGCCGGGCTGTCCAACGCCGACGTGGGCAAGCTGCTTGATGCGGAGATCGTCTTCCTGTCCGAGGGCGGCATCGGGCGCGCCATCGACACGCTGGAAGTCTACCTGTCGTACTTCCTGCACAAGGGATGCCGGGTGCGCGGCGTGATCTTCAACAAGCTGATCCCGGAGAAGATCCCCACCCTGCAGCGCTACCTCACGGACGAAGCGCTCAACAGCCGATTCCCGGGCTTCGGCGGGACGTTGCGCATCCTGGGGTTCATTCCGACCGTCCAGGACCTGCCGCAGCCGTCGATCGACCTGGTGCGAACCTCGCTGCGCCATGCCGAGCCGATCGGCGATCCGCGCCATCCCACCTGGCAGCGTCCCTGCCGCACGATCCGCGTCATCTCGCTTCCCGCACAGTTCCTGCGGCCCGCGCAGGCGATCCGGAGGCGCGACCTGGTCGTCATCAGCGCCAACTCCACGCCCCGGATCCGCAGCATCCTCGCCTACCACCGCCAGCTTGGAGCCACGCGCGGGATCGGCGGACTGGTACTGACCTGCGACGAAGGCGAGTCGCTGGCGCCCGAGCTGCGCGCCGAGATCATCGCCGCCGGGCTGCCCACGCTGCTGATCCGCGGCGACTCCGCGGCCACCGAGGCGCGCCTGTTCTCGCTCTACGAGAACACCAAGCTGCAGGTGTACGACGTCGACAAGGTGCGCGAGGTCGAAGAGCTGTTCAGCGCCTCCTTCGACGTGTACCGGTTCCTGGAGGTCATGGGCATCGAGTAGGCCTTCCGGTCTATCGTGTGAGCGGAGGGCGGATCATGCATTCGACCGGGCTGCCGCCGGGTGGGCGGACCGATTTCGGGGCGCCGGGAGCTGATCGGGTGCTGGATGTCGGCGGCGACGTGCAGCTCTTCTGCGACGACTTCCTGCTGACGCGGGGCACGGCCGCATCGCGCGACTACCCGGTCAACATCCGGTTCACTCCCGGCAACGCCGTCAAGGACCCGGCACCCGTGATGCTTCCGGGACGCGCCGCGCCGTGGGAAACCGACGGCATCTACTGGGTGACGGTCCTGCACGACGGCGGCCGCTTCCGCTGCTGGTACAACACCGGGCACACCGCGCAACGCGACCCGCGCTACCCGCATCAGCGTCCCGCCCGCGAGCCGGGCATGGTCTCGCAGATGATGGTCGCCTATGCCGAGTCCGACGACGGCGTGAGCTGGCGCAAGCCCGCGCTGGGACTGGTCGAAGTGGACGGTTCGACCGCGAACAACATCGTCCTGCGCGGCGACATCGACCGCTACGCGGAAGGAGCCTGCGTGTTCATCGACCCGACGGCGCCGCCGGCCGAGCGCTACAGGATGCTGCACCGTGGCCGGACTCCGTTCGGCCTGCGCGGCGCCTTCTCCGGCGACGGTCTGTCCTGGTCCTTGTATCCGTGGGGCTACAACATACCCGGCCTGGACACCCAGAACGTGGCCAACTTCGACCCGGCACTGGGCCGCTACGTGGCCTACATACGCTCGAACAGCCTGAAGCGGGCCGGCCGCGACGTCGGTGACCGCGCGGTGCTTCCGCAGGGCTGGGGACGGTCGGTCGCCCGCATCGAGACCATGCACTTCGACGGCCCTCACCCCGACTGGACGCAACCGGAGATCGTGCTGGCGCCCGACCACGAGGACGGGCTGGACGTGGACTTCTACAACGGTCCGTGGAGTCCGTACCGCGACCTGCACCTGATGTTCTTCTCGCCCTACCACCACCGGAGCGGCAGGCTCGACCTGCAGCTCGCCGTCAGCCGCGACAACCGTACCTGGATCCGTCCGACTCGCATGCCGCTCGTCGCCAACAGCGACGAGCCGGGGGCCTACGACCAGTTCCGGATCTATGCCGGACCCGGCATCCTGCCGGCCTCACCGGACCGTCCGGCAGGACCGGACCGAGTGGCGCTCTACACGCGCACCGGACAGGGACCACACAACGGCGCGGTGGACGCGAGCTACACGCCGGGGCCGTGGCGCGCCGCGGGGCTGCGCGACGGCGAGACGCCTTCCGACGGCGCCATGGGGCGGGTCACCTTCGGCCGTGACCGGTTCGTCGGGATCGAGGCCGGCAGCGAGCTCGGCATCTTCGCGACGCGCGAGATCTCCTTCGCCGGGCGCCGGCTCACCGTGAACGCGGAGCCCACCGGCCCGGAGCCGGAGCTGCGCGTGCAGGTGGTGCGGGGAGACACCACCCCGGCGGCCGGGTCCTTTCCGCGGCACGACGGGCCGCCGATCGAGGATCTGACCTTCGACCGCTGCCGCCCGCTCAGCGCGGACGCGCTCGACGCACCGGTCACCTGGGACGGCGGCGCGAGCCTCGGCGCCTGGGCCGGCACGCCGGTCCGGCTTCAGTTCCACCTGCGCCACATGCGGATCTACGGGTTTCGTTTCGTGGAGTAGTCGTTTCGTGGAGTAGACTGCGTCCCGCGGTCGAGCCCGTACAGACCGCGCCGGCGCTACCCGGCCGCCACCAGCCGGCCGTGCGGGTCGTGCTGCACCGGGTGCTCGGTCCCCGCCTTGCGGCGCGCTTCGCCCTGCCGGTAGCGGTTGGGCATCTCCACGGCCCGCCAACGAAGGAACGCTGCCTCGTGCCGGTCCCGGTTGGCAGCGGACGGCGCCGCCGGCACGTCGATGACGCCCACGGTCAGCGCATCCACCCGGCGCTCGCACGCGACCACCTCGCCCTTGCTGACGATCAGCGTCACGCCGACGTTCGCCTCCACGATCGGGACGCCGTTCTCCCTGGCACGCGCGAGCACGGCCTTGTCCTGGCTCCGCGAGCGCGATCCGTAGGACGGAATCAGCAGGTAGCGCGCGCCGTCCAGCACCGGAATGCGGGCGATGTCAGGGTTCCAGCGGTCGTTGCAGATCAGCACCCCGCACTTCCCGAACGGGGTCTGAAACGCGCGGGAGCGCTTGCCGAGCCGGTTGAACCACCAGTCGTCGTGGCAGCCCTCGGCGAGCTGCATCTTGTGGTACGTGCCGCGGATCTCGCCCGTATCGTCGATGAAGACCGCGCAATTGTAGACGTCGCCGCCCGAGCGCTCGGCCAGGCCGAACGCCAGGCACATGCCGAGCTCGCAGGCGAGCGCCCGGAACCGGCCGATCTCCGGCCCCTGCAGGCTCACCGCCGCCTCGTGCATGCGCTCGGCGGGTTGGGCGCCCTCGATGATCGGCATCACCACGTAGCCGTCGAGCGCCCCTTCCGGTGCCACGGCGAGCTCGGCGCCTGCCGCCGCGGACCGGCGGAACAGGTCCTCCAGCCGATCGGCGTTGGCGGCCACGTCGAATTTGCGGGGCTTGAACGAGCATGCGGCGACCCGGACCTGCGTAAACATGGCAGCCACGCTACGCGCCGGCCTGCGCGGAATCAAGCCTCGGGCGCTTGCCAGCGCCCCTGCATGCTTCCACAGTGGCGGCATGAGCCAGCGAACCGAATTCGACCCGCTCAGGCTGCTGGACGCCCTGCATGCCGAAGCCGGGCGCGACTGTGCCTTCACCGCCGCGACCGCCGACGCCGCACGCGCGTGGCAGGCGCACGCCCGGCGGGTGCTCACCGCGCACCTGGGGTTCCTGGATCGGCCGGCGCCGTCCGTGGAGGCCGAGCTGGAGCAGACCGTCGACCGCGGCTCCTACGTCCGGGAGCGGGTGGTGCTGCGCACGTGGCCGGATGCGACCATGCCGGTCTACGTGCTGGTGCCGAAGGGCCTCGACGGACCGGCGCCGTGCGTGCTGGCCCTGCACGGGCACGGCTACGGCGTGCGCGACATCGTCGGACTGTGGGAGGACGGCTCCGAGCGTTGGCAGCCGGACGGCTACCACAAGGACTTCGGGTGCGCCCTGGCCGAGCGCGGCTTCGTGGTCGCGGCGCCCGAGATAAGCTGCTTCGGCGAGCGCCGCGCCGACTACTCGGCGCTTGCCGACGAGCTCAGCGGGCCCGAGCCGTCGACCTGCCACAACGCCAGCACCTACGCGATCATGCTGGGCGGCTCGGTGATGGGCCTGCGCGTCTGGGACGGCATGCGCGCGGTCGACTATCTGGCCACCCGGCCGGAGGCGGACATCGCCCGCCTGGGGGCGATGGGGATCTCCGGCGGCGGCGCGCACACCTACTTCTCCACCGCGTGCGACGACCGCATCCGCGCCTGCGTGATCTCCGGCTACTTCTGCGACTGGCGGCAGAGCATTCTCACCTTCTCCCACTGCACCTGCAACTTCGTGCCCGGCCTGCTCGGCCACGGCGAGCTCAGCGACTTCGCCGGCCTGATCGCGCCCCGCCCCTGCCTGATCGAGGCAGGACGGCGCGACACGATCTTCCCGATCGAAGGGGTGCGCGCGGCGGTGGACAGGGCGCGTGCGGCGTGGGGCGCCTTCGGCGCCGGGGACGCGCTGGTCACCGACGATTTCGACGGCCGGCACCAGATCAGCGGCCGGCTGGCCTACGACTTCCTGGCGCGCCACCTCTGACCGAGCGTGGCCAGGACGGCCTTCAGAGCCGGTAGAGCTCGCCGAACTTGGTGTTCAGGTAGTCGATGAAGTAGCGCGCGTCGAGCGCCTCGCCGGTCACCCGGCGGCAGACCTCCGCGGCCGGGTACACGCGGCCGTGGCGGTGGATCCGCTCCCGCAGCCAGCCCAGGATCTCCCCGAACCGGCCGCCGCGCACCTGAGCCTCCCAGTCCGGGATGTCGCGCGCCATCGCCGCGTGGAACTGCGCGCTGTACAGGTTGCCCAGCGTGTAGGTCGGGAAATAACCGATGGAGAACATCGACCAGTGGATGTCCTGCAGCACGCCGTCGGCGTCGCGCTCCGGGACGACGCCGAGCAGCGCGCGCGACTCCTCCCGCCAGGCGTCGGGCAGGTCGTCCACCTGCAGGTCGCCGTCGACCATGCGGCGCTCCAGCGAGAAGCGCAGCAGTATGTGCAGGTTGTAGGTCACCTCGTCGGCCTCCACGCGGATGAAAGACGGCTGCACGGCGTTGATCGAGCGGTAGAACCGGTCCAGGTCCACGTCGGCCAGGGCTCCGAAGCGCGGTTGAAGCTGCGGGTAGAAGTACTCCCAGAACGAGCGCCGGCGGCCGATCAGGTTCTCCCAGAAGCGCGACTGGGACTCGCAGATGCCGAGCGAGGTGCCCGAGCCCAGGGCGCCGGTGGCGAGCGCCGGCGCGACGCCCAGCCCGTGCAGGCCGTGGCCACACTCGTGAATGGTGCCGAACACGCTGGCGGAGAGCAGATTGGGATGGAAGCGGGTGGTGAGCCTGCCGTCGGCGGCGCCGAGCGTGGTGGAGAACGGATGTGCCGACACGTCCAGGCGGCCCGTGTGGGAGGAGAAACCGAGCGCGGCCAGCAGGTGATCGCTGAACGCGCGTTGCGCGCCCACGTCGAAGTCGCGCCGCAGCACCTCATCGTCGATCGTGACCGGCGAACCGGCGATCCGTTCCAGCAGGTCGACCAGCGGGCCGCGCAGCGCGTCGAGCACGGCGGTGAGCTCGGCGGTGCTCATCCACGGTTCGAACGCGTCCAGCAGCGGATCGTAGCGGGTGTCCCGGAATCCCAGGTGGTCGGCCTTCTCGCGGGTGAGGCGCAGCGTCTCCTCCAGGTCGTCGCGGAACACGCTGAAGTCGGAGGCCTTGCGCGCGGCTACCCAGCTCGCGTGGTTGACGCTGGCCTGGCGGGCGATCGCCGTCACCAGCTCCGTCGGCAACCTGGTCTCGCGGTCGTAGGTGCGCCGCAACTCGCGCAGAAACGCCCGGTCGATCTCGTCGAGGTCGGAGCGCGCCTCCCCGGCGACGATCAGCTCGCCCATCTCCGGCGAGGTCTGGCGCTCGTGGACCTGCCCCTCCAGCAGCGCAAGCTGATCCGACCGCTCCGCGACCGCCCCCTCCGGCATGTAGGTCTCCTGGTCCCACTGCAGCAGCCCGATGACGTGCTGCACCAGGTGGATCTCCCGATCGAGCTTGCGGAGGCGGTCCAGCGCCGGCGCGCGGCTGTCGTTCACGAACCCGAGGTTCAGTTGGCCGGGCTCAGTTGGCCGGGCTCAGTTGGCGCTGTCGACCCGCACGTAGCGGGCGTAGCCGGTCGGCAGCGCGACTTCCTGTCCCGTGGCGTCCTTGCGGAACACCACCTCGGCTTCGGAGATGCTGGACACCGTGATCGGGGTCCCCGGCACGAGCTGGTCCTGGTCGAGCCGCCGCATCAACTCCTCGTTCTCCTCTGCTTCCTCGGTGATGCGCAGGATCGAGGTCCGTTCGCCCGCATGCACGGTGGTCAGCCGCGGCGCGTCGAGCAGGCGCCGCTCATCGGGCGAGCCCGGAAACGGGTTGCCATGCGGGCAGGTCGTCGGACGGCCGAGCCGCTCGAAGAGGTGCTCCTCCAGGCGCGGCGAAAGCGAGTGCTCCAGCTTGTCCGCCTCTTCATCCACGTCCACCCAGTCGAAGCCCAGCTCGTCGACCAGGAGGCGTTCCAACAGGTAGTGGCGGCGGATGGTGCGCTCGGCCTGCCTGGCGCCGCGCCGGGTGAGTTGCACGCCGTCGTCCGGATCGAGGACCAGGAGCTTGCGCTGCTCGAGACGCTTGAGGGCCTGCGAGACCGCGGCGGCGGAAACCCCGATCCGCTCGGCAATGCGCGCGCCGACGACCGGACGCCGCTCGCGCAGCATCAGATAGGTCTGGATGAGGTACTCGTTCGCCGTGGCCGACGACGAGCGTTGGGCTTTTGCCATGATCTACGGGTACCGCCGGCACGGAACCGTCCCTACAGGGTAGCCCGGAGCCCCCATCCGGTCAAACCGGGCCCGGCTGGAGGACCGTTTCCCGGCGGTGCACGACCTGCCCGGCCTTGATCACGATGCGGGGAGCGCGCAGGTTGCGGAGGTCCTCCAGCGGGTCGCCGGCGAGCAGCAGCAGGTCGGCACGCTGGCCGGCGGCCACCTGCCCGACTCCGTCCAACCGCAGGTGACGGGCGGCCAGACTGGTGGCCGAGCGCAGCGCCTCCGCATTGCTCATGCCGGCCTGCACGTAGGTCAGAAGCTCGTCGACCAGCGCGTCGAAGCGGGTGTCGATCGCCCCGCAGTCGGTGCCTGCGATCTGCGCCACGCCCAGCCTGTGGAAGAGCCCGGTATTGGTCAGCCGGCCGCGCAGACGGGCGACCGCGCCCACGTCCTCGGGGTTGTAGGTCGTGCCCTGCCGCTCGAACTTGGCGGCGTTCTGCAGCGCGCAGTACACGGTCGGGACCACCACGATGCCGCGGTCGCGGATGCGCTGCGCAACGTCCGGGTCGTAGCGGTAGCGTCCGGGCGGCTCGGCGAAGGTGGCGTGCTCGATCATCGGCAGTCCCGCATCGATGGCGCGCTCGATGCTCTCGGTGGCGTGACAGTGGGCGGTCACGTAGGTGCCTGCCGCCTCGGCCACCGCGACCGCCTCCCGCATCAGCTCCAGTGGCAGGTCCGCCTCGTGCGGGCGCGTGCCCGGCGTCAGGCCGCCGCCGGAGGCCATCAGCTTGACGTAGTCGCCGCCCTGGGCGAGTTGGCGCTCGACCGCGGCGCGCACCTCCGCCCGGGAGGTCACCTCGATGCCGCCGAGCCAGTGGCAGTGCCCGGCCGGGCGCATGAGCGCGTAGCCGCAGCAGATCACGTGCGGCCCGGTCACCCCGCCCGCCTCGATCTCGCGCCTGAGCTCGAACATCGGCTCGGCGGGTGCGGCCAGGTCGCGCATCGTGGTGATGCCGGCGGCGATCGCGACGCCGGCGTTGCGCACCGCGACCCGCCGGCGCTCGGCCTCGTCGACGGCGACGAAGTTCTGGCGCGGCGTGCTGCTGCCGTCCAGGAAGAAGTGGACGTGGGTGTCGATCAGGCCTGGGCACAGAGAGAGGCCGCGGCCGTCGATGGTCGTCGCGGACGCGGGCGGCTGCGGCACATCTGCGCCCACCTCGGCGATGACGCCGTCCGAGACCCGCACCGATTGCGCAGGACGCACGGCCCCGGCCGCCACGTCCACCACGCTCACGTCCGCGATGTGCAGATCACTCATGGTCTCAGCCCTCCCCGATTACGCAGAGTGCGAGATTACCGCACCATTTCGGAACTCGCTCCGAAATAGTCTAACCAATTCGGAACAGACTCCGGATTGGTCAGGTACTTCCAGCCCTGTTCGGTCGGCTGGAGGTCGGTCAACCCAAGCGTTCCAGGATGTTGCGCGTGATGCGGTCCACCGTGGGATCGCCGCCGCGCAGGCCGTTGCTCCACTCCGTGCAGCCGGCCGTCACCACCGTGCCGCCGCGGGTGTAGGTCCCCATCACGGCCAGCCCCGGCTGCGGGAGCGTGCCGCCGTCGTCGCCCAGGATGGCCCGGCTGGCCTGCTCCACAGAGGCGTCCACGCGGCGCAGCGCGGCAGGCGCGTGGGCCGCGATGTGGAAGCTCTCCGGCGTACCGTCCTCATGGGTGGGAAACGGCAGCCCGCCGCGCCATGCGACCCGGCAGCCGTCGCACTCGTAGCCGACGATGCGGTCGCGCGCGCCGAACACCTGCCCGCGGTCCATCCCGGTGCCCTCGAACAACCAGTGATCGGGCCGGTGCACGGTATAGGCGTCGGGACCGTCCTCCATCATGCCGAAGAAGCGGTGGTACCCGCCGTAGGCGAAGCTGACGCCGGTCAGCCGGTTCTCCGGCCGGCCGATCAGCCGGTGGCACCACATCGTGGTGAGGGTGTCGTGCCGGCCGCTCGCGAAGTGCGGATCGAGGGCGTGGTCCTTGAAGCAGACCAGCGCGCGGCCCTCCTCCTCGCTGCGTACCTGCCACCAGGCGCAGTTGCCGGAGAGGAAGGCGACGTTGCCGCCGCGGCCGATGTAGTCCTCCAGGTGGTCGCGCATCGGTTTCGACCAGTACTCGTCGTGGCCGACCGAGAGCCCCAGCCGATACCGGTCGAGGATCTCCGGGTGGAACTCCAGGTCGCCTGAGACCGCGTAGTCGATCCGGTAGCCGGCCCGTTCCGCCCAGGCCACGAACGGCCCCTCCCAGTTGTGCCAGCAACTCGCCCAGGAACTGAACGAGTCGTACACGTCGACGCGGCCGGACTGCCGGTGCAGTCCCAGGGTGAGCTCGGCCTGCTGCAGGTTCCAGCAGTCCGCCACGCGGGCAGGCCGCAGGAAGGTGGGACGGGCGGTGTCCACGCCCCGCTCGGCGAGCGCGGCCGCCATCTCGTCGGTCAGGGTGCGGCCGTCGCCGGTGACCTCCAGATCCTTCGGGATGGAGTAGCGGTAGTCCCCGATCGGCTCGAACCCGGCGAACGGCCGCTCGAACGACACCCGCGTCGCCGGTCCGTCCGGGCCGTAGTAGAGCGTGGAGCCGCCGTAGCGGTTGTAGGCGTTGTCGGTGTTGGCGGTGCGCTGCAACAGGATGCGGGCCGTGCGCCCGGGCGCGGCCGAACGGACCACGAACGCCATCGCTCCGCGCACGGGCTGTCCGCCCGGAGCCTCGCCTCGCATCGACACCCGGTAGTAGCCCGACGGCCACTCGCGCCCCACCGTCAGCTCCAGCGCCGGCGGCCAGCAACACCCGTGCGAGGAGGCGTCGGCCGGCACCGGGTGCTCGGTGCCGGCGATCCGCTCCCGTCGCCAGACCTCCACCTCGCCTGCCCCTACCCGCGCGACCGTCAACGAGTAGCCGGCCAGGCTGGTCGACACGTGCAGATCGACCCGCTCCCCCGGCGCGACGCTCTGCCGCGACGAGTAGCCGTGCAGGTAATGGCGGCCCGGTTCGGGTGCGGTCACCTCATCCACCCCACTCACGGGCTCAGGGTCAGCCCTTCGCGGGCCACCACGGCCCCCGCGAAGAGGCGGCGCGCCGCGGCTTCGATCGCGTCGAGGCCATCGTCGTCGCGACCCGGCGCGTGGTGAAAGATGGCGTACGTCCCGACTCCCGCCGCACGGCACAGCCGCGCCCCTTCCTGCCAGGTCGAGTGTCCCCAGCCGCGATGGTGCGGAAGTTCCTCATCGGTGAACATCGCATCGTAGATCACGATGTCCGCCCGGTCGATGAGCCCGGCCACGTTCTCGTCCCGCGTGCCGGGCTCGTGCTCGGTGTCGGTGACGTAGCAGACGCTCCTTCCTGCATGGTCGATGCGGTAGCCGGTCGCCCCGCCGGGATGACGCAGCGGCGTGGTGCGAATCGCGATGCCGGGATGCGGATGCAGTGTCCGGCCCGGCCGGAAGTCGCGGAATGTGACGTCGGCGGCGAACGCATCGGGTCCCACGGGAGCCAGCGGCGAGCCCATCAGGGAGCGCACCACCCGCTCGGTGCCGCCGCCCGCCGCGTGCCCGCCGGACCACAGCCGCAGTCGGTTGCCGGCCCGGAAGGCGAACGCGAAGAACGGCAGACCGAGCACGTGGTCGACGTGACCGTGGGACAGGAACAGGTCGACTTCGGCGCATCCCTCCTCGACCAGGGCCGCGCCGAGCTCGCGCAGGCCGGAACCGGCATCGAAGATGAACGCCGTCTGCCCGCAACGGACTTCGACGCAGGCGGTATTGCCGCCGGAGCGAACGCAACCGGGATTGCTGACCGGGATGCTCCCGCGCACGCCCCAGAACCGGACGTACATCTCGCTGCTTCCCGATCCGCTACAGGTGGTGGCGCAGCTCGCGCGTGGAGCGATCCAGGCGTCCCGCGATCATCCTGACGACGAAGGCATGAAAGCGCCCGGCGGCTTCGGGATGGCGCACCTGCAGGTCCCGCAATGCATCGGCGTCGAGACGGAACAGCACGCTGGGCCGGTCGATCCGCACACCCGCCGTGCGCTCTCCCTCCATGTAGACGGCCATCTCGCCGAGGATCGCGCCGCTGGTATAGACGCCGACGATGCGCTCCTCTCCGTCCGCGGTGTCGATCACCACCGACAGCAGGCCGGAGTCGACCAGATACAGCCACGCTCCCGGCTCGCCGCCCCGGAACAGCCAGCTCCCCTCGGCATGTTCCTCCCGCCGAAACAGGGGCGCCATCGCACGCGCGGCTCCCCCGTCAGCCAGCATCCTGGCCAACCGGTCTTCGAGCGTATCGGCTCCCGCCGCCCCCGCAATGTGCAGGTCATCCAGAATCCGGTTCTCGCACCAGGCGACGCCTTCGTCGAGCTGCGCGAACTGACAGCGGCGAACCGGCGCTGCCGCGTTCGTTTCGGTGAAGAATCCGCTGCCCTCCAGTTGCTCGCGGATCCGTACGTCGTGGCCGGTGACCGCCACCGAGACCCCGCGACTCTCGGTCAACTGGGCCAGCCGCGTCAGGCTCCTGATGCCCGAGGTGTCCATCAGGTTGACGTGCTTGAGGTCGAGGACCAGGTACTTCACCGGCGCCGGATCCGGTGAGGCCAGCTTGTCGCGGATGTTGCTCATCACGTCGCTGGCGGTCCCGAAAAAGATGGCGCCTTGCAGCTTCATGATGACGATGCAGGCGCTCTCGCGGTCGAGAATCGTCCGTATCTGCGGATCGCGCTCGATGTGGCCGACGTGATCGCGCCCGGTGTATTCGCTCTTGATGGTCGCGAGCCTGCTGTAGGTGATCACGAACAGGACGACCGATACCAACACCCCGAATATCATTCCCACGTGAATCCCCTTCCACACGCATGCCACCAGAATCAGCAGCACGACCAGGTAATCCGCCAGCGGCAGCTCCTTTCTGGAATCCCATGCCCATTGCCACAGGAAGTCGATTCCCAGATAGACCAGCAGCCCGCCCAGGACGAACATCGGCACCACGCGCACGAAGCCGGCCCCGGCGGCGGCGGCCATCGCAAGGCAGACGACGGTCACGGCCCCCGTCAGACGGCGGTCGCCGTTCAGCCGGTAGGCGAAAACGGTATCGGTAAGGCTCGGAACGCCGGGGCAGCCGCCGGCCAGACCGCATACCACGCTCGTCACGCCGGCGACCTTCAGCTCCTGATTCGGCCTGATCTCCCGATTGACGATGACTTCGATCGCCGCCACGTCCAGCAGCAGCAGGATCGCGCACAAGGTCGCCACGGCTGCGATGTCGCCGGCCTGGGCGGCCACGGTCGGCCAGTGCACGGCCGCCAAGTCGTCGAAGCCGAGCAGGGGCAACGACAACGGGGACGCGACCAGCGACGGCAGCCATCCCGCCGCGGCGGCTTCCGCCAGCGTCTGCCCACTCGACGACCGCAGCGCATGAAACGCCGCTGTCGCTACCAGCAACAGCGCCGGCACGACGAACAGACGGCTCCTCTGTCGTTGCAGGATGAACATGACCACCCCGAACGCCAACGCAAGAGGCCACTGCCGCATCGGCTGCGGAGCGAACCACGCCGACACGTGATCCCACGCGATGGGCTGACCTGCCGCGATCGACAACCCGCCGGTCAACAGATGGTACCCCACTCCGGCGAGAAACCCGGCGATCACGGGGTAGGGGAAATAGCGCACCAGCCTGCCCATGCGGAACTGTCCAAGCAGCGCCATGACCAGGCCGCTCACGATGCCGGTGATGGCGATGGCCGCGATCACCGTTGCCATCAGGCCGGACTCCCTGCCCTGCGCGCCCATCGTCTCCGCAATCGCCGCCGCCATGGCCGCAAGGATGGGGATCGTGGGCCCGCGGACGGAGGAGATCATGCCGCGATAGTCACTTCCCAGGGTCCCGCCGAGCGCGAGTACCACCGTGCTGACCAGCAGCAGGACGATCCCGGTGGCCAGATGCGCCTGCAGCGGTCCGGAGAAGATCAGCGCCGCGTAGGTAGTCATCGAGACCACGTTCAGAAACCCGGTGAGCGCTCCGGCCTGGACGTTCGCGACGAACTGTCGCGCCGTCATCGGGTGCGCGCCGCTCCTGCACGGATCTGTCGTACCGGCTGCGCGGCCAGAAACGTGCGCCGACGTGCCGGGTCCTGCAGTCTCGCCGCCACCCGCCGGATCACCTCCAGGGCATCGCGATACGCGGCGTGGGCCCGCTCCGGCTCGCTCCGTTCCTCGTACAGCAGGGCCAACGCCTGCCACGTGCGCCAGAGCTGTGGTGGATTGCCCAGATCCACGCTGATCGCCAGCGCCCGGCGCAGGGCCTGCTCGGCTTCCTCCGGGCGCCCCTGTGCGAGCAGCCCCTGTCCACGCAGGCGCCATCCTTTGGCGAGGTTCCTGCGGCTGCCCGCCTGCTCGGCCCCCCGGCAGCACGCCTCACCGTAGATGAGCGCCATCTCGCCGTCTCCCTTGCGCAGCCACAGCTCGCCCAGGCTGTGCCAGAGATGCTGGGCATACCGCCACTTCATCCAGTCCTCGCCCCAGGTGCCGCGCTGCTGCAGGCGTTCGTGGACCGCTTCGAGGTGCCCTTCGGCCTCCTCCAGATCACCCGTCAGCACGAGGGTGTCGGCCAGGTTCAACTGCGCGTTGCGGACGATCTCCGGGTCGCCGATCTCCTGCGCAGCCTGGAGGCACGATCGGTTGTACGCGAGAGCCGCGTGCAAGTCGTGGAGCTCGCCACAGACCCAACCGAGGGTATTGAGAATCCGTCCCCGGTACGCCCGGTCATCGAGCCGCTCGCTCAGATCCAGGGCTTCGCGGAGCGAGCCGAGCGCTTCCTCGTAGTCGCCCCGGCCACACCTGACGATCCCGGCCATCCACAGTACGCCGACGACGACGAACGGCAGATTCCCGGTCCTGCCGATGCGCAGCGCCTGCTCCAGGAGCCGGAGCGCCGGTGCGTACTCCCCGTTCCAGTTCCGTACCTGCCCGAGCACGAAGAGGCTGAACGCTTCATGCTCCGCGTCCCCGGCCTGCCGACTGATGCGCAGCGCGTCTTCGCAGTGGCGGGTCGCCTCGTCGAGCTCCCCGAGCACCGCGTGCACATAGCCGATGACGAACGTGCACGCCGCCACCGTGGAGCCGGCGCCGATCGCCAGCGCCAACGCCTTGGCGCGTTCGCTGCAGTGAAGCGCCTGCTCGAACTCGTGCGCCCAGTGGTAGGCGAAGCCCATCCTGTAGAGCGCGTCCGCTTCGTGCGCCCGGTCGCCGACCCGGCGGGCAATCCGCAGCGCGTGCCGATGGGCCTCGACGGCCAGCAGGAACTCGCTGCGCAGGAAGTGCGCCTCGCCCTTGCGGGCGTAGATCGACCGGTGCGTCTCCGGATCGACCGCCGAACCGAGCCGCTCACAGACGGCCAGGGCGCGCTCGTGGAAGTCGAGCGCCTCCTTCAGGGCCGATGCCTGCTGCGCCGTCCGCCCGGCGCGCACCAGATGCGTCAGCGCCTTGTCCCACGCCTGCGCCTGCTCGAAGTGATGCGCAAGCGCCACCGCGTGCTCGATCATGCGTGGCGCGTCGAACTCCTCGATGGTTTCGCCGATGAGCCGATGCAGGTCGCGCCGGTTGCCGGCCAACAGCGAGTCGTATGCCACGTCGCGCAGGAGCGCGTGGCTGAACGCATAGGTCCGATCGGAATCCCGACTCAGCTCGCAGATCAGCTCGCCGGTCGCAAGCTCCCGCAGCCGGGCATCCAGCCGGCCCGCCCGGTCCGCCTCCAGGCGGGCGAGCAGCCGGTAGGTGAACTCCCGGCCGACCACCGCCGCGAGTTGGAGCGTCGCCTTCTGCTGCTCGTCCAGGCGATCCACGCGCGCCGTCAGCACGTCGTGGACGCTCTCCGGAAGGGGGATGTCCGCGATGGGCCTGGTCATCACGCAACGGTTGTCCACCTCGCGTATGGCGCCGGCTTCGCGGAGCGATCTGACCACCTGCTCGACGAAGAACGGATTCCCCTCGGTCTTGCGACTGAGCAGGCCGGCCAGCTCGTCCGGCAGCAGATCGACGCTCAGCATGGCCTGGGCGATCCGTACGCTGTGCGTGGTCGACAGCGGCTGCAGGTGCAGGCGCGTCTGCCAGGTGTCATCGCCGAAGGGCGGCTCATCGCCGGGCCGACAGGTGACCAGCACCAGGACGCGGCTGCGCGGAATGCTGCCGGCGCAGGAGGCCAGGAAGTCCTGCGTCGCCTGATCCATCCACTGCAGATCCTCCAGGACGATCACGCGGGGGCGCCCCTCCGGGGCATGAAACAGGACCCGGCGCAGTGCCCGGAACAGCTCGCCGCGGCGCAGTTGCGGGTCCATGTCGCGCACCGTCCCATCGCCCGGGTCGCCGGTGAGCAGGTAGCGCAGATACGGCAGGTCGGGGCGGAACGGCTCGCCGTGACGGAGCAGGGCGCGCTCGACCTTGGCGACGGCCGCCGGGGCGGCATCCGCCGCGGCAATCCCGAAGTTCCTTCTGAGCAGGTCGATCAGGGGATGAAACGCCGAGGAGCCGGCGAACGACAGCGCGCGGCCTTCGAGCCAGTCGGCACCGGCCGTTGCGGCAGCGTCGGCTGCCTCGAGCCGCTGACGAAGCTCCAGCAGCAGACGCGACTTGCCGATCCCGGCGTCGCCGATCAGAACCACCACCTGCCCGTGACCGGCCCGCGCCCGGGCGAAGCGCTCCTGCAGCGCGTGCAGCTCGCGCTCGCGACCCGTGAATCGGGTCAGGCCGCGTTCGACTTCCACGTCGAACCGGGTGACAGACTTGAACGCGGCACGCACTTCCCAGGCCGGTGTCGGGGCCGCCTTCCCCTTCAGGGCGAGCGTCCCGAGATAGCGCGCCTCGCAGTATCCCTCCACCAGACGGTGGGTGGTCTCCGAGATCACGATCTGGCCGGTGGTGGCGTGCCCTTCCAGACGGGATGCCACGTTGGTGATGTCTCCCACGGCCGTGTAGTCCATGCGCAGGTTGTCGCCGATCGCTCCCACCACCACGCTGCCGGTATTCATCCCGCAGCGGATCGCCAACCGGACGCCGCGCCGGCCCGCCTCGGCGCGGTTCCACGCGTCGATCCGGCGGCGCAGATGCAGGGCCGCGAGCACCGCGCGCCGGGCATGG
Organism: Spirochaetaceae bacterium; assembly: GCA_026710565.1. The sequence goes on along the minus strand of JAPOQV010000533.1, from coordinate 272 downwards.
TCCTCATGCGCGATCGGGGCTCCGAACAACGCCATGAAGCCATCGCCGAGGAACTGGTTGATGTTGCCTTCGTAGCGATGGACGGCATCGAGGGCGAGCTGGAAGAACCGGCTCAGGAGCTCGTGCATCGCCTCCGCACCGAGTCGCTCGGCGATACCTGTCGAGTTCGCCAGATCGCAGAACACGACCGTCACCTGCTTGCGCTCACCGTGCAGGGCGGCGCGGGAGGTGAAGATCTTGTCGGCCAGGTGGGGCGGCGTATACGCGTTCGG
>JAPOQV010000532.1 GCA_026710565.1 Spirochaetaceae bacterium | reverse complement strand
GGGGCAAGCGACCGCTCCAGGCCGCGGCGTCCGACGGCGGAGGGCTTGGCGGCCAGGTAGACCATCGCCGGGTTGATGTCGGGCGGGCCGGGCACGGTGACGACGGGGACCGGCGCGGAAGGCGGCGCGACCGGCGCATCGCTCACGGCAGCGGCATCGACGAGCACGAGAGCGCCGGACGTGGCGCGTTCATCCGTGGGCGTATCGTGGGTGGTGTCCTTCAAGGGTGGTTCCTCCTGACGGTATTCTCGCCCCCCATGTGGGGCGGAAGGGCAGCGCGAGGGAGTCGAACCCCCGCCCCGCGCAGCGGAACGGTGCCGCTGCGCGGGGTGCATCCGGCGTGCGCCGCCAGCCGGCTACCAGGTCAACCGGCGGGTGATGCGCTGGCGCTGGACGATGCGCCAGCCGTCGAACTCGCGCCGCCAGCGGGTGCGCTGCACGGTTACGGCGATCAGGTGCAGCAGGGTGAGCGCGTACGCGGTCACGCCGGCCACCAGCAGCACGTCGCCGAGCAGGCCGGTCAGCATGGGCGATCCTCCGGGGCGACCGGCGCGCCGCGGCGGCGCAGGAACGGCCACAACGCCAGCCGCGCGATGGCCCACACCACCGGAGCGGCAGCCAGGAAGGCCGCCGCTCCGATCAACACTTCCACCATACCGCCCTACTTGGCATCGGGCGGCGCCGCGAGCCACCAGGCGTCGGCGTCGGTCGTAACCGGCCCGGTGCCGGCGTCCGGCAGCGCGGCCGCCGGCGCGTACGTTGCGCGCGCCTCGGCGAAGCTCTGCCCGTCCCAGGGGCCGGTGACGGGGTGCGCCCGGAACACGGGCGGCGCTGCCACGCCGTAGCGGTCGAACGGATCGACCTCGACGAGCGGCGGTGCCGCTTGTGAACGGGCCACTGGTGGCCCGTCGTGCTGCAGGCCGGCAACGCCCCACCCGGTGAACGGGTCGAACGCGACCGGAGCGGCGTCGGCATGCGGCAGCGCGCGCGCGTCAGCCGGTGCCTCGTGAACGGCGGGCACTGGTGCCCGGGCGCCGCCGAACACGGCGACGGCAATCAGGATCACCAGCAGTGCGGCGATCGGCAGAACCACTTTCTTCATCGTGGTCTCCTTGGGCGCGGTTGCGCCGACGGGGCGGCAAGGGAATCGAACCCTCGCCCAAGACGCCACCAGGCGCCCCAGGGGGCCGCCGCGCCGCGCACCCGCACAGGAGCGGGCCGCGCGGCGGGCGCGGAGCGGGGAATCAGTCGGCATAAGCGTCGGGGGCGGGGGCGGGCTGCCGCCGGGCCACGAACCCCTCGGGGAGGTAGCTGGCGGCGTGGTCGCGCATCTTCTCGGCGACCTCCGCCGCCAGGGCGCGCTTCTTGAGCTTCCTGGCGTTGTCCGCCCACTCGGAGCCGAGCCAGGGCCGCGCCTCGTCCAGGATGGTGTCCTTGCGCAGCCGCCCCCAGTACAGGTCGGCGCTCCACGTGTCGCGCCCGATCGCCGCGATCTCGCCCGCGTAGACGACCTCCATGCGCTTCGCGGCCACGCCGATCACGTCCTGGACGTCGCTCTCGATGCGCCTCGGCAACAGCAGGTTCGCCACCACGGCGGCGAGCAGCTGCGCGCGCTTGGGCACCGGCAATTCGAGGTAGGTCTCGAACGCCTCGGCGAGCGGCACCGCAGGGTCATACCAGCTCATGTCGTAGCCGACCGGCTCGCAGTACTGCGTCAGCGCCTCGGTCGCGCCCGCGGCGGGCGGGGCGGGGGTCTCGCTCACGGCCAGTTGCAGCGCGCGCTCGTGGTGGCGGCGCCCGTACTGGTGCAGGTCGCCGGCGGCCAGCATCAGCAGGTGGAACGTCAGCAGGTCGACGGCCATCTGATCGTCGAGCGCCAGCGCGTGGCGCAGGACGGCGGTGCGCAGCGTGGTGATGCTGTCGCGCACCGCCTGGGAGTGCGCCTCGGGCGGTTTCCTGGGCTTGCTCGTGTCCGGCGTGCCGCTGCCCGCGGTGTGCAGGGTGGCGGCGCTGGCGCCGCCCTCGTCGTCGGGCGGGCGCGCATCGGGGTTCCGGTCGCCTTCGCGCAGCAGCCCCTCGATCATGCTGAGCTTGCCGCTGCGCCGGTCGATGTACAGCAGCACGCCGGCCGCGGCACGCTGCTCGTCGCTCCATTCCGCGCGCTCGGATAGCTCGTTCTGGACGGTGCGCGCCTCGTGGCGAAGCGCACTCAGCTTCTGGCGCAGCTCCGTCACCTGTTCCGCTGGCAGCGCGTCCAGCTCGTCACCGTAGGGGCAGTTCGCTTCGGCTTGCGCCAGCTCATCGAGCACGGCCTGCTCAGCGGCGGTAGGCTCCGGCTTCTTGGGCCAGATGCGCCCCATGCTCTGCCTGATCTGCCACTCCTCGCCGAGCGTGGTCTGCACCCACTTCCAGCCGGTGATCTTCGCGGCTTCCTCGTCCAGCCGCTCCTTCGCCAAGCGCTCCAGCAGCCCGAGGTCGGTCAGGGTGCTGTAGTCCTCGAACAGCGTCTCCTCCACCGGCCCGCCGGCGGCCCGGTAGTGGTCGAGGCCGACGAACACGGCCGCCCAGGAGTCCGAGCGCACCTTGTCCTGCTCCAGGCGCTCCAACACCCCGCGGCGGCTGATGTACTCGTCGTAGTAGTAGTCCCCGTCGTCCTGCTCGCGCATGTCGTTGAACACCACCATCTGTCGGTCCTGGTCGGCCGTGGTGGCGAACGCATGCGCCAGTTCCTCGGTAATCTCGCCGGCCTTGTACGCGGTCATGATCGGCGGCGCCAGGGCAGCCAGCCGGATGCGGCGCGCCACCACGCGCTTGCCGGTGCCGAAGCGGCCTGCGATCTGTTCCAGTGTCGCGCCGCGCTCGTGCAGCCCGTGGAACGCCACGGCCTGGTCGACCGGGTGCATCGCCACCCGCACGGTGTTCTCGGCGAGTGCGATCTCGTCGCCGTCCGCCTCGTCGGGCACCACCGTGCACGGGATCGGCGCGTCGGCTGCGAGCACGCCGCGCGCGACCAGGTCCTGCAGCGCTTCCAGTCGGCGGTTGCCGCCGAGTACCTGGCCCTGCGCGTCGACCACCAGCGGCTCCAAGAGGCCGTGCGCGCGGATCGACGCGACCAGTTCGGCGTGCGCCTCGCCGGTCGCCACGTTGCGCCGGATCGGTGCCGCGCTCGGGTGCAGCCGGTCGAGGTTGACCGTCGCGGTATCGTTGCTGGTCATCGCGCTTCCCCGGTTGGGCGGTGTGCGCGCCGGGGCAGGTTGCCTTCCCGCAGGATCGGGGTCAGAGTGTTCATGTATCCTCCTTGGCCCTTCGGGGCCGGTCGGGTCGCGGCTGGAGTCTTGTCTTTCTCGACGGAAGCGGCCTTGGTGTTGGGTCGGCGCGCAGCTCTCTGGCTGCGCGAAGCGAAGGCACCACGGGCGCCGTGGCCGTGGCGATGGGCGACATGCAGATCGTCCTCCTGTTGCCGCTGGTTGCGGCGTC
>JAPOQV010000531.1 GCA_026710565.1 Spirochaetaceae bacterium | reverse complement strand
CGGACTGGTGATCACCGAAGCGAAGCTCTGCCGGCTGCCGATCGTGGAGCTGGCCGACGACGGCGGCGTGTCGGCGCAGATCACCGACGGCGCGGGCGGCCGGTACCTTCAACCGGACCCGGCGGGGGGGGGCCCGCTGGAGGAGGGCGGCCAGCCGGTCGTACTCGGCCGGGCCGAAGCGCTCGGCGACGTCGCGTGCGCCACGCTCCGCGACGCGCGCGGCCTCCTCCGGGTTGGCCAGCGCGTGGTGGATCGCAGGCGCGTACTCCGCCCGGTCCGCGGCCAGGTAACCGCCGACCGCGCCGTCGGTGATCTGCGCCGACACGCCGGCGTCGTCGGCCAGCGCCACGATCGGCAGCCGGCAGAGCTTCGCTTCGGTGATCACCAGTCCGAAGGTGTCGCCGAGGCTTGCGTACAGCATCAGGTCCGCTTCCACCATCTCGCGCAGCATGCGTTCACGGCTGACCGCGCCGAGCAGCCGCACTCGTTCGGGCGCACGCACCGAGCGGCGCACCCAGTCGGTGAGCGGCCCCGGCCCGACCAGGTGCCACTCCGCGTGCGGGTAGCGATCCGCGAGCTCCGTGTTCCAGACCGACACCAGCAGCTCGACGTTCTTTTCCGCGGACAGGCGCCCCGGGGTGATCAGGCGGATGCCGACCTCGCCGCCCGCTCCGGCGGCCGCTCCCGGACGCGGACGGGTGCGTGGCGGGGGCGTGGCGCGCTCCGGGAACCGGTTCTCGACCACACGCCAGGGTGCCACGCGCAGGACCTCCACCAGATATCGCCGCATTTTCTCACACAGGATGCTGAGGAGCACGCGGTGCATGCGCCGCTGCGTGAGGCCGAGCAGCCAGGTGAGCATCCGGCGGATCAGCGCCTGCGCGGCCGGACCCGACCCCGGCGGATAGGTGTAGACCATGTAGTCCGGCGCGTAGGTGGTGAAGCGATTGACGGCCGCCACGCCGAAGCGAGCCGACAGGTACAGCAGGAAGAACAGCCCCTGCGGGGCCACGCAGTGCCCGTAGGCCACGTCGAACCGGTGCCCTGACAGCCGCCGTGCCAGCCGCCGCGGATCGGCGTCGAACACGTGGTAGTAGCCGCGATAGGCGACCAGGTGGTAGGTGCGCGTGTGCTCGGTGTTGGTGGAAACCACCACCACCGTGTCGCCCCGCTCCCGGAAGTACGCCAACTCGGCCTCGATGCTGCGGCTGACGCCGTCGACCAGACCGTACGAGTCGCTGACGAGCAGGATGCGCACGTCAGCCGAGGGCGCGCTCCATGACCCGGTTCAGGCGCTTGGCGAAGGCGATCGGATCCTCCGGGCGGACCCCCTCGATGAGCAGGGCCTGCTCCAGCAGCAGCCGGCTGGCGTCGTCCAGCAGGGCGTCGTCGCCGCGTTCGGCGAGCCCGACGATGATCGGATGGCCGGGGTTGACCTCCAGGATCGGCTTGCTGTCCGGCAGGTCGCGCTGGCCGAGCTGCTTCAGCACGTTCTGGAAGGCCAGGGTCGGATCGCTGCCGTCGGCGACCACGCAGGACGGGGAGTCCGAGAGGCGGGCGCTCGGGCGCACGTCCTTGACCTGATCGGAGAGGAGCTTCTTCATCCTGCCGAGCAGCGGCTCGATCTTCTTCTCGCTCTCGTCATCACGGTCGTCCCTGAGGTCGTCGGCCGTGTCCGAGCGGTTGACCGACTTGAGCTCGAGATCGCCGTAGGTGCCGATGGCGGGCACCACCAGCTCGTCGATCTCGTCCTCCATGATCAGGACCTCGAAACCCTTCGCCCGGTAGGCCTCCAGCAGCGGCGAGCGCCGCAGGTCGGCCGAGCGGTCGCCGGTGATGTAGTAGATGGCCTTCTGGTCGGAGGACATGCGCTCCTTGTACTGGGCCAGGCTGACCAGCCCGTCCTCGGAGCTCGACCGGTAGCGCACCAGCTCCAGGAGCTGCTCACGGTTGCCGGGGTCCTGGTAGAGCCCCTCCTTGAGCACCCGGCCCAGCTCGCTGAAGAAGCGCTCGTAGGCAGTCGAGTTGTTCTTCGCCAGGCCGGCCAGCTCGGACAGGACCTTCTTCACCGACGCCTGCCTGATCGCCGCCATGGTGCGGTTCTGCTGCAGGATCTCGCGCGAGACGTTCAGCGGCAGGTCCTCGGAGTCGATCACGCCGCGGATGAAGCGCAGGTAGGCGGGCAGCAGCTCGCGGTCGTCGTCGGTGATGAACACGCGCCGCACGTACAGCTTCACGCCCGGCTGGTAGTCGGCGTAGTAGAGGTCCGGCGGCGCTTTGGCCGGCACATAGAACAGCGTCGTGTACTCCAGCGTGCCTTCCGCGTGCGTGTGCACCCAGTGCAGCGGATCCTCCGTGTCGACGGTGAGGGTCTTGTAGAACTCCTGGTAGTCGTCGTCGGTCAGCTCCGACTTGGGGCGCTTCCAGAGGGCGGAGGCGGCGTTGATCTGTTCCACCTTCTCCTCGGGCGTGGCCCCTTCCTCGTCGGTGCCGGCCGGCTCCGCGTAGTGGAGGTGGATGGGATGCGGGATGTGGTTGGAGTAGCGCTTGACGATCCCCTCGATCCGGTACCGGGAGGCGAACTCCCTGCCGTCGTCGCTGAGGTGCAGGCTGACGGTGGTGCCCGACTGCGCCCGCTCGGCCGGCTCCACCTCGAACTGGCCGTGCCCGTCGCTCGTCCACCGGTGCGCCTGGTCGTCCCCGGCGCGCTTGCTGGTCACCTCGACCCGGTCGGCGACCATGAACGATGCGTAGAAGCCGACCCCGAACTGCCCGATCAGGTTGGTGTCGGCCGCGGCACCTCCTTTGGCGTCGTCCAGGAAGCGGCGCGTGCCGGAGCGGGCGATCGTGCCCAGGTTATCGGCCAGCTCCTCGGCGTCCATGCCGATCCCGGTGTCGGAGACCGACAGCGTCGCGCCCTCCTTGTCGTCGAACTCGACGTCGATGCGCGGCACGAACGGGAAGCCCTTGTAGTCGTCCTCGGTCAGGGTCAGGTACTTGAGCTTGTCCAGCGCGTCGGAAGCGTTGGAGATCAGCTCGCGCAGGAAGATCTCCCGCTGCGAGTACAGCGAGTGGGTGATCAGGTGGAGGAGCTCCGTGACCTCCGTCTTGAACTGCTTCTTGGCCATCGGTCGAAAGGTAGTACCGCGGTTCAGGCGCCGGCCAGCACGCCGGCGGCCGCTTCCGCGAACTTCAGCCCCATGGCGTGATGCACCTGCTCCATCGTCTCCCGCGCCTCGCGCCGCATGCGGGCGTTGCCGGCGTCGATGATCTCCTCGATGCGCTCCGGGTCGGCGGCGTACGCCGCGCGTCGCTCCCGGATCGGATCCAGGAACGCGTTCAGCGCACGCGCCAGCTTGCGCTTGACCTCCACGTCGCCGACCGCACCGCGGCGGTAGCGGTCCTTGAGGTCGTCGACCTCCGCCGTGTCGGCGTTGAAGGCGTCGTGGTACTGGAAGACGGGGTTGCCCTCCACCGTCCCCGGGATGTCGGCCCGCACCCGCTTGGGGTCGGTGTACATGCCCATCACCTGACGCTGCACGGTGTCGGCGTCATCGGAGAGGTAGATGGTGTTGTCCAGGCTCTTGCTCATCTTGGCCTGACCGTCCGTTCCCAGCAGGACCGGGAAGTCACCGAGCAGGGTGCCGGGCTCCGGGAAGACCGGGCCATACAGCTTGTTGAAGCGGCGGCAGATCTCGCGGGTCACCTCCAGGTGCGACTCGTTGTCCTTGCCGACCGGCACCAGGTGCGCGCGCGGCAGCAGGATGTCGGCGGCCTGCAGCACCGGGTAGCCCAGCAGCCCGAACGGCAGGGCGTCCAGGTGCGCCGCCTGCGCCATCTCCTTGACCGTCGGCACGCGCTCCAGCCGGGGCACGGTCACCAGCATGCTCAGCAGCGTGGTCAGCTCGAAGGTCTCCGGGACCGCGCTCTGCACGAAGATGGTCGAGCGCTCCGGGTCGATGCCGACCGCCAGGTAGTCCAGCACCACCTCGCGGATGGTGCGCTCCAGCTCTTCCAGGTGGTGCTTCTCCGGCCGCGTGGTCATGGTGTGCACGTCGGCGACGATGAAAAAGCACTCGTACTCGTCCTGGAGTTGCACCCGGTTGTGCAGGCTGCCCACGTAGTGGCCGATGTGCAGGGGGCCGGTCGGCCGGTCACCGGTCAGAATCCGTTTCTTCGCTCCCATCGTCCGCTCACCGTAGGGGCACGACGCCATTCCGGTCAACGCCGTCCTCCTCACTGACGGCCTTGCGTCTTGCGAACGTCCGCCTACATCCCCCATGTCCGTCCCTTCTCCTTGCGACCCGAACATGCCCTGCCCGCGGGCCCCTCCTCCACCTCCCTATTGCCCGCCGGTATCCCAACCGGTACCCTCTCCCCACACCACTCACCACCATGCAACCAACGCCATCCAGTCGGCCCAGCCTGGATCTCCCCTTCCAACGCGGCTGACCGATCATGTACCCGGATTTCAAGAACCCGCCGCTCAACGAAGTTGTCATTGCCACGTACTTCAGCTCACCTTTGGCGGACCTGCGCACGGAGCATATCGGCCTGTTCTGGGCGCAGATCAGAGACGCTTTCCCCACTGCCCTACAACGCCCTCCGGTTCCAATGGAGGACATAACTGCCGGTACCGAAGTCTTTCCCACCCCACGTTACTGGTTCGTCTCCCAAGACGACGCGAGCCTTCTACAGGTTCAGAAAAGCGCGTTTATGTTCAACTGGAGACGCAGAGCTGACGCATACCCGAGGTTTCGGATCATAAAGCCTCAGTTCGATCGTTACTACGACCTCTTTGCTGACTTCGTTCGCACCGACCTCGGGGCTTCCGAACCCACCGTAGACCTCTGCGAGTTGACGTACATCAACGCGATCCACAGATGCGACTTCTGGGCAGGGCCGCCGGACACTCCTATGGTCTTACCCGCTTTTTCGTTGTTACTCCCCGGAATCGAAGGATTTGCATCTACGGGCTTTAACTGCAGCTTTGCTTTCGAGAGGGCGAACGATATGCGACTGAGCGTTGGTGTTCGCAGTGGACTCACTGTCGACGAACCTATCCTTCCAATTCTCCTGATCGAAATCAAGGCCACCGCGAAACTCTCCGCAGCTGCAAAGCCGGACGTGGACGGCTGGTTTGACCGCGCCCATATGACAGTAATGGATTGCTTTCTGAGCATCACGGATCGGACCATCCAGAACGAATACTGGCAACGAGTGGAGACGCCGTAGTGGCTAGAGTCAAGCCCACAGAGTTCCTCGAAGACGACTTGCTCCAGTCTCCGTCTTCGAACACAACCGCCACACTAGTTGACGACTCGGATTCCCCGAGCACACAGCACGCAGGAAACTACTGCCAACACCTGGAGAAGCAGATCAGATCCGGGGTCGACACCACGTATAGCGACGTGGCGCCGATGTTCCACCAACTAGAGACAGCATTCTCGCCGAGACTGGAAACTGAGGAGTCTTTCACTCTCTCCGCTTGGGAGCATGCTATCCAGGTGGCTGCTACTTGGCATGTTGCCCGCGAAGACACGCACGCGTGGGGAACCATGGACCACGATCCAGCACGGCCAAACCTCTGGACTCTATCCGGAACTTTTCAACGACGAGAAGGAAACCGATCTTCGCGCAAATACAGGGGTAGAATTGAGGAGTTGAGCGAGGAAGCACTACTAGATGGTATCATTCTAAGCGGTGCGTCGGAACGGGATTTCTGGTCGTTCATCCGATCGGTTCCGTCCGCGCCGCAGGCAGGGATTGTTCTTCTTGATAGTGGGACACTTCGCGCTGTGTGGAAGGACGGCGTTATTGCTCTCGTAGGGCTTCAGTTCCTTGGTTCGGGGTGGATCGAATATGTAATCCTTAAGCGGCGTGTAGGATCTACAAGAGTCGCTCAGACATCAGGTGTTGACACAGTTGAGGGCGTGAGAAGACAGCTTCGTGCGTTTGACCTGACTTGCTGGTTGAACGTCTGACGGATATGATGATACCCGATCCCGACCATGTGGTCAGGTACGTAAGGCCGCGACTGGTGTTGGAAGACGGCAGCGTCGAGGGCTCGGCGTTTCGCTTGCGATCGGGGGACAGTGGCCTTTCGGTCAACTGGCTCGACTGGTTTCAGGGGTTGTCGAAGTCACAGCAGATCGAGCAGGTGCGAATTCGCTCACGCCTGGAAATGAGAAGGAATGGACGACTTGCGGAGCTCAACGTGGGGAGGACGAGGCAGAGCATCGGCTCCCTGGCGTCGCTTCGTTTCGTTCATGTTCCGCTCCCTGCTGAGGACGGCGACGACGCCGACCCATCCCACAGCGAGATCACCGGGCTTCCGTCGGATTCTTCAGTCGCTGCGAGGGTCGGCGATCTAATCGCTTGGTCGGTGACCAACCTGTATCCGGCGGTTGATTCATAGGTACGTGCCAGCAACTAAACGCCCCAAGTAACGGAGCACGAATGTTCACACCGCACGAACGAGAGAAGCTGTTGCTGGCGGTCGCCGGGATGGTGGCGCGCGACCGGCTGCAGCGCGGCGTCAAGCTCAACCACCCCGAGGCCACCGCCATCATCGCCACCCAGATCATGGAGTGGGCGCGCGAGGGCCGCTCGCTGACCGACATCGTCGACCTGGGCGGGACGATCCTGTCCGCCGAGCAGGTGATGAGCGGCGTGCCGGCCATGATCCCGAGCGTGCAGGTCGAGGCGACCTTCCCCGACGGCACCAAGCTGGTGACCGTCCACCATCCGATCCAATGAGCGCGGCATCCTCAGGACGTCACGATGGCTGGGAACCGGGCCAGGTCTGGCCGGCGCGCGACTCCTGGCGCAGCCTGCCGGAGCGGCCGGCCGTGCAGGTCGAGGTGGCCAACACCGGTGACCGTCCGATCCAGGTGGGCAGCCACTTCCACTTCTTCGAGGTCAATCGCGCCCTGCGCTTCGACCGGCGGCG
>JAPOQV010000530.1 GCA_026710565.1 Spirochaetaceae bacterium | reverse complement strand
GGGGTCAGGGCAGGGTCAAGAACACGGCCAGAGGCGCGGCCCGTTGGAGGCCTTGAAGGCCGCCCCCCCCCCCCGTGCGCCGCCGCAGCCAGGAGCCGCCGCGGCCGATGGCGGGCGTGCGCGGCGTCAGCTCACCAGATGCCATACTGGTTGTACCGCTTGATGATCAGGTTGGCGCCCACCAGGAGCGTCACGCCGATCACGTTCTTGAACAGGCCGACCGCCGTACCGATGCCGAACTCGCCGCGCAGGATGCCGACGCGGTACTCGTAGGTGTCCAGGATGTCGGCCACCTCGTAGACCAGTGTGTGGTACAGGTTGAATATCTGATCGAAGCCGGCATTGAGCAGACGGCCGATCTGCAGGATGAACACCACGGTGATCACCGGCACCAGCGACGGGACGGTGATGTGCCAGGCCATGCGCACGCGGCCCGATCCGTCCAGGGCTGCCACCTCGTACAGGTCCGGGTCGATGGCGGAGATCGCCGCGAAGTAGATGATGCTGCCCCAGCCGATCGACTGCCAGATGTGGGTCATCACCAGCATCGCGCGGAAGAATTCCGGATCCGCCAGCAGGTCGGGCACCCGTTCGGCGCCGAGGACATGGGAGAAGAGGAAGTACGGCACGCCCCGCTGTGGGGAGAGCAACTCCTTGATGATGCCTGCGAGCACCACCCACGACATGAAATGCGGGAGGTAGGAGATCGACTGGATGGTGCGCTTGAGGGCGGGGGTGTGGATCTCGTTGATCAGGATCGCCAGCAGGATCGGCGCCGGAAAGGCGAAGATGATCTTGAGGACGCTGATGATGATGCTGTTGCGCACGATGCGCGGGAAGAACGGATCGGTGAACAGGTCGCGGAAGTGCTGGAAGTCGTTCCAGGGGCTGCCCAGGATCCCCAGGTTGTACTTGAAGTCCTTGAAGGCCAGCAGGATCCCGTAGATCGGGATGTAGTGGAAGACGAACAGCGCCGCGACCGGGATCACGCAGAATCCGTAGAGCATCAGGTACCTGCGCGCCCGGCGGCGCCGCTCGCTGCGCAGCGCGCCGATGGTCTTGCGGTCGAGGGTGCTGGCCGTGCTCATGACGAGTGGGAGCGGATCACCTAGCCCGCAGTCTGTGGGATTGGCGTGGGGGGCGGCAACTGGCAACCGTCTCATTGGATCGGGTAGGGTTGCCTGCGATGACGGAGCCGGAGTGGTGGGCGCTCGTGCCCGAGGAGTGGCGCGGGCGTCCGGAGTTCGCCTACGTCCCGGACGATCCCGCACTCCCGCGCGTGCTCTTGCTGGGCGACTCGATCTCGATGTCCTACACGGCGCCGGTTCGCCGGCTGCTTGCAGGCGTTGCCACCGTGCACCGCGCGCCGGCCAACTGCCGGTCGACCCGCCACACCCTGGCCGGGCTGGACCGCTGGCTGGGCGACGGGCGGTGGTGGGTCATCCACTGCAACTGGGGCATCCACGACATCACCCAGTTGGAGGCGCCGGGCGCCCAGCAGGTCGGGATCGAGGAGTACGAGCGGAACCTGGAGGCGCTGTTCGACCGGCTACACGCCACCGGCGCGGCGCTGATCTGGGCGACCACCACGCCGGTGCAGGAGGGCACGGCGTCGCGATCGCCCGCCGACGTGGTGCGCTACAATCGGGTCGCCGCGCGAATGGTCGCGGCGCGGGGGATCGCGGTCGACGATCTGTACGCGCTGGCGCTGCCTCGCATGACGGAGTTGCAGCCGCCGCGCAACGTCCACTTCACCGAAGCCGGCGCCCAGGTGCTGGCCGCCCAGGTTGCGAGCTCGATTCGCGACGCACTGCCGGCGGCGTCAGTCTAATTCAGGAGAATCCAGGAGAATCCACATGAACGACCTCAGAATCGGCGCCCAGCTCTATACGGTGCGCGGCCATACCGACACCGCCGACGGCGTGGCGGAGACCTTCGCCAAGGTGCGCGCCGCCGGATACTCGGGCGTGCAAGTGTCCGCATTCGGCGAGGTCGATCCGGCGGACGTCGCGCGCCTGGCCCGGGACCATGGCCTGGAGATCGCGGCGACGCACTTCGGGTGGGACGAGTTCCTGACCGATCTCGATCGCATGATCGACGTCCACCGGGGTTGGGGGTGCCGGCACGCCGCCATCGGCGGGCTGCCGGAGGAGTACCGCGAGGCCGGCGGGATCGAGCGCTTCGCCGCGGAGCTGGGCCCGGTCGCCGATCGGCTGGCCGCGGCCGGCATCGACTTCTCCTACCACAACCACAATCACGAGCTGGTG
>JAPOQV010000529.1 GCA_026710565.1 Spirochaetaceae bacterium | reverse complement strand
GGCGCACGGGGGTCGGGATCGAACGCAAGAGGGAGGTCGCGCGGACGGGCGAGCGCGCCCAGCGGGTCCACCCCCCCGCCGTGAAAGAACCGAAAGCCGTCGACGATCACCAGAAACGGCAGTCCGGGCGCGTCGCGGGCAGCCGCGGCCGCGGCGGGCAGCGCCGTCGGCGCGAGCCACCCGTGCTCCTGCAGCGCGCGGCGCCAGGCTCCGTAGATGGCCGCGATCGCCGCGAGCTGCGGGTCGCCGGTCGTGGCGGCCGCCGCCGTGAGACGGCCCGCGGAGACATCCTCGGCCACCAACTCCTCCACCGCCGCCCACAGCAACGGAAGTGCCGCTGCTGCGCCAAGCGGCGCGAAGTGAGCGGCGGCGCCGGATGCGATCTGCCGGTGCGCGATGCTGCCGAGCAACTCGCGCGAGGCGCCGATCGAGGCGGCAGCGGTCCCGGTAGGGAACCTGCGGGCCACTCCGCGTGGAGTCTCCACCTGCAGGTCGAGCGCCACGCCGCACAGCGCCAGCAGCCGCCGCCGGAACTGATCGCCGTGCCGGACCGTGGGCACGACCACCAGGGTGGCCGCGAACGGATTTCGCCGGTACCGCTCCGCGGTTCGACGGAGCAGTATCTCGGTCTTCCCGGACCCGGCCGGCCCGATGACGAAGGTAGGGTGAGCGATGGCAGCTATCGTACCGTGGCAGGCTCGACCGCGCGTGCGGCGACGGTCCAGACCGGATCAGGTCACGGTGCCGTGCGTCGATCGCACGCTTTCCGCCGAGGAAGCCGACGCCGTTCTCGGCCTGGTGGTCGAGATCGGCTTGTACTCGCTGATCCGTCGAATTGGCGGCCTGCTCTTGCCGTCCGCTGTGGTCGCCATCGGCCCCCGGTGCAGGTACGCTGAGGCCCGATGAGCGATACCGAACGCGAACCATCCGGCCTGTTTCCACTCGAGGGGCGGCCGCCGATCCTGCCGAGCGAGGAGCGCGACCGCATCGCGGAGCGGTTTCCGCCGGCGCCGGCGGCGGACGAGCGCAGTCTGGCGGGCCGGCTGGCTCGCCTGAAGCGGCAGGCCAACGGCCGGGAGCCGTTCGTCTTCGACGAGGTGATGGCGCTGGCCTACCGCCCCGGTCCCGGCCTGAGCTTCATCGACAACACGTTCGTCGAGCACGAAGGCAAGCTGTGGAACTTCCACATCACCGGCTCGCCCGAAGACCTGGAGAAGGCCGATCCGCGCATCCGCAAGCTCGCCTACGAGTACACCGGCTACGCGGTCGGCAGCGGCCTGTTCGACCTGGAGTACCGCGGCCTGATCCTGAGCACGCCGCAGGGGGAGTGGGACTGCGTCGCCACCGGCGTGCCGGTGAACATCCACCCGTACGCGGGCGGCTTCGCCTGCGTCACGACCGGTGTGGGCATGCAGGGGACCCGTTGCGGCGTGGCGTTCTCCACCGACCTGCTCGACTGGCGCTACCACGGGCGCAACCCGGTGCTGCCGCCCCCGCCGTGGGCCGAGCCGTACGGCGCCTGCAAGGACAGCCATGTCCTGCGCATCGGCGACACGTACCACATCTACTACATCGTCACCGCGAAGCTGGGCTACTCGGCGATCGCCCTGGCGACCACCACCGACTGGGACCGGTTCGAGCTGGCGCCGGAGCCGGTGTTCCTGTTCCCGGCCGGCCTGCGCGGCACCGGCGGCTGCGAGTCGCCGTGCATCCTGGAGCGCGACGGCGTCTTCCACCTGTTCTTCTGCAACGGACCCGGCACCTGGCACACCATCAGCGACCGGCCCGACCGGTTCGCCGGCACCAACGGCATCTACTTGGTCGGTCCGTTCGTCGCCGCCGAGATCTTCCGCTGGGCCGGCCGCTGGTGGTTGTCGAGCACCCGCAAGGAAGACCTGCGCCGCAAGGACCGCCTGCGCAGCATCAGCCACCATGGCGACATGGAGGACGAGCGCCGCAACCTGGCCGGCATGTACGTCGCCGAGCTCACCTGGGACGGCGACTTCCCCGTGCTCAGCCGCCCGCTGCCGTAGTACGGCGAAGTTCGCCATCGAGGTAGAGCAGGAGCGCGAAGGACGCTGGATCGCCGAGGTCCCGAAATTGCCCGGCGTCATGACCTACGCGGGCTCGCCCGAGGACGCCGTGATCAAGGTTCAGGCGCTGGCTCTCAGAGCCGTGGCTGATCGTCTTGGGTCTTCCGGGCTTCGTGTTGGCGAGCGCACGGGAGTGGTGACGGTCGGCAGCAGGGCTCATCCCTCAGGAATGCCCCCTGAGCCATGAGGCGCGTGCCGATGGCGGTGATGGACTCCACAGAGCAAGCGTTATGTGAAGCTTCGCATAACGACTATTATGTGAAGTCCGGGATTATGTGAAGCAGCGCAACGCAAGTCATGGCAGAAGAGGAAATTGAGTCCAAGATCACTTCACATCATCC
>JAPOQV010000528.1 GCA_026710565.1 Spirochaetaceae bacterium | reverse complement strand
GGGCGTGGTCCTTGTAGACGTACGCGGCCCTCGGAAATGCGCGCCGGAACCAGTCGTCGCCCGGATCGGCAACCGCTTCCGGCCCCACGACCAGCAGTTCGGGCTGGCCTTCGCGGTTGCGCTCCTCTCCGTCATGGCGCCAGAGCCGTCCCGCCCGCTGGATCAGGAGGTCGATGGGGGCGAGGTCGGTGACGAGCACGTCGAAGTCCAGATCGAGGGACTGCTCCACCACTTGCGTCGCGATCAGCACCTGTCCGGCCCGCATGGATGCCGTGCTGCGCTTGCCGAACATCTTTGCGACCTTCCGCTCGATCTCCAGACGGTCGGCGAAGGCGAACCGCGCGTGGAAGACGCCGGGGGTGAGCCCACGCGCCTCAAGCGCCGCGCAGGCGTCGAACGCGTCGTCAACCGTATTGCGGATGTAGAGGACGGCCTTGCCGGCGCCTGCCGCCCGCTCGACTTTCTCGATGGCGGCATCGGGGGACCTGAGAAACCGCACCGGAAGGACGCGCCCTCGACCCGCTTGGCCGGACACCTTCGTCGCCGAGCGCCCGTCGGCTGCGCAGACCGTCGCCAACGGGTAGTCCATGCCGGCGTCAGGACCGGTCGATTCCTCGCGGAGCCCCTTCACGAACGCGTCGGCTAGCCGCTCGCGGGTCGAGCGCGGCAGCGTGGCGGAAAGCAGGATCGCCGAGCCGCCGAGGCCCGCCTGGAACTCGAGCAACCGCTCGATCTCGCGCTGCATGTAGGGGTCGTAGGCGTGCACCTCGTCGATAACGAGCACGCGGCGCATCAGCCCCAGCAGCCGCAGCGATTGGTGTCGCCCCGGGAGCACCGACAGCAGCGCCTGGTCGACGCTGCCGGCGCCGACGTCGGCCAGGAACGCGCGCCGCCGGTCGTCCGCGATCCACGCGGCGCATGCGGCGGACGCGGTGGTTTCGGCTTCGCCGTCCGACTCTGGTGCACCCGAGTACGGAGTCTCGGATCGCCCCCCGCGGAGGACCGCGTCCCGAAAGCCCCCGTGCAGGTCCCGTGCCCCGTGGGCGAGGGCGATGGAGGGCTCGGCGCCCGTCGCGAAGAGCCGTCGATACGCGCTCGAGAGCCGGTCAAACATGGCGTTCGCCGTCGCCATGGTGGGCAGCGCCACGTAGAGCCCGTCCGCGCGGCCGGAGTGCATCAGCCGGTGGGCGAGCATCAGCGCCGCCTCGGTCTTGCCGCTGCCGGTCTCGTCCTCGATGAGGAACAACGCCGGGCCATCCGGCAGGGCTGCCCCTGCAGCCCACGCCTGCATGGGGCTCGGCGTCGCGCCGGCGCCGAGCAGGTCCGAGTGGTCAAGCCGGGCGCCCGCAGGCGCCGGCAGCACGCCTGCCTCGGCCACCGCGCGCTCCGCCCGCTCGCGCGCATGGCGCCAATACGCATCGAGGTCCTGCACCGGCTCACGGTACGGAAACCAGTCCTGGTTGGACCCGATCCAGTCGGCCAGCACTGCGAGACCAGCGACCGCGTGCGATGCTCGCCGCCACGCTCTGCGCTCCACGCCGGGCAGGTCCGGCGCCGGGGCGAACAGCTCGCGCGCCTGTCGGATGAACTCGCTGGCGGCTTCGATTCCGACCCGACCGAAATCGCTTCGCAGCGTGGTCAGACTTTCATCGCCGTGTGACAACGGAGGCTTCCCATGGTGACCTGTGACCGCGGAGATCAGCGGGCGCCACGTGCGCGGGCTCTTTCCCTCCGGCAGCTCGAATGCGCTGGGGTCGGCGTCGAACAGACGCAAGCCCCCGGCGCCGTGGTCGTACTGGTGCGGGAAACTCGTCGGGTCGTGCCCGAAGCAGTCCGGGTAGAACTCCGGCGCCTTCGCCTGGAACTTCTTCGCGAACTTGCCGACGTCATGCAGGCAGAGGAGGTAGCAAACCAGCGGGAGAGTCTGATCACGCGGGAGACCCAGCAGACGACACACGCTCGCACCGAGTCCGCGGTGCTCTGCCAGCAGGACCTCTCCGACCGCGGCCACGTCCAGGCAGTGAAACGCCGCCGGATGCCAGCGTGGACCTTCCGGGCTTCCGGGACGAGCCTTGCCCCAGAACCGGAGGATATCGATACTGCCCACATTCGGACGAGTCATGCGGAGACAGGCTTCGCCGTCGCCATGACCACCTTCATCGCGATCGACTTCGAAACCGCCACCACCCGCCGCGACAGCGCGTGCGCGGTCGGCCTCGCGGCCTGCTGCGGCAGCCGAATCGTGCTTTCCCGAACCTACCTGATCCGGCCGCCCGCCGCACGGTTCACGTTCACCGGTCTCCACGGCCTCGACTGGGACGACGTGCGCGACGCCCCGACCTTCGCGGAGCTGTGGCCGACGCTCCGGGCGTGGATCGACGACGCGGCGTTCGTGGTGGCGCACAACGCCGCGTTCGACCGGAGCGTGCTCCACGCCCTGCTGTGCCCGTTACCGGCTGCGGGCTCCGCGGACGCGGTTCGTCTGCACCGTGGACATCGCCCGCGCGCAGTGGGACATCCGGCCGACGAAGCTGCCCGACGTCTGCCGGCGACTGCGCATCCCGCTG
>JAPOQV010000527.1 GCA_026710565.1 Spirochaetaceae bacterium | reverse complement strand
CTGGAAGTTCCTGCGCCACCGCGTCGCCGTGGCCGCTCTGGGCGTGCTGGGACTCTTCTATATGGGCGCCTTTTTCGCCGAGTTCGTCGCCCCCTACGACCCCCGGCTGGTTGATCAGGACCGCATTCTGCAGCCGCCGCAGCGGCTGCGGTTCGTGGACGTGGAGGGGCGGGTTCACCTGCGCCCGTTCGTGTACGGCCTCACGCAGACCATCAACGAGGTCACCTACGGCAAGGAGTACGCGATCGACCCCGAGCGGCGCCACCCGCTGGCGCTGTTCGTGCGCGGTGACGAGTACGAGCTCTGGGGGCTGTTCGAGACCGACGTTCACGTGTTCGGCTTCGCGGGCGGACGCGGCTACCTGTTCGGCGCGGATTCGCTGGGCCGCGACCTGCTGTCGCGCATCATCTACGGCAGCCGCATCTCGCTGACCGTGGGACTGCTGGGGATCGCGCTGAGCTTCGTGCTGGGCATCGTGCTGGGCGGCGTCTCCGGCTACCTGGGAGGCGCGCCGGACGTGATCATCCAGCGGCTGATCGAGTTCCTGCGGTCGATCCCGACCCTGCCGCTGTGGATGGGCCTGAGCGCGGCGCTGCCGCCCCACTGGAGCGTGACCAAAGTCTACTTCGCGATCGTGGTCATCCTGTCGTTCGTCGGCTGGACGTCGCTGGCGCGGGTCGTGCGCGGGAAGTTCCTGTCCGTGCGGGAGGAGGAGTTCGTGGTGGCGGCGCAGATCAACGTGGCCGACCGCGGCTACATCATCACGCGCCACCTGCTTCCTTCGCTGTACAGCTACATCATCGCCTCGCTCACCCTGTCGGTTCCCGGCATGATCCTGGGCGAGACCGCGCTGAGCTTCATCGGCCTGGGGCTGCAGACACCGGCCATAAGCTGGGGCGTGCTGCTGCGCGACGCCCAGGCCATACGGGTCCTGGCCAACGCGCCCTGGCTCCTGATCCCGGCGCTGTCCGTGATCGTCTCCATTCTGGCGTTCAACTTCCTGGGTGACGGCCTGCGCGACGCCGCCGACCCCTACGCCACAGTCTGATGTCCGACCGAACCTCTGATCCGGACGCCGCGCTGCTCAGCGTCCGCGGCCTGCAGACCCACTTCTTCTCGCGCCAGGGCACGGTCAAGGCCGTGGACGGCCTGAGCTTCGACCTCGCGCCGGGCGAGACCCTGGGCATCGCCGGTGAGAGCGGATGCGGCAAGAGCGTCACCACCCAGTCGATCCTGCGCATCGTGCCCAAGAACGGCGCGATCGTGGCCGGCAGCATCCTGTTCGACTCTCCCAGCCAGGGCCGGGTCGACCTGGTGACCCTGGACCCCCAAGGCAGCGCCATCCGCGAGATCCGCGGCGCCGAGATTGCGATGGTGTTTCAGGAGCCAATGACCTCGTTCTCGGCCATGCACACCGTCGGCAATCAGATCATGGAAGCCATCATGCTGCACCAGCGGGTCAGCAAGCGGCAGGCGCGGGCCGCGGCGATCGAGATGTTGAACAGGGTGGGCATGCCGCAGCCGGCAGCGACCATCGACTCCTATTCCTTCAATCTCTCCGGTGGCATGCGCCAGCGCGCCATGATCGCCATGGCGCTGTCGTGCCGGCCCCGGCTGCTGATCGCCGACGAGCCCACCACGGCGGTGGACGTGACGATCCAGGCGCAGGTGCTGGACCTGATCAAGGACCTGCAGCAGGAATTGGGGATGGCGCTGATCATCATCACCCACGACCTGGCGGTGATCGCCGAGCTGGCCGATACGGTGCTGATCATGTACCTGGGCCAGGAGGTGGAGTCCGCCCCCGTGGACGACATCTTCTACCAGCCCAAGCACCCGTACACGCGCGGACTGCTCGGCTCGGTGCCGAAGCTGGGCGAGGGGGCGGCGCAGAAGATAACGCCGATCGCGGGGTCGGTGCCCACGCACGTCGAACGCGTGCACGGCTGCCTGTTCCATCCGCGGTGTCCCGACTGCATCCCCGGCGTGTGCGACGGGGATGCACCGCCGCTGCTGGCGGTGGGGGCGGGACACAGCACGGCGTGCTACCTGTACGGCGCCGCGGACAGCGACTCAGCGGGCGCCGGCGGCGGAGACGGGTGATGGCCGACCGGCAGCCGCTGCTGGAGGGCAGGAACCTCATCAAGCACTTTCAACGCACCCGCGGCCTCCGCCGTCAGGTGACCGGCATCGTCAAGGCGGTCGACGACGTGAGCTTCATCGTGCACGCCGGGGAGACGCTGGCGCTGGTGGGTGAGAGCGGGTGCGGGAAGACGACCACCGGACGCTGCATCCAGCGGGCGGTGGAGCCCACCTCCGGGCAGGTGCTGTTCCATGCGGACGGCGGCGATGCCGCGGTCAACGTGCCCGAGCTGGGGCGCCGCGAGCTCAAGGAGGTCATGACCCAGATGGGCATGATCTTCCAGGACCCCTATTCATCGCTCAATCCGCGCATGACCATCGCGCAGACGATCGCCGAGCCGTTCGTCATCCATGGGACGCTGAGCGGCCGGCGCGAGATGGAGGACCGCGTGGCCGAGTTGCTGCGCATGGTCCGCCTGGACCCGGTCTACATGACGCGCTATCCGCATGCATTCTCGGGCGGGCAGCGCCAGCGCATCGCCATCGCGCGCGCCCTGGCCCTCATGCCCAAGTTCATCGTCGCCGACGAACCGGTGTCCGCCCTGGACGTGTCGGTGCAGGCGCAGATTCTGGAGCTGCTGCAGGAGCTCCAGCAGGACCACCACTTCGCCTACCTGTTCATCGCCCACAACCTGGCGGTGGTCGAGTACTTCAGCGAGCGGATCGCGGTGATGTACGTCGGCAAGATCGTCGAGCTGACCAGCACCCGCCGGCTGTTCGCCATGCCGAAACACCCTTACACGGAGGCGCTGTTCTCGGCGGTGCCGAAGCCCGATCCCCGCTCTCGAAGCAAGCGCATCCTGCTGAGCGGCGACATCGCCGATCCTGCGAATCCACCGTCCGGCTGCTACTTCCATCCTCGCTGCCGTTTCGCGCAGCCGATCTGCAGGGAGCAGGAGCCGCCGCTGGTCGAAGTCGGCGCGGATCGGGGCGATCCCCATGTCGCCGCCTGCCACTTCGCGGAGGAGCTCGAATTGTCCGGCGTGGTTTGACACCGTAGGACCGCGCCCTCAGGATGGGCGGTTGACGGGGCAGTCGGCTCGCGCGACCGGTACGGGGCCTCATGCCCCTCTCAAGCAAGGAGGAACGTATGAGGAACGTGTTTGCCCTCGTTATTGGGCTTGCCCTGGTCGCCACCATGGGCTTTGCCGCCGGCGAGGTGGAAGAAGGGAGTGCCGCCAGCGGCGCGCCCGTGCGCAGCGGGAACTACGGAGAGGCGCCGAGGCTGGCCTCCATGGTAGCCAGCGGAGATCTGCCCCCGATCGAGGAACGCCTGCCCGAGACACCCCGCGTCCTGGAGGTCGCCGAGATCGGCACCTACGGCGGGACGCTGCAGCAGGTACGCAACCTGGATGCGTCCGACTGGCTGGCCTGGGTCATGACCAAGGAGCCGCTCACCGTCGTTTCCCCGGATCTGCTCAGCACGCTGCCGAACGTCGCCAGGGAGTTCAGCGTGTCGGAGGACGGCACCACCATCACCTTTACCTTGCGGCCCGGCATGCGCTGGAGCGACGGCGCGCCGTTCGGGGTCGACGACATCATGTTCTGGTACGAGGACCTGATCAGCAACAAGGAGCTGACTCCGGAGCCGATCAGCTACTTCACCCGCAACAATGAGCTGCTGGTCGTGTCCAGGGTCGATGACGACACGGTGACGTTCACCTTCAGCCTGCCCAACAGCCCGTTCGTGGACATGATCGGCACGTGGTGGATGTACTTCGTGCCGCAGTATTCGCCCAAGCACTACATGAGCCAGTTCCACCCGACCTACACCGACCGCGACAAGCTGGACGCGCTGGTGAAGGAGGAGGGGTTCTCGAGCTGGCCCGAGCTGTATCACAGCAAGGACTGCGTCGGGCACCCGTCGCAGGGCGTCAACGACTCGGCCTGCCCCACGCTGGCTCCCTGGCTGTTCCAGGACCCGAAGACCGCGCCGGTGCAGACGGCGGTGCGCAACCCGTACTACTGGAAGGTCGATCCCGAGGGCAATCAGCTTCCCTACATCGACCGCGTCGAGCGCCCGCTGATCTCCGACACGGAGGCGTGGCTGCTCAAGGTGGTCGCGGGCGAGGAGGACGTCGTCCTGGGCTCGTTCCTGGATCCCGGCAAGAACTTCACCTTCCTGAAGGAGAACGAGTCACGCGGCGGCTACACGGTCAAGACCTTCACCTGGTGGCGCAACCACTCGACCCTGTACTTCAACCACACCACGTCCGACGAGGTAAAGGCGGCGCTCTACGCCAACAAGGACTTCCGCGTGGCGCTGTCGCACGCCATCAACCGGGACGAGATCAACGGCCTGCTGTTCGGCGGACGCTACAGTCCCAGCCAGCTCGCCCCGAACTCCGGTCCGCCCTTCCACGGCGAGCGCGACATGTTCAAGCAGTTCATCGAATATGACCCGGACAAGGCCAACGCGATGCTCGACGAGATCGGCCTGACGGCCCGCGACCGCGACGGCAACCGCCTCGGTCCCGACGGCAGCACGCTGCAGTTCATCCTGTACCATCCGTCGTGGCCGCCGGAGAATCCCGAGCTCGGCGATCTGATCAGGGGTTACTGGGCCGAGGTCGGCATCAACCTCGCGGTCAAGGCGCTGGACGCGGCGGCCTATACGGCGATCAACGAGGCGGACGAGGCGGACATGCGGCTGCGCGTCGGCTACTACGTCGGCCCGCCGATGGTGCCGATCATGAGCCCCAACCTGTTCGCCGGCAACTTCGAGACCGAGCCCGAGTGGTCGAGCTGGCTCAACACTGACGGAGCGTCGGGAGTCGAGCCGCCGGACGACGTCAAGCGGTTGCGGGAGATCCAGAACGAGATCTACGCGGAGCCGGACCCGGAGAAGCAGCTCGCGCTGTACGACGAGGCGTTCACGATCCACACCGACAACATGTGGGAGCTGGGCATCCTCGAGTGGGACGCGGAGACGTCGTTCAGTTACATCCAGAACAACCGGCTCGGCAACGTTCCCGAGCCGATGCCGGGCGAGATCATCCCCTCGCAGCGGAGCTCCTGGTTCATCAAGAGCTGAGCCCGCTCTCGCGCGGCGAGGAGCACTTCGAGGGAGGTTGCCGCACCGGCGGCGCCTCCTTCGTTCTCACCCGGTAGCAGGCCCTTCGTTCCTCCACCAGCGAAGCTCGTTGCTGCCGCGCTCGGCGCAGGCGGCCACGTCCAGCCGTCCATCGCCATCCAGGTCGGCCACGATAACCATGTTGGCGTGGGCCCAGTTGTCTTTGAGGATCTGCATGTCCCAGGATCCTCGGGGGTCGCCCCTGTGCTTGAAGAGCGCAACGCGCCCGCGGTCTCCCCAGGCGGTGGCCACCACCTCGACCTGGCCGTCGCCGTCGAGGTCCGCGGCTATCGCCTCGAAAGCGCCGGGGAAGTGCTCGGAGATGACGTGCTTCGGCCACGGGCCGATGCAGGGGCTGCCGTCATTCTCGTACCACACGATCTGTTGGGTGCCCGTCGGGTCCGCGCCCTTGGGAGACACGATCTCCGGCTTCCCGTCGCCGTTGACGTCGGCAACGGCGTGTCGCTCCAGCAGCTCGTTGGTCCGCAGGTGGACGACGTGCCGGGTGAAGTTGCCGGCGCCGTCGTTCTCGAACCAGTAGAGGCCCCGATCGGCGTCGGCGGCGACCAGGTCAAGGCTGCGGCTGCCGGTCAGGTCGGCGGCGGAGAGAGCGAAGGCGTATCTGAACTCCGACGAAACGAGCCGTTCGGTGAATCGTATGACTGGACAGGAGCCGGCTTGTGCGAGTATCGGTCTACACGGTCAGGTTCGAGACCGCGGTCTACGTCCTGCACGCGTTCCAGAAGAAGGCCAAGCGCGGCACCCGGACGCCGAAGCAGGATCTCGTCTTGGTCCGGCGCCGGCTGAGAGCTGCCGAGCAGCACTACCACGACACCCATCGTGGAGGATAGACTGATGAACACCACCGACATCACCGTCGAACGCGGCAGCGGCAACGTCTTCGCCGATATCGACCTCCCGGACGCCGATGCGCATCTGCTGAAGGCCGAGCTCGTGAGCCGCATCGACACCATCGTGCGCGAGCGCGGTATGACCCAGACGGAGGCCGCGCGTCTGCTCGGCCTGTCCCAGCCCGACGTGTCGCGGCTCCTGCGCGGCGACTTCCGCGAGTACTCGCTGGAGCGCCTGTTCCGCCTGATGACCACGCTTGGGCGCGATATCGACATCGTCATCCGCCGGCCGCGTTCGGCCGACGGCGGAAAACTCCGCGTCGCCGCCACCGAGCCCACCTGACGCCGATTGTGCCGGCCCCTGCTGTGCATCCCGGCCCACAGTCCGTCGAACTCGGCGTCGGCGGGACGACGCCGCCCCAGAACGCGCGTCCGAAGTCCCGGCCGGTCAGGATGCGCGACTGCATGCTGGACGCTGCCGGAGTACTTACGCCGCGCTCGAGACGTCAAGGGAGGCGCACCGGGACTCACCCGGTAGCAGGCCCTTCGTTCCTCCACCAGCGAAGCTCGTTGCTGCCGCGCTCGGCGCAGGCGGCCACGTCCAGCCGTCCATCGCCATCCAGGTCGGCCACGATGACCATGTTGGCGTGGGCCCAGTTGTCCTTGAGTATCTGCATGTCCCAGGGTCCTCTGGGGTCGCCCCGGTGCTTGAAGAGCGCAACGCGCCCGCGGTCTCCCCAGGCGGTGGCCACCACCTCGACCTGGCCGTCGCCGTCGAGGTCCGCGGCTGTCGCCTCGAAGGCGCCGGGGAAGTGCTCGGCTATGACGTGCTTCGGCCACGGGCCGATGCAGGGGCTGCCGTCGTTCTCGTACCACACGAGCTGTTGGGTGCCGGTCGGGTCGGCGCCCTTGGGAAGATCGAAACCGAGGGCCATCACCAGGTCGATGTCCCCGTCGCCGTCCATGTCGACGGGGCGACCGTGGATGGGCCTTGGCGCGGTGTCGATGACGTGCTTCGTCCAGAGCGCGTCCAGGGAGGTGCCGGGGTTCCGGTACCAGGCCACCTCGCCGCGCTTCGACGCCGTGCCCACCAGGTCGATGAGTCCGTTGCCGTCGACGTCGGCGGCGCACGCGGCCCGGGCCTCCGGCGCGTCGTCGTCGATCACGTGCTTGACCCAGGCACCGCCGCGGTTCTCGAACCAGACGAGCTGGTTGCTGATGCGCCAACCGGAGCCGGCCACGTCCAGGTCTCCGTCGCCGTCGAGATCGGCAATGGCCACGTCGTAGGCGCCGGGGATGCCGCCCTCCGTGATGTAGCTCTGGCGCCACGAGCGGGGGTCCCGTGGGTCGCCGTCGAAGCCGAACGACAGCAGGCAGCCGTTGAGGTTGTCGACGCACACGATCTCCGGCTTCCCGTCGCCGTTGACGTCGGCTACGGCGTGTCGCTCCAGCAGCTCGTTGGTCCGCAGGTGGACGACGTGCCGGGTGAAGTTGCCGGCGCCGTCGTTCTCGAACCAGTAGAGGCCCCGATCGGCGTCGGTGGCTATCAGGTCCAGGCTGCGGCTGCCGGTCAGGTCGGCGGCGGAGACGGCGAAGGCGTATCTGAACTCCGACGAAACGAGCCGTTCGGTGAATCGTATAAACTCGGCCACCGCTTCGACTACGGCCGCATGTAACGGTTGTTGCCCTGGGCGAAGTAGCGTTTCATGGGCTCGAAGTAGTTCTCGGACCAGCCCTTCCTGTACGCGTCACCCTGTCCGTCCGGGAGGTTGGAGTGCTTGATGGTGGCGGTGATGCCGGCAAGCTGGTCTCTTGTGCGGACGAGCTCGACCTCCAGGCGGGAATCGGGGACGCCCTCGGGAAACCGGGACGAGCGCCACGACTGAATGATGCGGCGGTACGGCGAAAGCTCCAGGTTGACCCCGGTGATGGAGCCGTCCCAGGCGGTGAATGAGGCGCCCGGCTCGGCCGAAACCTCGGCTCTCCCGCCCGTCATGTTCGTGTGCTCCTCGCTGTCCAGCCAAGCCTCGTAGATGCGCTTCGGCGTGGCCAGTATGACGTCTGACGTCTCGAAGGACTCGGGCATTGCCATCCTCTTTGGTGGTGGTCGGACGAGGAACGAGTAGCCACAGGCTGCCTGCGCTGCCGGGCTCGGCCAGTCTAGCACACGCACGGAGAGTCGCCGACGGTCCGATACCGGCACACCGGCACTGAAGCGCCGCTGACTCCGAGGCCGTTATCCGTAGTAACGGGCACCTCGCCGACACGGTTGCCGCAGGTGTGCTCGATCCGGAGCGAATCATGGACGACCCGGCATACAAACGACTGCTCACCCACCAGCGCATCGCCAGGGACCTGCTCATCGGGTTCATCGCCCCGCAGCGCCCCGCCGGCTGGGCCGAGGCGCTCGACTTCGCCACCCTGCGCGACGGCGCCACCGAGAACGTCACCGACGAACTGCGCCGGCGGCTCGGCGATGTGGTCTGGTCGATCGACCGGAGCGACGGCCACGGCGAGGTGCAGACGCTGCACGTGGTGATCGAGCATCAGTCGAGCGTCGACTACTCGATGCCGTTGCGGTTCCTGAACTACACCAGCCTGCTCTACCAGCGGCTGTACCGTGACCGCACCACGTGGAGCAAGGGCGATCGGGCCGATCCGGTGCTGCAGGTGGTGGTGCACAACGGCGACACGCGGTGGGACGCGCCGCTGACGCTGGCCGGGCTGGTGCAGCGGACGGAGCAGGACGGTCCGGCGCAGCTCGCTGCGAGCTACGACGTGGTTGATCTGGTGGCGGTGAAGGCGGATGATCTGCCGCGAGCCAACCTGCTGCGATGGGTGGCGGAGGTGGAGCAGAGTGAGCAGGCGGGCGCGTTGCCGGAGCGCGTGCGGGAGTTGGGCGAATGGCTTGCGACAACGGGCGAGCCGGGCCTGACGAGGAGCTTCGACCTGTGGCTCGGCGTCCTGGGCCGGAAGTGGGGCGTGGAGTTGCCGTCGATCCGCGAGTACGAGGAGGTGAGCGCCGTGTTGGCGGAGAAGATCGATCGCTGGGGAGCGGAAATCCTGGAGCAGGGCATCGAACGGGGGATTGAGCAAGGGATCGAACAGGGGATCGAACGACAGAGGGCGTTGCTGCACCGTTTGGCGGAGCGCCGGTTCGGTCCGGCGGCGGCGGCGCGGCTGTCGGCGTTGCTCGCCGGCGCGACCGACGCGGATCGCTTCGCCGAAGCGGGGGAGTGGATCGTGGACTGCGCCACGACTGCCGACTTCCTGGCCCGCGTGAGCCGCGCGGGGTCGTAGCCACGGCCGCGAGCATTCCTGTACGCCCGGATCTTGCCGTTGCGCGCATTGCGTGGAGTTCGGGTGAGTCCATACGAGGAGCATTCCATCGCCGCGCGCCGCCCTACGCCGGCGTCACGTAGCGGCAGTCCCAGTCGCCGAGCATGTCCAGGTCGATGACCGGCGCGTCCAGCGGCGGCTCGCCGGCACGCTGCCAGGCGGCGATCTGGTCGAGGTGCCCGAGATTCCGGGCCGCGGTCCACGCCGGTCCGTAGTGGATGAGCGGCTCCACCATCCCGTTCCAGAAGAACAGCGCGTCCGCGCCCTGCGCGGCCAGGCCGGCGGCGGCGCGGCGCAACACCGCGGGATCCATGCCGCCGTGGTCGATGCAGGGAGCCAGCCGGCAGCCGCTCCCCGCGGTGAGACGGTTGTACGGCGCCAGCGCGCGCGGGTCGCGCCAGGGGTGGGCGCTCATGTTGAGCTCCGGCAGGTCCGTGAACGGCACCAGGGTGTCCACCAGGCCGGCGGCCAGCCATGCGGCCGGGTCCAGGCCGTTGGCCAGGTTCTCGGCCTCGCCGCTCATGACGATGGCCGTGACCGGCAGGTCCAGCGCCGCGCGCAGCTCGCGCAGGAAGCCGGTGAGCACGCCGGCGCGGTAGCGCAGCCACGCCGGGTCGTCCGGCGCCAGGTCGCGGGGGTCGGCGCCGTGCTGCTCGCGGAAGCCGTCGATCAGCGGCGGCTCGTACTCCACGATCGGATGGCGCCGGTTGAACAGCAGGCAGATGCCGTCGATACCGTAGGCGGTCATCTCCCGGAACATCTCCACCACGTGGCCGCGCACCTCCGGGTAGGAGAACGACAGCAGCGGGCTCGGGTTGCCGGCGCGATCGCGTCCGCGCCACTCCTGGTGGCGGGCGTAGAGGGTGTCGCCGTGATCGTAGTAGTCGTGCGGCGGCGGCAGGTGAAAGCCGCCCAGCCGGTGGCAGGCGTGGAACTCCAGGCCCAGGTCGTGCGTCTGCTCGGCGGCGACGCGCATGGGATCGTGGCCCGCCGCGCGCCAGCGCCGGTAGCAGGCCGCCTCGTCGCGGCCGGAGGCGCGCAGGAAATCCCCCCTGCCGGGCGCCTCGGGCGTGCGGTAGCGCGTCCGGAAGTAATAGGCCAGGTCGCCCATCGCCCCTTCCCAGTAGATGCGCGTGAAGTCGGTGTCGGCGTAGCCGATGATGTGCCGGCGCAACTCCTCCGGGGTGCTGGAGCGGGCCATGACCACGTCGTCATGGCCGTACAGAGGCAGCGCGGGAGCCGCGCGCTCGGCCGTGAAGCGGTGCACCTCGGACTCGGTGAGCGGCACCAGCTTCACGTAGGCGACGCTGGCCATGGCGCAGCGGGTGTGCTCCTCCCCGCCGTAGGTGGTCTCCAGCCACTGGGCCTGAGCGAACTCCAGGTCGGCGCCGTTCAGCTCGGCCACCTGCCAGAAGCACTCGGACAGCTCCTCGCCGCCGGTGTGCTTGTGCCAGTCGGCGACCGGATCGCGGGGGAACGGCTGCGTCGGCAGGTGCAGGATGGAGAAGGTCGGATCGCCGGCGAAGCGCACCAGCAGTTGCGCGGCGCCGGCGTCGTCGTGCAGCCCGAAGTACCAGCACTTCAGGCGCCACGCGCCGATGGAGACGGCGTGCCAGCCGCGGGCGTTCACGGCCAGCCGCACCGGCGGCGCCTCGGTCTCCTGGCCGGCGACGATCGCCGTGCCGGACAGCGGCGCGCTTCGGTACGGGAGCAGGCGCCAGCGGCCGTGGGCGGAGCCGGCTGACAGCGCCCCCGCCGGGGTGCAGCGCTCCATGGCGCTGAGGTACGTGGGGCTGCGGCTCAGCCATCGGTCGCCGTACAGGTCGAGGGATGCGGCCATCACCTCGACTCTATCGGCAGCGGCCACGGTAGTCACGCCGGCTCATAGCGCCGCACTGCTATTTCACTCGCGCGAGCGCGCATCTGTGAGGCATCGCGCCATGCCTGCATGCGCAGCAACATGTCCATGCCGATGCCAAAAGCCTTCTCGATGCGCAGTGCCATCTCCGGAGACAGAGAAGCGCCACCGTTCAACAGGTCCGAGAGCGTCGCCCGACGAACACCGAGAATCCCGGCCGCCTTTGTTATGGTCAGCCCCAACTCCTCGATTACCTCCGTGCGGATGAAGTCGCCCGGGTGCGGCGGCGTCATGTTCACGCTGATTCCGTTGTCAGCCATCAGTGATAGTCCTCCAAGTTCAAGCGGTCTATGTATCCTGCTTCCTCGACAAAGGTGATCCGCCAATTGCCTGATACCGATACGCTCCATTCGCCTTGCCGGTCGCCGAGGAGCCGATGGACACGCCATCCGGGCGGAGCATCGGCAATGAACCCGTCCACATGTTCGGCCAGGATCAGCGCCGTCAGGATGTTACGCACGCGGTTGACCAGATCCTGCCGCAGGAACCGAGGGTTGTCGTGCTCAAGCAGTCGGCGCAAGCCGCGGTGGCGGACAGAGCGAACGATCACGATGTGAGCGTACGGTAACACCGTTCGCGACGGCAAGCTGCTTCCTGCTTCGGATAGCGTGGCTCCTTGTACCGACAAAGCTTCTACAGCCTTGCAGGCGTTGCTGGCTGACATCTCAGTTCCGGCACCTTCAGATATGCACGCGCATCAGCGGAGCGTAAGATCGCGCCACATGGCTCGCACCCGGCCGCCGATCCCGGACCTGCTCTACATCCACACCGACCAGCACAACCCGTTCGTCACCGGCTGCTATGGCGACGCCGTCGTGAGCACGCCTCACCTGGATGCCCTGGCGGCTGCCGGCACGGCGTTCGACGCGGCGTACTGCACGTCGCCGATCTGCGTGCCGTCCCGGATGTCCATGCTCACGGGGCGCCATCCGCACCAGAACGGGGTGTGGACGAACGACCACATGCTGCCCTCCGACACCCCGACGATCGCGCACGCCATGGGGGCGGCCGGGCACCGTCCGGTGCTGATCGGCCGCATGCACTCAGTCGGTCCCGACCAGTTGCACGGCTACGTCGACCGGCTGGTCGGCGATCACGCCGCCAACTACCTCGGCGGGGTCGCGCACGACATGGGCGCGCTGGCCGGTACCGCCGGGCCGGAGCGGATCAGCCTGCGCCACGCCGGGGCCGGACAGTCGCCGTACCAGGTCCACGGCGAGTACGTGGCCGCGTCCGCAGTCGACTACCTCAACGGGATCGGGGTCAGGCGGCGGGCCGGCGAGGCGGCGCCGTTCTGCCTGAGCGTCGGCCTGATGCTGCCGCATCCGCCGTACGTGGCGCGCCGGCAGGACTTCGACCGGTACGCGGGGCGCGTGCCGCCGCCGCACCATCCGGAGCCGTTCTCGGAGGGGCTGCACCCATACATCTGGGCGTGGCGGTCGGCCACCGGCATCGAGGAGGTCGGCGCCGCCGAGCAGGAGCGCGCCCGCGCCGCCTACTGGGGCCTGGTGACGCGCGTGGATGAACTGGTCGGTCAGGTGTTTGCCGCGCTCGACGCCAACGGCCTCCGGGAGCGCTGCCTGGTGGTCTACACCTCCGACCACGGCGACATGCTCGGCGAGCACGGCCTGTGGTGGAAGCACGTGTTCTACGAGGAGTCGATCCGGGTGCCGCTCATCGTCTCCTGGCCGGGCGTTGTGGCGGCCGGGCGCCGCTGCGCGAACGTCGTCAGCGCCGTCGACGTGGCCGCCACGCTGGCGGACGCGATGGGCGGGCCGCCGCTGCCCGGATCGCCGGGGCGCAGCCTGCTCCCG
>JAPOQV010000526.1 GCA_026710565.1 Spirochaetaceae bacterium | reverse complement strand
GTGCGGGCCGTTCCCGTGCGCGGCGAGCACGTGCGGGAGCTTGCAGCCGAGCAGCCGCGGCCGCCGATGTTCATCCACGACAGCGCCGTCGCCGAGCCGGGCGCCGAGGCCATCGAACGGTTGTTCCGCCCGTACGCCGCCAGCGCGTGGACGTCGGGCTGCTACGGCGTGTGCGGCGCCGACTGCGTCGACTACCCCACCGAGGTGGGGAACATCAACGGCCAGGACGCCTGGGATGCCGAGGAGGGCTACCTGGGCAGCTACGACGTGGTCACCAGGATGATGGCCATGGGGCTCGACCCCTTGCAGGTGGCGATCGACAGCGCTCACCGCGCGGAATTGGCGCTGATCGTCTACCTGCGCGTGCAGCTCTGGACCTGCGAGCCGCCGCTGGACCACCAGTTTCGCTCCCGCTTCTACGCCGCGCACCCCGAGTACTGCTGCGTGGAGGCCGACGGGGTCGCCGACCACAGCAAGCTGAGCGTCGCCTTTCCCGAGGTGCGCGGGCAGCTCAACGGCATCATGCGCGAGTGCC
Organism: Spirochaetaceae bacterium; assembly: GCA_026710565.1. The sequence continues at coordinate 1,668 of JAPOQV010000526.1, read as the reverse complement.
TGGAGCGCGGCGCCGACGGTGTGTGCCTGTGCTTCGCGCGCGGGTTCCCGCTGGTGCGCTACGAGCAGCCGGTGCTGGACCGCTACCGGGAGCGCTACGGCGGTGACGCGCGCGAGCTGGACGACCGCGACGAGCGGCTGCGTGCCGTATGGGCGGAGATCACGACCGAGTGGATCCGGGAGATCCGCGAGCTGCTGGACGGCTTCGGCCCGTCGGAGCGGTACGAACGGCGCAAGCTGGCGCTGATCGCCGGTCCCGACATGGAGTGGTGCCTTGGCTACGGGATCGACGTGGGCGCGTGGGGCCGGGCGGGGCTGGTCGACGTGGTCGCGCCGTACCCGCGCGGCATCGAGAAGCGGGAGGACATCGGGGAACTGCTGACCGCAGGAGTGGGCGAGTACGCGCGGGCGCTGGAGGGGGCGGACGTGGAGCTGGTGCCGTCTCTGGGCAGCTTCGCCGACCATGCCATGACGGGCCGGGAGGTGCGCACGCGCGCCGACGGCGGCTACCGGCAGGGCGCCACCGGCCTGAGCCGCTGGGACACCGATCCCTGGATGGCCCACCTGGGACTGGAGAGCGCCGTCGCGCAGCGCCTCTGGGTCGACCACTACATGCCGCCGGCCGCCAACGCCGTGGTGTCCACCGCCGGCCTGAACCGCATCCGCTTCAACCCCCGCATCGGCGTGTGACCCCGTGACCCTCATCACCGACCTTGCGATCGCCCAGCCGTCCGACCGGCTGATCGCGGACGACACCACGACGTTCGGCCCGATCTCCAGGCCGAAGCCGGGCGCATGGCGCCTGATCGAATACGAGACGGAGCTGTTCAGCGGCCGCTTCCTGCAGGCATCCGACCGGCAGGCCGCCGTGTTGACGGTGCCGCTCGACTGCGACGGGTGGCACGCGGTGTCGATCGGCATCGCCGGCACCGGCGTCAAGCAGGGCCCGGCCTCGATCGAGGTGCGGCTCGAAGGCGACGAGCACTGGCAGCACCTGCGCGCCGACGGCTGGATCGACTACGTCGAGGAGCCGTGGATCATCGCCGACCTCACCTGCCCGGCGCTGCAGGTGCGCTTCCCGCAACAGGCGCAGGGGCCGGTGCTGGCCCGCCTGTGCTCGGTGCGGGCGGTTCCCGTGCGCGACGAGCACGTGCGCCAGCTCCAGGCCGACCCGCCGCGTCCGCTGGTGTTCTCGAACGACGGCAACATGTTCAACGGCGCCGAGCCGGGCAGGGAGGTGGTCGAGCAGGCATTCCGCACGTTCGCGGGCAGTCCGTGGACCATGGGCTGCTACGGCGTCGGCGGCGCGGATATTGTACACTACGACACCAAGGTCGGGAACATCATCGGCCAGGACGCCTGGGATTCCGAGGAGGGTTACCTGGGCAGCTACGACGTGGTCACCGCCATGATCGACATGGGCCTCGACCCCTTGCAGGTGGCGATCGACGGCGCGCACCGCATGGGCCTGGGGATCGTCGCCTACCTGCGCGTGCAGTGCTGGATCTGCGAGCCGCCGCTGGACCAGCAGTTCCGCTCCAGCTTCTACGCCGCGCACCCCGAGTACTGCTGCGTGGAGGCCGACGGGGTCGTCGACCACAGCAAGCTGAGCGTCGCGTTTCCCGAGGTGCGCGGGCAGCTCAACGGCATCATGCGCGAGTGCCTGGAG
>JAPOQV010000525.1 GCA_026710565.1 Spirochaetaceae bacterium | reverse complement strand
TGCCGCGGTTCGGGCCGCGTCTCGCTGGCGCCGGGCTCGGCGACCAGCGTGACCGTAAACGGCACCCCGGTCCCGATCCAGGAGATCGGCGGCCGCCTGTACGTGGAGGCACCCTCGGCCGGTACGCTGGTGATGCACCCGATCACGGTGTCGGAGGACCCGCTGGAGCTGTGCCTGGCGCTGGGCGTGCCTTTCGCGCCGGCGCACCTGCCCGACGGCAAGGAATCGGTGTGGGCCGGCCACTCGGCGACCCCGCCGCGCTCGGTCCTGCTGCGCTGGCAGACCTCGGCCCCGGCCGACTCCTCGGTGGAGTACTGCGGGCGCGGCGCCCGCGACTGGCTGCGCACGGTCAACCCGGAGGCTCGGGTCGATCACCGCGTGGTGCTGAGCGATCTGGACCCCGGTCAGGTGTACCAGGTACGCGTCACCTGCCGAGACGCCGCCGGGACACCGGCATCGGCGCGCACGACCTTTCGGACCCCCTCGTCGTGAGGCTCACGGCCGCAGGGCGGCTGATCGGCAGCGTCCAATTGCCGCGCGGGAGCGTGTGACTGCCGTTCAGACGTGACTACGCCTGGAGCCGCTTGCGGATCTCCGCGAGGGAGATGGTCTCCTGGTCTCGTCGTAGGGCGATCTCCTTCCAGAAGGACCGGCTGGTCTCGACCGCAAGGGTCTCCCAGTCCGCGCCCTCCACCCCGACCACTACCGCGACCGGTTGCCCGTTTCGGGTAATCACCACCTGGTCGTTCTGAGCCGTCTCCATTACGGACCGAATCCGTTTCTGCAGGTCGCGCACACTGATAGTCTTCATATAATGTCCTCCGTCCGCTTGTCGGGCGGCTTCTCACGTACGGCGCGTACGCAGACTTCACGTCGGTCTTCGTCCACGTCGTAGAACACTCGGTATACTCCAACGCGCAGTTCCCAGATGGGCGGATTTGCCTCCCACGTGGGCGTGAGGTCGACGAGGATCTTGCGGTTCCTCGTCGGCACGGTCGGTTGGTGCGACAACTGGACTTCGATCGAGTCCAGGATGCGCCTCCGATCGTGGACGCGGACTCTCTTCAGGTCGTCCTCCACATCGGTTGCGAACCGGAGCTCATACACGCATATACTATTGCATATGCAACCTGTGCAGTCGATGCGTTGCGGCCAAGGGGCAAGGAGCCGTGCAGACGGCTGAGTCGGCCGGCCATCTCATCTTCGTGGCCGCCGACAGCCAGATCTGCATCAGCACCATCCAGTGCATGTACTCGGTACTTGGGCGTTACCCTGTGTTCACCGTCAGCCCCGAGTGGACCGCCTTCAGTGTGTCGAAGATCCCTTCGATCACGTTTCCTTTCCGTCAAACAGTGCCTCCCCCCCGTCGGCGTGCAGGCTGCTGAAGGGCGGTTCGTGACAGCCGATGCCTCCATCACCCTTCGGGCCGTGAGCTGTTCGATCACCATCTCGACGAAGCGGATCTGCGGTGACGTGAGGCTCTGATCGGAGAGGAAGCCGGAGAACGCGCGCTGCGCGGCGGCACGATCCATCCCCACGATGTTCCGACTTTGTGACGAGGATCGGGGTAGGAAACGCCGAGGCGCATGACTGTCGGGCGCCGCGCGGCGCCGTCACTGCACCCAGATCACCTGGTTCGACAGGATGTCCATGAGGCTGTCGCCCGCGGGGCCCTCTTGGTAGAGGATGCCGGGGTAGGCCGGCGGCGGGACGATCCCCAGGGGGCGCTCCAGGTGGGGAAACCAGTGCGCCGTGGTCGGATCGGTCGTGCTCACCTGCTCCATGGCGAAGGTGGCGCCGCCGTCGGCGGACATGAAGCGCACAACCTCGCTGGCCGGATGGCCCCACGGAACCTCGTCGGCAGCGTCTTCGGTGGTGGTCACTCCGAACAGCCGGCCCGCGGCGTCGAACACAATGCTCGGCGCCACCCCGAGGCAGCGTCCCGGCGCAAGCTCCACGCGCTCGTTCAGGACGATGCGGCACCAGCTCCCATCGCCCTTGGGTGTGCAGAGGACATTGGTGCCCACGCCGCCTGACCACTCGCTGTGGACCAGCCACGGCGTGCCGTCCGGGGCCACCGCCAAAGCCCCGGCCTCCAGGGCACTCCCGTAGTCCACGCCGCCGGAGGCGATCACGTCGAAGGTCTCGGCCGTCACGGGCAAGGCCACCCGAGTCCCGTCCGAGCGCTGCCAGGTCCGTCCGGCGTCCGGGCTGAAGAGGTAGCCGATGGTCTGAATGCGGCCGTATGCCTCCGCGTCCGACTTCTCGTGGAAGCGAATCGTCGTGTGCAGGCCCACGCGGTCCGGAGCCCAGGCGTAGGACTCGCCGAAGTGGGCGTAGTTGGGATAGCCGGAGCGAGCCAGGACGAGCGGCTCACTCCAGGATCCGCAGGGGCGCTTGCGCAGCAGGTGCAACTCCCAGGGTCGTCCGTGTCCGAGCCTGCGCTCGCGCGTCAGGAAGCTCTGCCGGCAACTCAGGAGGAGCTCGTCGTCGGCGCCCACGGCGAGCTTCGGGTAGCTGTAGCCGTCGCCGATCACCTCCTCATCCGTCCACGCCGAGGCGTCACCGGGACGCAGGGAGCGGCGGTACCGGATCGCGTGGTGGTGGGGGGAGTAGGCGACGTGCAGGTACCCTTGGCTGTCGCACACCAGCGCCGGGCCGCCGTGGTTGTCATACGCGTCGCCGATGGTGTGGGTCGCAGACCAGGTGCCGCTGCCGCGGTCGAGGGTGCGGATCCGCACCCGGAACCCGTCGGCGACCGAGTCGAGCCAGGCGACGTGCACGGCGTCGCCGAGCGTGACGATCTTGTTCTCCTGAGGGTACG
>JAPOQV010000524.1 GCA_026710565.1 Spirochaetaceae bacterium | reverse complement strand
GGTTGCTGCATGCCGTGCCGCGCTCCGGGATCGTACCCCATCCGGGCGGTGCGACGCCGCCGGCCGGAGCGCTCATCGCGGTTCGTCGCGCGTGGCGGCGTCTCCCCGCCGGGGCATGAGCAACAGCGCCAGCAGCTTCAGGGCGACGCCGGCACCGATCAGCAGGTGGATCGGCCGAGGATCGATCGTGTCGGCCTGTACGTCGAGCCCGAACACGCTGCGCAACAACGCGGCGGTGAGCAGCGGGGTGAAGGCGCTCACCAGGCCGCGGCTGAAGAAGATCAGCGTGAAGTCGCCGGTCTGATCGCCCCGCGTGCCCCAGCGCATGATCAGCGTCTGTTCCGCCGGGCTCATGATCCCCCGCGCCGCCTCTTGCAGGATCAGGGCGACCGCTACCGGCGCCGCCGCTCCCGGCGTGGCGCCGATCAGCAACAGGGGAATCAGCGAGCCGGCCACCACCGACACCTGGAAGAGCGGCAGCGGCTCGTGGCGCTTCTGCAGCCACCGGTTGGCGAACGCGGACAGGCCCTTCGCGCCCTTCGACGCCGCCAGGAACGCGTTGATCAGGAAGAACGACAGCCCCAGGTACTTGAGGTAGAGGATGTCAAGGAACGAGCTGCCGAGCGCGTCGGCGAACGCCGTGGCGGTCTGGAACAGGTACATGCGCCGGAACGGGCCGAACCGCAGCGAGCGCGCCACCTGGCCGCGCACCGACTGGCGCACCGGCCGCTCCGCGGCCGGGTCATGCGCCGATGCCAGCAGCCACAGCGCCACCGTCCCGAACAGCAGCCCGGTGCCGAACGCCAGCGCGAAGCCGGCGGTGCCGGGCAGCGCGTCCACCAGCGCGCCGGCGAGCGGCGGCGCCACCACCGCGCCGATCATGGCGACCGACAGCCGGGTGCTCAGGAAGCGGCTGTGCTCGGCGGCCGGGATGGCGCTGGCGATCCACGCCCGGCTCAGCGGCGCGTACAGCGCGGCGGCCACGCGGGCGGTGCCGGCCAGGGCCAGCAACCACCAGACGGCGTGCGGAGGGCGCGTGAACAGCAACATCAGGATGCCGACGCGGCTGCACAGGCGGATCGCGTACACGGTCATCATGACGACGCGCCGCGAGCCGCGCGCCGCCCGCACCAGCCACGGCGCGGCAAGGACCGCCGTGAAACCGAAGCCCCCGATCGAGCCCAGCAGCCCGATCTGGATGGTCGTGGCCCCGAGCCATAGCGCCAGGCCGGTGAACACCACACCCTCGGTCGCGTAGCTGAACAGGTTCTGGAAGAGGAACTCCCACGTCAGCGCGCGCGCGGTACGCCGTGGTTCGGAAGCGCTCATGCTCCTTCCTCAACGGCGGCGTAAGCGGGCATGATCGGGGCATGACACATCCCGACTCCAGCATAGCCGACCCCAGCATCGCCTCCGGGCTTCGAACGTGACCGTGGCGCACGCGGGACCGCTCGCCTACCTGAACGGCGAGTTCATTCCGGCCGAGGAGTGCAAGCTGCCGGTCTACGACCTGGGCATCGTGCTGGGAGCGGCGGTCACCGACTTCCTGCGCACCTTCGGAGGCGAGCCCTACCGGCTGTCCGACCACGTGAACCGCCTGTACCGGTCGTGCCGGTATGCGCACATCGATCCGCCGATCGACGCCGAGGAGTCGATGGAGGTCACGCGCCGGCTGATCGCCCACAACCGGCAGGTCGCGGGCGGCGCCGAGCTCGGGGTGATCTATTACGTCACGGCGGGGCAGAACCCGGTGTACGCCGGCGCCGCGGCGCTGCCAAAGCGCAGAACTCCCACCTACGTGCAGCACACCTTCCCGATACCGTTCCACCTCTGGAAGCCGCTGTTCACCCGCGGGGTGCACTGCGTGACGCCGTCGAACCGGCACTGGCCCCCCGAGTGCCTGTCGTCGAAGATCAAGAACCGCAACCGGCTGCACATGTGGATCGGCGATCACCAGGCGCACCAGATCGATCCCGACGCGATGGCCGTCTACCTGGACATCCACGGCAATCTCACGGAGACCGGCGGCTCCAACTTCGTCATCTACCGGGACGGCCAGGTGGTGTCTCCGCGGCGGCGCAACATCCTGTGGGGCATCAGCCTGACCGTGCTCACCGAGCTGCTGGCCGATCTCGGCATCGGCTTCATGGAGGACGACCTGCAGACCTACGACGCGATCAACGCGGAGGAGGCATGGGTGCCCACCACCCCGTATTGCCTGGCGCCGGTGGTGCGCTTCAACGGCGTGCCAATCGGCGACGGCAGGCCCGGGCCGGTGTGGCGGCGCGTGCTGGACCGTTGGAGCGAGGTGGTCGGCACCGACATCCATGGTCAGGTGACCGGCAGCGCCGAGGTCATCGGCAGTTCCGCGTAGCCCGATGTCCAGATTCCGGCAGTCGGGCGAGGCCGCCCGCATGACAAGGCACGCGGCGTGGCTCGCCGTGGCGCTGGTGACCGTGGTATCGGCAGGGGCCGAGCCGACCGACACGGACACCGCGGATCCATACCGGTTCGACGAGGTGCGCGCTCTCTGGGTGATCCGCACCGCACTCGACAGCCCCGACGCGGTGCGGGAGATGGTGGCGGAGGCTGCCGGCAGCGGCTTCAACACGCTCCTGGTACAGGTCCGCGGTCGCGGCGACGCCTTCTACGCATCGAGTCTCGAGCCGCGCGCCGAGCGCCTTCCCGACAACCCGGCGTTCGACCCCCTGCGGCTCGTGATCGAGGAAGCGCACGCGCGTGGCATGGCCGTGCACGCCTGGGTCAATACCTACTTGGTGTGGGGACCGGTGGATCCGCCGCGGAGCCCCCTGCACGTGGTCAACGCCAACCCCGACTGGCTGGCCGTGCCGCGCAGCCTGGGCCGGGAACTCCACGACCGTAACCCGCGCGACCCCCGGTACCTGCGGAGTATCACCGAGCACGCGTGGGCACATCAGAGAACCGTCACCGGCTTGTGGTCCAGCCCCTCGCATCCGGCGGTACAGGCACGGGTGCAGGCGGTGTGGCTGGAGCTGGCCACCAACTACGACCTGCAGGGCATCCACTTCGACTACGTGCGGCTGCCGTCCGGGGAGTTCGACTACTCGCGCGGAACGCTCGACCGGTTCCGAGCGTGGGTCAGGCCGTACCTGTCCAGCCAGCGTTACGCCGACCTGGTCGCGGCGTCGGGGTCCAACCCGTTCGCGATGGCAGAGGCGCTGGGAGACCTGTGGGACCAGTTCCGGCGCGACCAGGTGTCGACGCTGGTTCGCCGCATCTACCGCTCCGTGAAGGAGGTCCGCCCCGATCTGGTCATCTCCGCGGCCCTGGTCCCGGACCCGAAAGAGGCTCGCGTGAAGCGCTACCAGGACTGGTGGAGCTGGCTGGCCGACGGCTTCCTGGACGTGGCGGTGCCGATGGCCTACACGACCGACCGCGAGCAGTTCGACGCCTGGGTCGAGGAGGCACGGGTGTCGGCAGGTTCCCGCGAACGTGTCTGGGCAGGCGTCGGGGCCTACAAGAACCCGGTGGATGCGACGCTGCGGCAGATCGAGGACGCTCGCGAGCGAGGAGTGGGAGGGGTGGTCGTGTTCGCCTACGACTCCGCATCCAGCACGCCGGCGCAGTCCGGCACGCCCACGCCGCTCCAACAGATCGGCAGCGCGGCATTCCGGTAAAAGCCGGCGCCGCACCCTTGGGGCTCAGCGGTAGCGGCGGAGATAGGCGGCGAGCAGCGGATCGGCGATCCGGTAGCTGCCTTCGACGTGCTCGACCACACCCTGGTCCCACAGTCGCTTGACCGACAGCCCCACCGTGCGGCTGGACAGGTTCACGCCTCGCAGGAAGCTCTTCGACTGCGGATGTTCGACCGTGCCCTGCCGCGCGACTTCGGTCAGCACGGTCTCGTCCGTCCCGGAGAACGTCGACAGGTAGGACGCGTATCGGCCTTCCCTGTTCTCCAACAGCGTCACCAGGGCCGACCCCACCATCGCATGGTCGATCTCCGCGTTTTCGTGCGACTCCAGTAGCTGGGCGCACAGACGGTTGATGGCTTCCGGTACCCGCTGCATGCCGTCCTGCAGGCGCACCGCCACCTCAAGCGAGACCTGGAGCCGGTGCCGGCTGAACCGTTCCTGGATGTACGCGTGATAGTCCTCGTACGGGATCGGCTTGAACTGCAGGTCGGTTCCCCATTGACTCAGCGGCGCGCCGGGCGCCGCGAAGAGGTCGGCCAGCATGTGCCTCTTGGAACCGAGGAGCACGATGGGCACGTCGCCGAGCGCTTCCAGGCAGGAGCGCATCTGTGCGGGGGCTTCGTCGACGAACGCCACGTCCTGGAACTCGTCCAGCACGATGAGCGAGTCGACCTGCTCGGTGATGCGGGCGATCTGATCCCACAGCATCTGCAGCGTCCGGACCGGCTCCGCGTCGCCGGGGTGCAGTGACAGGCTTGGACTGCCGGTCTGCGGGTCCAGGGCGATCTGGGGACGCAGTGATCCCAGAAAGCGGCCTGCGTTCTCCAGGAGCCCCTTGACCGGGAACGAAGCGGCGAAGCACCGCTGGAGGCTGGCGGCCATGCGTTGCGTCAGCGACTGCATGGAGCGGACGCCCAGCAGGTCTGCCGCGAACACGAAGCTGCGTCCGTGCGCGCTGCGGAACTCCTCGATGGTGACGTTGTGCACGACCGAGGTCTTCCCGAAGTTCCTGGGACCGTACACCACCACGCGTGCCGGCCGCTGCACGGCCTGCCGGAGCGCACGCTGCTCGTCCTCGAGGTTGCAGATGTTCTCGCGGTCCACCAGCCGATCGAAGACGAACCGCTTCATGATACGAAGAGTATCATAGGTTTCATATGATACCAGGCCATGCCGGCAGTGGCCGTGCGGGTTCGACGAGAACGGCGCCGCAGACGCCGGGCCTACCCGTATCCGGCATGGAGCGCATCGGCACGATGCGCTCCATGCCAAAGGAGGGGCTGGGCCGAGGTTACGGCGCCGCCGGCGCCGCAACCTCGGGGCTCGGCTCCAGGCCCAACTCCAGGAGGGGCGCGACCATCTTGCGCAGCCGCGGGTCGTCGGACTCCGCGAACGCGCGCGGTGCGGTGATCCCGCGGCCCATGGCGTTGCGGTACTTCACCCACCGCTTCTGGTGCGCGGCGACCGGATTGGCCATGAACGCGAAGGAGAGCTGCCGGCGCACGCCCTTCGTGCCGAAGGCCGCGTGCGGCAGGTCCTCGGTGAACACGCACGCGTCGCCCAGCCGAGAGGGCAGCGGCAGGTGCGGCACCTCCTGCGGGCTGATCCCCCATGGCAATTCGTCCTGTACGGAGCGGTTGCGAACCGCGAACAGGTAGTCCGGCACCCCGATCCAGCGGGCGTCCATCCACTGCAGCAGGTTGCGGTGGCCGCCGGGGATGATTCGCAGGCAGCCGTTGCTCTCGTCGAGGTCGTCCAGATAGAAGGAGACCTTGATCGAGGCGAGCGGCTTCTGCGTGACGCCGCTCCCGCCATGCCAGGGAGTGTCGCCCACGTGCCACTGCGCGTCCGATCCTTCGTAGGTGAAGTCGTGCCCGAGGATCTTGGCGGGGATGTCGTACACCCGCTCGTCGAGCAGCAACGCGCGCACGCGCTCGCCGATCGCGGCGACGTCGCCGATGCCGCCGGCTTCCGTGGCGGTGTCGCTCGGAACGTGGTTCCGCTCGTGGCCGAGCCGCTCCAGCTCTTCGCGGATCGACAGCGCCTCGTCGCGGGTCAAGAGTCCGGGCAGGGGTAGAAACCCGAATGCCGTGAAGTGCCAGACGTTCTCGGTGGTGATCACGAGTCGGTTCCTCCCTCGGGAAAACCGAGCTCCTGCAGGCCCGTCACCATCGCCCGCACCTTCGGATCCAGATGCGTGAGCAGGGAGCGGGGCTGGTAGTAGCCCCTGGGCAGCATGGCCGCCCGTGCTCTCAGATGGCCGACTTGGTCCTCCCGCCACGGATGCTGCAGAAAGGAAATGGCGATCTGGCGCCGGGGGAACTTCGTGCCGAACGCGCAGTGCAGGAGATTCTCGGGAAAAACCAGCACGTCGCCCGGCCGGGTGGCGAGCGCCTGGTGCGGCACGTCCTGCGGGGCGAGCCCGAACGGCGGATGCTGCCAGATCACGTCGCGGTTCTTGAGCCCGAAGAAGTAGTCCGGCACGTCGTGCCAGACCGGGTCGCCGATCCAGTGCCAGTCCCGGTGGGTGCCGGGGATGACCCGCAGCGCGCCGCTTTCACCGTCCAGCGGCTCGAGGTAGAGCGCGATCTTGATGTGCCGGAACGGCCAGCGGATCACGGCCGAGTCCGCGTGCCAGGGCGAATCGGAGCCGTAAATGCCGCAGCCGAACCCCTCGAACTGGAACCGTTCGCCGAGCAGCTTGGCCGGGATGTCCTGGATCAGCTCGTGGGTCAGGAACCAATCGCGCAGGTTCCGCGAGGATGCCCGGTCGGCGCTGACCTGGTCCGTCGTGCCGGGGTCGACACCGGAGCGGCGGATGGCCGCGTCGAACTCGCGCTGGATGAACGCTGTCTCCTCCCCATCGAACGCCTGCTTCAGGTGCAGGAATCCGAACGCCTGGAACAGGTCGACCTGATCGCTGGTCAGCACGTCTGCCTCCTACGCGGGATCGAAGCCGAGCTCCGTCCATCGAGCTACGGTGTCCCGCATGGCAGGGTCGGTGCTCGCCGCGACCGCCCGCGGCATCCGGAACGCTCCGCCGGAGCCCGCATCGCGTTCGCGCAGAAAGTAGAGTTGCGCGTCGGTCCGCGGCTCGGCCACGTACGAAATCTCGATCAGCCGGCGCGGCTCGCTGACGCCCAGCGCCGCGTGCAGGACGTCCGGTGTGTAGACCACCACGTCGCCGGGCTCGGTGGCCGTCGTGAAGGCCGGGATCTGCTCGTCGGTGACGCCCAGGGCGTTGTGATCCCAGCGCATCTTCGGATTGCGCAGCCCGTACAGGTAGTCGGGCGCCTTCTGCCAGCGCGGCTCCAGCAGCCGCAGGTAGTTGCGGTGCGAGCACGGCACGAAGCGCAGGCAGCCGTCCCCGGGGCCGGCGCGGTCCAGGGCGACGGCGACGGTGACGTGCTGCAACGGCCAGGGGAGCAACTCGCCGCCTCCCTGCCACGGCAGGTCATCGGCCAGCCGCCGGCAGCGCACGTGCAGTGGCAGCCAGCCGTGGCCCAGCACCTTGGACGGGATGTCGGCCACGCGCTCGTCGGTCAGCAACCGCAGGCCCAGGCCGTCCTGCGCGCCCCACGGCGGGACGGACAGTGTCCGCGTGCCGTCGCCCGGCGGGGACGCAGCCTGCACGGCCGCGTCGAACTCCGCCGACAGGCGATCCACCTCGTCGGCGCCGAAGAAGCCGGGCAGATGCAGGTAGCCGAACGTGTTGAACAGCGAGACCGGGCCGTAGTCGAGCATCAGCGCACCTCGCAGTCGCAGCGCGGGGGCAGGCTCAGTCCGGCGAGTAGCCCGAGGGCTCCAGGACCACGAGGGTCGGATGGCCTTCCTTGAGCGCGGGCAGCGGCAGCTCGATGGTGTGATGCCGCGGCCGCACCAGCGGGTCTTCCGGGCGGTCCGCCAGGAACTCCTCCACCGTGGTCATGCCGAATCCGAGCGGCGGCAGCTCGTAGTGCATGGGCAGGATCCAGCGCGGCGCGAGCACACAGAACATGCGGTCGAGCTCCGCGAACTTCGGCGTCAGCCGCTGGCCGGCCAGCGCGAACAGCACGTCGCACTTGCCCGCGAACGGCGCCAGCTCGTCGGCGGTGAGCTCGTAGCCCACGTCCCCCATGTGCATCATCCACAGGCCGCCGGCCTTGAAGGCGTACAGCGCGTTGTCCTCCGGCCCGCGCGGGTGGTCGCGCGCCTCGGTCGCCTCCACGGTGGCGACCGGCTCCCCCCCCCGCCGCCGCCCCCCCCCCCCCCGCCGGTTGCGCCGGCCACCAGCCCGGGGCGGGCGCGGGGCCGCAGCCCGGCATGCTCCAGCGCCATC
>JAPOQV010000523.1 GCA_026710565.1 Spirochaetaceae bacterium | reverse complement strand
GGGGGGGCGCGCGCGGCGGCTCCGCTCCGGGCCCCACCCCCGCCCCGGCGTACCCCGCCGTGCCGGGCGGCTTCGTCGCCTTCCCCGGCGCCAAGGCCAAGTTCACCCTGCGCCGCGACCCGGTGACTGGCACCTACCTGACCCTGGCCAACGCGGTGACCGATCCCGACTGGCTGATCGCCACCTGGCAGGCGCAGCGACCGCCCGGAGAGGGTCTCAACAAGCATCCGCGGCAGCGCAACGAGGTGTGGCTGTGCGCTTCCGACGACCTGGTGCGGTGGCGGACGGTGAAGCGGCTCATGAACGACGACAGCGGCCTCCGGCCTGAGGACTCGCTGCGCCTCACGGGCTTCCAGTACGTGGACTGGCGCTTCGACGGCGACGACCTGATCTACGTGGTGCGCACCGCCTATCGCGGCGCGCGCAACTTCCACGACTCCAACCGCATCCTGTTCGGCCGCGAGCCGGCGTTCCGGTCCCTGCTCGCCTCGTGAGCTCAGCCCCGGCGATTCCCGCGAGCGCGCGCCGCCTGTCGCCCGTCGCGCGCGTGGCGCGGTCGTGGCAGCTCTACCTGCTGCTGCTGCCGACCCTGCTGCTGGTGTTCCTGTTCCAGTACGTGCCGATGTACGGGGTCACGATCGCATTCAAGAACTTCAAGCCCGCCCTCGGCATCCTGGGCAGCGACTGGGTGGGCCTGCGCCACTTCATCCGCTTCTTCGAGTCGCCGAGCTTCTGGCGGCTGATCACCAACACCGCCCTGCTGTCGAGCTACGAGCTGCTGGTCGGGTTCCCGATCCCGATCGTCCTGGCCCTGATGATGAACATCGTCACCGGGCGCCGCTTCAAGCGCACGGTGCAGATGGTCACCTACGCCCCGCACTTCATCTCCACGGTGGTGATCGTCGGCATGCTGGGCGTCTTTCTCTCCAAGAACTTCGGGCTGGCCAACCACCTGATCGAGGGGTTGGGGGGGGAACGGATCTTCTTCCTGGGACAGCGCGAGTGGTTCCGTAGTCTGTACGTGTTCTCCGGCGTATGGCAGAACGCCGGCTGGGGCACCATCATCTACCTTGCGGCGCTCAGCGGCATCGACCCGGAGCTGCACGAGGCCGCCGTGGTGGACGGCGCCTCCCTGTGGCAACGGATGTGGCGCATCGACATCCCCGGCATCCTGCCGACCGTCGTCATCCTCCTGATCCTCAACGTCGGCCAGATCATGAGCGTCGGCTTCGAGAAGGCGTTCCTGATGCAGAACGCGCTCAACCTGCAGCAGTCGGAGATCATCTCCACCTACGTGTACAAGGTGGGGCTGATCGACGCGCGCTTCAGCTTCTCGTCCGCGGTTGGGCTGTTCAATACGGTGATCAACTTCGTGCTGCTGATCTCCGTCAACCGCGCCGCCAAGCTGCTGGGCCAGTCGGGGCTCTGGTAGGTCGGGCACGCGGATGATCGCGCTGTCGCGTCAGGACCGCATCCTCAACGGGGTCGTCTACGCGCTGTTGTCGCTGGTGCTGCTGGCGGTCGTCTACCCGCTGTTCTTCGTCGTCATCGCCTCCATCAGCGACCCGTTCATGGTCAACCGGGGCAAGGTGTGGCTGTTCCCCCGCGGCATCAACGTTGACGGCTACGCGCGCATCATGCAGCACGAGGACCTGTTGCGCGGTTACCGCAACAGTCTGGTCTACGCCACCGTCGGGACGGCGCTCAACCTCGGCCTGACCCTGACCGCGGCCTACGCCCTGTCGCGCCGCGACCTCTGGGGCCGCAACGTGTTCATGATCTATCTCACCTTCACCATGTTCTTCTCGGGCGGCCTGATCCCCACCTTCCTGCTGATCCGCAACCTCGGCCTCTACAACTCGTTCTGGATCATGATCCTTCCCGCCGGCGGCAGCGCCCTGCACCTGACGGTGTCGGTGTTCAACATCATCATCGCCCGCACCTTCTTCATGAACACCATCCCGCAGGAGCTGCTGGACGCCGCCGTGATCGACGGCTGCAGCGACTTGCGCTTCTTCCGCTCCGTCGTGCTGCCGCTGTCCGGGGCGATCGTCGCCGTGCTGATGGTGTTCTACGCGGTCGGCCACTGGAACGGATTCTTCCATGGACTGATCTACCTGAGCGACCGCCAGCGCTTCCCGCTGCAATTGATCCTGCGTGACATTCTGATCCAGAACACGTTCACTGACGACATGGAGGTCGACGACGAGAACGTGATGGCGGCGATGATGCTCGCGCAGTCGATCAAGTACGGCATGATCATCGTCGCCAGCGTGCCGGTCCTGCTGCTCTACCCGTTCGTGCAGAAGCACTACGTGCGCGGCGTGATGATCGGGGCGATCAAGGGTTGATGCGGGCGGCGAGTGCGACGAAACTATCGACGCTGGCATGCGCCAGCGCAAACAACATCATGTTTCGCAAGGAGTTGTTCATGTTGGACAAACGCTGGGCTGCCGTCGCGGCAGCCATCGTGATCGTTGCCGGGGCCGCGTGGGCCGCCGGCACTGAGGAGACCGCCTCCGCGGAGGGGCGGCTGGCAGCGGTCGGCTTCAACGACGGCGGCTACCCGATCGTGAACGAGACGGTGACCGTGCACGCGCTGATCCAGCGGCCCGGACACGTGACCTCGCCGTTCGACGAGCAGACCCTGCTCGTGGAGATGCAGGAGCGCGCCAACGTCGACATCGTCTTCGAAGAGGTGCCGCAGGCGCAGGTCCGTGAGAAGACCAACCTGCTGTTCGCGAGCCGCGAGTATCCCGACGTGATCTTCGTCGCCGGGGTGCAGGACCGGTTGCTGTGGGACGCCGCCCAGGCCGGCGACGTGTGGCCGCTGAACGACCTGGTCGAGCAGCACGCGCCCAACTGGCAGAAGGGCTTCGAGGAACGGCCCGTGATCCGCAACGCCATCACCATGCCGGACGGCAAGTTCTACAGCCTCCCCTACTATCGCGAGATCCTCAACGACTTCGGCATCCGCGACATCCAGGCGATCAACGTCGACTGGCTGACCACGCTGGGGCTCGACATGCCGCAGACCACGGAGGAGCTGTACGAGACGCTGAAGGCGTTCCGGGACGGCGTCGACTCGGGCACGCTGCCCCAGGACGGCATCCCCTGGTACTTCCGCTTCCACCAGTGGGTCGGGGGCGAGTTCGAGATCTACAACGCCTTCGGCCTGTGGATGAAGGGCCAGGGCTCCGGCGCGCAGCGCTACCTGTCGGTGAACGACGGAGTGGTGGAGTTCGGCGCCGCCGATCCCAAGCTCAAGGACGCGGTCAACTACATGCACCGCCTGTTCAGCGAGGACCTGATCCCGGAAGAGGTGTTCACGGACGCCTGGGACGACTACCTGGCGAAGTCGCGCTCGGTGCCGCCGATCACGGGCATGTGGGGCTCCTACTTCATCGTGTCGCCGGTCGAGGAGTGGTACGACCCGCTGCCGCCGGTCGCCGGCCCGGACGGGACGCGGCGCTTCCGCTCGCAGCCGGTGCGCCTGCAGAAGAACGCGATGACGATCTTCACGAAGTTCGAGCTGCCGGAAGTGATGGTGCGCTTCATCGACGCCTGGGCGGACGATGACTTCAGCATCCAGGCTTCCTACGGCGGCCCGATGATCGAGCAGAACTCCGACGGCTCGCGCACGGTGGTGGGGCGCGGCACCGACTGGTACATGCACGGCCCGCACAACCACTTCCCGTCCTACATCTCGAAGCGGGCGTCGGACAACGTGCGCTGGACCGGCGAGCAGGGCGCGCGCGATGAGTACGTCACCAACGCGTTCGCTCCCTACCTGTGGCCGCAGGACCGGCACTACGCCTACATCACCTTCACCGACGAGGAGCAGGAGGAACTGTCGATCCAGGAGACGGAGATCGGCGACTACGTGAAGACGACGATCGCCCGCTGGATCGTGGAAGGCACCGCCGACGCCGAGTGGGACGATTATCTGAAGCAGCTCGACCGCCTCGGCCTGCCGCAGGCGATGGAGATCTACCAGACCGCCTACGACCGCTTCTCCGGGAGCTAGCCCCGTGAGCGGCGCCGCTGGCGCCGCTCACGGCCCAGCCCCTCCTTTGGCACGGAGCGCATCGTCCCGATGCGCTCCGTGCCGGATATACGGGTAACCCCGGCGCCGCCGGCGCCGGCCGGTAGCCGCCGGCTACCCCCGGCCCTATAATCCACGCAGCCATGCTCGCCCGCCTGCGCCGATATGGCCTGCTGCTCGCGATCTGCACCGGGCTCGCCCTGACGGCCGCCACCGTGACGGCCGAGCCCGAACACTCCGTGGCGCGCCGCTGGAACGAGGTGATGCTGTACGCGATCCGCAACGACTTCGCCCGACCGCCCGTGCACGCGCGCAACCTCTACCACGTCACGGTCGCCATGTGGGACGCCTGGGCCGCCTACGACGACACGGCCCGCCAGGTCCTGGCCGACGACCGAGCGTCGGTCGACGAACGGGCGTCGGCCGACGACGTCGCCGCCGCCCGCCACGAGGCGATCAGCTACGCCGCCTACCGCGTGCTGTACAACCGGTACCGCGACTCTCCCGGGGCCTACGAATCGCTGACCAGCTTCGACAACCTGATGAAGGAGCTCGGCTACGACCCCGACTACAGCGAACGGGAAGGGACGAGCCCGGCAGCGCTCGGCAATCGCATCGGCAACTACATCGTCGACCTGGGCTACGACGACGGCGCCGACGAGCTGGGCTCCTACGCCTTCGAATGGGAGTACCGCCCCGCCAACCGGCCGATGGTGGTGGCGAACTCCGGCTCCGGCATCGTGCACGACCCCAACCGCTGGCAGCCGCTGGCCCTGCGCATGTTCATCGACCAGGCCGGCCGCCAGCAGGCGGGCGGCGTGCAGCGCTTCATCGGCTCCCACTGGGGGGCGGTCACCCCGTTCGCGCTGGCCGACGACGGCATGGCCGCCGACGGCGTGTACCTCGACCCGGGCCCGCCGCCCTACCTGGGCGGCGACCGCAGCATCGAGTACCAGATGGCATTCGCCCAGGTCGCGCACTACAGCGCCACGCTCACCCCGGACGACGGCGTGCTGATGGACATCTCGCCGGGTGCATTCGGCAACAACAGCCTGGGCGCCAACGACGGCCGCGGCCACCCCGTAAACCCCGTCACGGGCGAGCGGTACGCACCCAACGTCGTCAAGCGCGGCGACTGGGCGCGGGTGATCGCCGAGTTCTGGGCCGACGGCCCCGACTCCGAGACCCCGCCCGGCCACTGGAACACGCTGGCCAACTACGTCACCGACCACCCGCTGCTGGAGCGCCGCCTGGGCGGCGAGGGCCGGGAGCTCGGGCCGCTGGAGTGGGACCTCAAGCTGTACCTGGCCCTGAACGGCGCCACGCACGACGCGGCGATCTGCGCCTGGGGCCTCAAGGGTCACTACGACTACGTGCGGCCGATCACGGCCATCCGCTACATGGCCGGCCTCGGCCAGTCCTCCGACCCCGATCTGCCCTCCTTTCACGAGCACGGCCTGCCGCTGCACCCGGGGCTGGTCGAGGTGGTCACCGAGGGGTCGGCCGCCGGCGGCGAACGCCACGCCCACCTTTCCGAGCACGTCGGCAAGGTCGCGATCTACGGCTGGCTGGGCATTCCCGAGGACCCGGAAACCCAGTACAGCGGCGTGGGCTGGATCCTGGCCGCCGACTGGGTCCCCTACCAGCGCGACACCTTCGTCACGCCGCCGTTCGCCGGCTACATCTCAGGGCACAGCACCTTCAGCCGCGCCGCCGCCGAGGTGATGGCGCTGTTCACCGGCAGCGAGTTCTTTCCCGGCGGCCTTGGCGAGTTCGTGGCGCCCGCGCACGATTTCCTGGTGTTCGAGTCCGGGCCGACCGAGACGCTCACCCTGCAGTGGGCGACCTACTACGACGCCTCCGACGAGGCCGGCATCTCCCGGCTGTACGGCGGCATCCATCCCTGGGTGGACGACCTGCCGGGCCGCATCATCGGGTCGCAGATCGGCATCGCCGCCTTCGAGCAGGCCCTGGTCTACTTCGGCGACTCCTCGTAGCGCAGGGCCGCCGCTACCCGACGGCCCTGCGTAGCGGCGCCGCCAAGCTGCCGCGCGTGCCCACCTTCACCTCGCCCAGTGCCAGCCACGCGGCCATCGCGTGCAGGTTCGTGGCCAGCTCGCCGGCGGCCGCGCCCGCGTCGCAGCCCTCCTCCAGGTACGCGCCGCGCACCAGCAGGGCGCCACGCGCCCGGTCCGCCTTGAGATCCACGCGCGCCGCCAGCGTGTCGCCGGCCAGGAACGGGAACACGTAGTAACCGTACTGCCGCTCCGGCTCGGGGACGTAGATCTCGATGCGGTAGTGGAAGCCGAACAGGCGCTCGGTCCGCTCCCGGCGCCAGATCAGGGAGTCGAACGGGCTGAGCAGCGCGCTCGCCCCGATTCGCCGGGGAACGCGGGCGTCACGGTGCAGGTAGGCAGGCCGGTCCCAGCCTTCGACACGCGCGTCCACCAGGTCCCCCGCCTCCACCAGCTCCCGCAGCAGCGGCCGCGCCTGCGGCACGCGGATGCGGTAGTAGTCGGCTAGGTCGGCGGCGTCACCGATGCCGTGCGCGCGGGCGGCCAGGCGCAGGAGCTCACGCTGCGCGTCACGCGTCGCGGGCGCCGGCGCGGCCAGCACCTCGGGCGGGATCACCCGCTCGGCCAGGTCGTAGACGCGCATGAAGTTGCCGCGCCGGGATGCCGCCAGCCGGCCGGTGGCGAACAGCCATTCCAGGGCGAGCTTGCCGTCGCTCCGCCCCCACCACGGCCGGCTGCGGTTGCTCCCCTGGTCGCGCAGGTCGGACACCGCCAGCGGCCCACGCTCGGCCACCTCCCGGCAGATCTCCTCCACGTAGGCGCGGCGCTCCCGGCCGAAGGAGCGGGTCGAGCGGGCGTCCTCCATGCGGTGGCGCAGCAGCGGATAGTGCTCGACCGGCAGCAGCGACGCCGCGTGCCCCCACGCCTCGAACAACCGCCGGCGGCCGTACGCGTAGGCGTCCAACCGCTCCCGCGGGTAGGAGCCGAGCCGGGAGAACGCCGGCATGTAGTGGGTGCGCACCGCCACGTTGACCGAGTCGAGCTGTACCACCTTGACCCGGTCGAACAGCCGGTCGAAGTGGCGGCTGTCGACGCGGCCCGCCGGAGGCCGGTCCGCGAACCCCTGCGCAGCCAGGGCGATGCGTCGCGCTTCCCGGTTGGACAGATCGGTCTTCAGAGTGCGCGGCCTCCTCGCCTTGAAACTCCTCGCCTTGAAATCGCGACTGTAATCGTTTTTGAATGGCGACCGCGTATCATCATCGCTATTGAACGAGCGTAACAGAGCTCCCAGCCTGTAAGGTCGCACCATGGCGAGGGAACTGGTCGGGGTCGCGCCGGGCAGGCTGCAGTGGCGGGAGTACGAGGACGCCCCGGTGGGAGCCGGGGACGTGCGCGTGGCGTGCGAGCACGCGGTGGCCAAGCACGGCACCGAGATGTCGTTGTTCAAGGGATACGCGAATCCGCGCGGATCGTATGACCGCGACCTGGGGCTGTTCACGGGCGAGGGACGCTCGGATGCCGGTTACGGCGTCGGCAACATGTTCGCCGGCACGGTGGTGGAGGCGGGAACGGCGGTGAGCGGCCTCCGCGCCGGCGACCGGGTCTTTGCCTACGGCAGCTTCCGGGAGTCGCACGTCCTGCCGGCCGAGCGCTGCTTCCGCCTTGACCCGGGCGTGAGCTGGAAGTCGGCCCTGTGCCTGGATCCGGCCGTGTTCGCGATGGGAGCCGTGCGCGACGGCCACGTCCGCCTTGGCGACCGGGTGGCGGTGTTCGGCCTGGGGGCGATCGGGCTGGTCGCGGTGCAGATGGCCCGCCTGGCCGGTGCTTCGGAGGTGTTCGCCGTCGATCCGATCGCGCTGCGGCGGGACGTGGCGTCCCGAACCGGCGCCACGCGGACGTTCGATCCGTCGGCGTGCGACGCCGGCCGGCAGATCAAGCTGGCCAGCGGCGGCGCGGGCGTGGACGTGGCGATCGAGTACTCAGGCTCCGTGCCCGGCCTGCAGCAGGCGTTTCGCGCCGTGGCGTTCGGCGGCAACCTGGTGTGCGGGGCCTACCCGGGGCCCTACCCCGCCGGCCTGGACCTTGGCGCGGAAGCGCACTTCAACCGCCCCAACGTCGTGTTCTCGCGCGTCAACAGCGACCCCTCGCGGGACCACCCGCGCTGGGACGAGCAGCGCGTCTACCGCGCGTGCCTGCGCCTGATCGCCGACCGTCGGCTCGACGGAGACGAGATCGTGCAGCCGGTCGTCCCGTTCGCCGACCTGGCCGACGAGTACCCGAAGATCGCGGATGCGCCGGAGACGCTCGTGAAGCTCGGCGTCGCCTACTGACGGTCCGCGTCGAGATCGTCGAGATCGATGTCGAAGATGTCGCCGAGCTGATCCTCGGCCAGGGTGTCGGCGCCGGCCGCCGCGCCGTCGGGCAGCACCGTCTCGGCGCTGATCAGCTCCGCCGGATCGACCCCGCGCAGGCGAAACAGCAGCTCCGGGCTGTCGTCGAGCCGGTTGCCAACGCCGTAGAGCACCGCCGCGACGTGCTTGCACATGGTCGCCCAGTCGGGACAACTGCAGGCAAGCTCGATCTGCCGCGGCTTCGGGAACAGGCCGCTGTCGGGGGCGGACACGACCTCCATCACGTGGTCGGAGAGCGATCCCCGGAGCAGCTCCAGCATCGAGCCGATCTGCCCCGAGCACGACGCCCTGATCGCCTTCCAGGTTGGGGCCGGGAGCCGCTTCACGCGAATGTCGACCTGATAGGGCCTCGCCCGTGATCCCTTGACCGTGGCCTCGATGCGACCTGCGTGGATCTGCAGGTGCCGGATGGCGCCGCTGCGCGCGTAGGTGCGCCCGCGCGGCAACCGGTTGGCGTAGTCCGAGAACGACTCCAGGTGCGCGCACCAGCGCTTGCCCCAGAAGCTGCGGGCTATGGTGCGGCCTTCGATCGTGACGGGGCGCAGGGTCCTCTTGGCCATGGACGCCACGAGACCCTATAGCGAGGCGCTGTTCACGTCGAGCCGGACCAGGTCGAGCAGCTCGTCGTCGGAGAGCTCGGTAACGTTCACCTCCCGGTCGCCGCCCAGCACGTCGTCGGCAAGCTGCCGCTTGTCGGCGATCATGGCGTCGATCCGTTCCTCCACGGTGCCGCGCGTGATGAACTTGTGGACCAGGACGTTGCGCCGCTGGCCGATGCGGAAGGCACGGTCGGTGGCCTGGTTCTCCACCGCCGGATTCCACCAGCGGTCGAAGTGGATGACCTGCGAGGCGGCAGTCAGGTTGAGGCCGGTGCCGCCGGCCTTGAGCGACAGGATCAGGAACGGCGGCCCGTCGTCGGCCTGGAATCGCTCCACCACCGCGCGCCGGTCTGCCACTCCCGTCCCGCCGTGCAGGACCAGCCCTGGGCGGCCGAACAGGGTCGCGGCGTACTCCGCCAGCGGATCGATGATCTCGCGATACTGGGTGAAGACCAGCACCCGCTCCTGGCGTGCGGCCAACTCCTCGCAGAGCTCGGCCAGCCGCAGGAACTTGCCGCTGGCCGCCGGGACGTACTCGCCGTCACCGGCAAGCTGGCTTGGATGGTTGCACACCTGCTTGAGGCGCAGCAGCGAGCCGAGCACCAGGCCGCGGCGCTCGATCCCCTCGCTGGACTCCAGGGAGCGCTGCAGGGTCCGCACCACGTGCTCGTAGAGCCTGACCTGCGCGCGGGTCAGGTGGCAGTAGCGGTCGGTCTCGGTCTTGTCCGGCAGATCGGCGATGATGCGGCGTGCGGTCTTCAGACGGCGCAGGATGTACGGGCTCACCAGCCGCCGCAGCGGCGCGAACGCCTGCTCCGGCCGAGCCTGCAGCGACTTGACGAAGGCCCCGAACGCCGTGCGCGAGCCGAGCAGGCCGGGATTGAGGAAGTCGAACAGCGCCCACAGGTCGCCCAGCCGGTTCTCCACCGGCGTGCCGGTCAGGGCGATGCGGGCGTCCGCCGCCAGTTTCCTGGCCGCGCGGCTCTGGCGCGTCGCCGGGTTCCTGATCGCCTGCGCCTCGTCCAGGATCACCAGCCGCCAGCGGAGCTCCGCGAGCCAGGTCTGACGCACCAGCATGGTGTAGGTGGTGATCGCCAGGTCGGCGTCGGCCAGGCGTTCCTCCGGCGCGGCGGCGATCTCGTCCAGCGTCTGCCGGTCGGTCTCGGCCGGATGCAGGAAGCACAGCTTCAGCGACGGCGCGAACCGCTCCGCCTCCGCGCGCCAGTTGCCGAGCAGCGACGCCGGCACCACCAGCAGCGCCGGCTGCCGCGGCCGGCCTCCGTCCCCGGCAGGTGCCCACAGCAGCAGCGCCAGCACCTGAATGGTCTTGCCCAGCCCCATGTCGTCGGCCAGGCAGGCGCCGAGCCCCAGCCCGGTGACGAAGTGCAACCATGCCAGGCCATCGCGCTGATAGGGCCGCAGCGTGCCGTGCAGGGTCTCGGCGACCGCCGATCCGCGCCGCTGCAGGGTGTCGGGCCGGCGCAGCCCGTCAAGCAGCGCGCGCAGGGCGGCGCCGGCCGTC
>JAPOQV010000522.1 GCA_026710565.1 Spirochaetaceae bacterium | reverse complement strand
TCACCAGCCCCTGCTCGGCGAGATCCAGGGCGGCGATCGCACTCAGGTGCGCCGCGGTCACCTCCCCGCACGCGGCCACCCCCGCCACCGCGGCCACGATCGCGTCGCGCACCGCCGGCGTGCGCGCGCACACGCCGGCGCGCGGTGTCGCCTGCACGGTGGCGCTCGCAGGTCCCCAGCCGGCGATGTTGCCCGCGCGCACCTGCACTTCGTAGCCGGTGTCGTCGACCAACCCGCTCAGCCGGTGGCTGACCGTGCCGGCGCT
Source organism: Spirochaetaceae bacterium (assembly GCA_026710565.1). The sequence goes on along the minus strand of JAPOQV010000522.1, from coordinate 2,531 downwards.
GCTGCCGGCGACGTCCGCCCACGCGTCCCACGCGCCGGCGCCGTGCTCGCGACTGCGTACCTGGTAGCCGGTGATCGAGCCGTCGCCCGCATCGCTCCAGCGCAGCAGGATGCTCCCGGCCGCGCCGGTCGCCGTCACCCCCGTCGGCGCCGCCGGCGCCGCGGTCAGGGTGAGCGAGGCGCCGCTCACCGCGGTCGCCAGCCCTGTCTGCGTCCTCGGCGGCGTCGGCGCCGCGCCCGCCAGGGTGACCACCGGCCTGACCCCGGCCGTCGCCGGCGTCACCTCGACGCGCGCGCTGTCGGTCGCTCCCCGCGCTACCGTCACCGTGCCGGTGGCCGGCGTGCCGCCGGCGACCGAGTAGGCCACGCTCATCGCGAACGGCGCCCCCGCCGCCACCCGCACCCGGAACCCGTCCCTGCCGTCCAGCACCGGCTCCAGCGTCAGCGTGAACGGCGCGCCGGGATTTGTCGTCAGATTCAGCGTCGTCAGCGCCCCGAGCCCGGCGAACACCCCGGCCGGCAGCGTTTGCAACTGGTTGGAAAACAGGAACAAGGAGGTGAGCGCCGTCAGCCCGTGCAGCGCATCCGGCGCGATCTCCGTCAGGTCGTTGGCGCTCAGATCCAGCGAGGTCAACGCGTCGAGCCCCGCCAGCACCCCCGCCGACAGCTTTTCCAGGTCGTTCGTCAACAGAAACAGCGTCGTCAGCGCCCCGAGCCCATCGAACACTCCCACGGGCAGCGCCGTCAGGTCGTTGCGGCCCAGGTTCAGGAAGGTCAGCGCCTCAAGTCCGTCGAACACCCCCACGGGCAGCGCCGTCAGGTCGTTGCCGCTCAGCTCCAGTCGGGTCAGCGCCCCAAGCTCCGCGAATATCCCCGCGGGCAACTCCGACAGGTCGTTCGTGAAGAGATCCAGTCGGGTCAGCGCCTGCAGTCCGTCGAACACCCCGGCGGGCAGCTCCTCCAGGCTGTTGTCCTCCAGGTGCAGGAAGGTCAGTGCCCCGAGCCCGTCGAACACCCCCGCCGGCAACGCCGTCAGGTCGTTGCCGTTCAGCTCCAGTCGGGTCAGCGCCGCGAGTCCGTCGAACACCCCGGCGGGCAACTCCGTCAGGCTGTTGTCGTTCAGGAACAGACTGGTCAGCCCCACAAGCCCGTCGAAGTCGCCCGCCCTGAGGGCGGCGATTCCTTTTCGGCTTGCCGCCACGCTGCTGATGCCGGCCAGATGCGCGGCGGTGACCGCCGCACAGTCGGTGACGTTCGCGATCTCGGCGAGAATGGCCGTGCGCACCGCCGCGGTGCGCGCGCAGATGCCGGCCTGCGGCGTGGCTTCCACGGTCGCGCTCTCCATCCCCCAGCCGGCGGCGTTGCCGGCGCGCACTTGTACCTCGTAGGCGGTGCCGTTGTTCAGTCCGGTCAGCCGGTGGTAGACGGTCGCCGCCCCGCTGTCGGGCACGTCCTGCCAGGCGGACGGCCAGGTTCCCGCCTTCGTGCGAATGCGCACCTGATAGCCGCTGATGGCGGCGTCGGCCGGGTCGGTCCAGGTCAGGATGATCTCGTCGTCGCTGCCGGAGGCGGCCACGCCGCCCGGCGCCGCCGGCGCCGAGCGCACCGTCAGCGGCGAGCCGCGCACCACCAACTCGACGCCCTGGATTCCGTCCGGCACCGCGGGCGGGTCGCCCAGCGAGATGGTCGGCAGCGTCCCTGCCATGCTCTCGCTCACCGTGACCCGATCGCCGGCCACGGCGCCGGCGGCCACCGTCACGCTGCCGGTGGCCGGCGTGCCGTCGTCGACGGTGAACCCGATCACCACCTCGAACGGCGCGCCCTCGGCGATCCGTACCAGGAACCCGTCCGCACCGTCCTGCGCCAACGCCACCGCCAGGCTGAACGGGGCGCCGAAATTCCCGTCCAGCCGCAGCGCGCTCAGCGCGCCCACGCCCGTGAACAGCCCCGCCGGCAGCGCGTCGAGGACGTTCCCGTCCAGGCGCAGCTCGGTGAGTTCGTCCAGCCCGGCGAGCAGGCCCGCCGGCAGCGCCGCCAGCGCGTTGTCGTGCAGGTACAGGTGGGTCAGCGCCGCCGGGCCGGCGAACAGGTGCTCCGGCAGCGCGCGCAGGCGGTTGCCGGCGAGCCACAGCTCGCGCAGCGCGCCCAGGTCCGCGAAGTGATCCGCGCGCAGCGCCGCCAGCCGGTTGTCGTGCAGGTACAGGTGGGTCAGCGCCGTCATTCCGGCGAACGCGCCGGCCGGCAGTATGTGCAGCCGGTTGCCGTCCAGCCGCAGCCGCTGCAGCGCCGTCAACCCGTCGAAGTCCGCCGGGCGCAGGGTGCTCAGGCGGTTGCCGCTCAGATCCAGTTCGGCCACCGCGGTGAGGCCGTCGAAGTCACCGCTGCGCAGGCTCACCAGCCCCTGCTCGGCGAGATCCAGGGCGGCGATCGCACTCAGGTGCGCCGCGGTCACCTCCCCGCACGCGGCCACCCCCGCCACCGCGGCCACGATCGCGTCGCGCACCGCCGGCGTGCGCGCGCACACGCCGGCGC
>JAPOQV010000521.1 GCA_026710565.1 Spirochaetaceae bacterium | reverse complement strand
TACGCCGCATCAAGTGCTTCCAATCAATCTCCTCCACCGACATAGCATCGAACAATCCTGATCCACCAACGCCGGTGGTTCCGTCTGACATGATGTCCGTCTCTTCCTCACTTCGACAAGCTCGGCATCTGACTGACGGGCTGGAGTTGACGGCGCAACGGGCGATCGGCGACGGTGCGCTACCGTGAGCACGTGTTCGGCGATTGTATCTCTGAGTCGATGGAGACCGCTCGTTGGTGTCAGCGCCGCCGTGCTGCTCATAGCCGGGTCGGCTTCGTTCGCGACGGCGCACGAGATTCGGGACGATGTTCGGCGCACGGCGGTGGTGTCAGCCTTTGCGCCGGAGCTCTCGATACTCAAGGGCGATCTCGCCGAAGCGTCGACGTACTCCGTAAACGGCGTCGAGTTCTCCGTCGGGACTCTGCAGGGTCAGAGTGTCGTGCTCTTCCTGAGCGGGATCAGCATCGTCAACGCGGCGATGACGACACAGCTCGCCCTGGACCGCTTCAACGTCGAACGGGTCGTGTTCTCCGGCATTGCGGGGGGCGTCGATCCGTCGTTGAACATCGGGGACATCGTGATCGGCTACCGGAATCTGCCGGCTGCAGCGCGCAAGTCCCGCTCCTCGCCCCTCGCTCACGCGCGGCGAACGTTGTGGATCGTGATGTCGAGGCGCGGCGCCCGCGAGAGCGGACCGTCCGCTGTGAGGAGTTCTGCGCCCCAGGCACGGGCCGTGGCCACGTAGAACGCATCATAGGCGGTCAGGTTGTGGCGATGCCGCCACGCGGACTTGGCCAGCGCACGATGGGAGACACGCTCCACCGGCCAGCCGCTCAGATCATCGAGCGCGATGAGAGCCCTTTCCTCGGAGAGCTCGCCGCGCAGCACCGCTCGCCGCAGCACGGCCACCACCTCCGCATCCATCAGCTCCGGAGCCACCAGCACGATGTGCTCGACAGCCGCCGCGATACTCTTGCCAAGCTGAGTCTTCAGGAGGTACTCCACCGCGGCCGAGGCGTCGATGACGTACCGTGTCACTCCCGTGTCACGTGGAGCTCACGCCGCGCCTCGTCCAGGAGAGACGCCGCCGTGACGCCCATGTCCGTCTCCGGACGCGTCGCGAAGCGCTCCGCCCACTCCCGCCGCTCCAGCTCATGCTCGACGGCGGCGAGCACGACCTCGCCGATGGTCCGGTGGTGATCACGCGCATGACGGCGAAGCCGCTCATGCAGAGCCGGGGGCACATTCTTGACCTGGAGGTTCATAACGAGCATGCCTATAGCATGCCCTTGGCATGACAATCAACCACATCCGTTCACCGGAACCTCACCCCCCATTTCAATCTGTCAATGATGATTTGAAGTAGTACATCAAGAGATCGAGACCGGTGGACAGCCCGGTGCCGCCAGGTCGGGTAGAAAAACGGCGTCAGAGCCGGCTCGTGCGAGTCGGCCCTGACGCCGTCGTCAGGCGTATCGGCGGAAATTACACTCGAGTGAGTTCGCCTACTGGTCGCGGAACCAGACCTCCGGCCGGCCGCGGTCGCCGCAGTGCCAGCAGTTCTCGGGGTCGTCCCCGGGCACGTTCGCCATGGTGTAGGTGGTGATGATCGTGTTCACCCCACCGACGATGCCGATCGCCCACAGGTTGTCGGCATGCAGGTCGGTGATCTTCTTCATGGTGGCGATCCGGTCGTTCATGTCGGCCTGGGTCGCCAGGAGCTGACGCAGCGCCACCCCTTCCTTGATCACGTCGGGCGGCTCCTCGCCCTCGGCTCCGTCGGTGGCCACCCACTGCGTCCACTTCGGCGCGAAGTATGCGTGGTTGGTGTACGGCGCTCCGAAGCTGGCGGTCTCCAGCGATCCGGTGGCGTACGTGCTCCACGCCGAGCCGATGTACGCCTGCATCTCGCCCGAGTTGCGCACCGATTGCAGTCCGCCCCAGCCGTCGGTCGAGCGGATGTTCATGTTGATGCCGACGTCGCTGAGGTTCTGCTTGACCACGTCGGCCACGGGCGCGCTCTCGTACTGGATGCGGATCGTCGCCGTGAATTCGAACGGCTTGCCCTTCCACATGCGGGTGCCGTCCTCGCCGCGCTCGTTCAGGCCGGCCGAGTCCAGGAGGCTGTTGGCCGTGTCCAGGTCGTAGTCGCCGCACACCGTGGCGGCGCGCTCATTGTAGAACGGACTGCGTTCCGAGTGCGCCAGGGGGCCGTAGGGGACCGCGGCGTAGTAGATCAGCGTGGCGATCGCCTCACGGTTGATGGCGTGCGAGATGCCGCAACGGAAGTCGCGGTTCGAGACCAGCTCGCGCATTTCGGGATCGTTGGTCGTCTGGTTGAACTCGATCATCTGCGCGCCGCCGACCAGGTGCACGCCGCCCCAGCTCACCGCGCGAATGGTCTGCTCGTTCGCCTCGGTGGTCTTGGCGGCCGGGAAGATGTCCAGCCCCAGGAACAGCATGTAGTCGTACTCGCCGTTCAGCGCACGCAGCTTGAGGACGGTCGGATCGGTGGTCGCATGCTGGCGGACCTCGTCGAAGTACGGGAGCTGCTGGCCGATCGCGTCCACCGCCAGGTAGTACGGGTTGCGCTCGAACACGTAGGTCGTGGCCGGCGCCCCGACCCTCAGCAGCCACGGCGTCATGGTCGGGAGATCGGGGTTGGCGCGCGGGAAGCCCTGGCCTTCGTCGACCTTGTCCTTGAAGAACTCGGCCGCGCTGGCGAAGCCGGCCTCCTTGGCCATGCCGTCGACCTTGTCCTGCCCGGCGTACTCGGGGTGGAACTGGCTCAGATAGCCCTTGTGGAACCACGCCACGTAGTGCTCGGCCAGGCGTCCCACCTCGGCGATGTTGGTCTGCGGATACGTGAAGCTGAAGGTGTAGTCGTCGATGACCTCGAACTCCGCGTCCGCGATGTGGCGGGAGCCGCTGGTCACCGCCGTGCCGAACGGCTCGTAGTGCGCGACATCCTCGACGAAGAAGGCCACGTCCTCGGTCGTGAACTCGGTGCCGTCCGACCACTTGGTGCCCTTGCGCAGCGTCATGGTCCAGGTGCGCCCGTCGTTGGACGACTCCATCGCCTGGCACGTGCGCAGGAACGGGTTGATCTGGCCGCCATACTCGGCCGCGCGGCACATGACGGTCTCGTGTTGGCCGGGGCCGATGCCCTGCAGCCAGCCCACGTCCTGATAGGTGCCGATCTTCTTCACGTCGCTGGTGGGAAGCAGCACCAGGGGCTCGTCCGGAAGCCGTTGCTCCACCGCCGGCAGGTCCATGGCATCCAGCATCGGCGCCTGCGTGAGCGTCAGCGTCTGCCCGGTGGCCTGCTCCCATGCGGACAGATCCCAGGCGTTCTTGCCGTGGTTGTCGGTGATGACGGCCGCGCCTCCGGCGTCGGCCGTCGCTCCTTCACCTGCACCCTCAGCCAGCGCGGCGGCGCCGCCGGCCAGGACGAGTAATGCCATCAGGCCGAAACGAACGATATTTCTTGTCATCGGTCCTTTCCTTTGGTACGGAAATTGCATCCCGCAGTGTATGCCCCGGTACCGGTGACGCGCAACTCGGACGGCGGTCCGAGCCGCGGCGAAGTCGACTCCCGGTCCTGCAAAGAAAAGGCGCCAGGAGCCAACTCGTGCGAGTCGGCCCTGACGCCGTCGTCAGACGTGTCGGGCGGGGTGATGCCCGCGACGGTCGTCTACTCGTCGCGGAACCAGACCTCCGGGCGTCCGGTGTCGCCGCAGTGCATGCAGTTCTCGGGGTCGTCCTCGGGCACGTTGGCCATGTTGTACGAAGTGATGACCGTGTTGATCCCGCCGACGATGCCGATCGCCCACACGTTGTCGGCGTGCAGGTCGGTGATCTTCTTCATGGTCGCGATCTGGTCATCCATGTCGGACTGGGTCCCCAGCATCTGGCGCAGCGCGATGCCTTCCTGGACCACGTCCGGCGGCTCCTCGCCCTCCGCTCCGTCGGTGGCCACCCACTGTGACCACTTCGGCGCGAAATAGGCGTGGTTGGTGTATGGCGCTCCGAAGCTGGCGGTTTCCAGCACGTCGGTCGCGTAGGTGCTCCACGCCGGGCCGATGTACGCCTGCATCTCGCCCGAGTTGCGCACCGACTGCAGTCCGCCCCAGCCGTCGGTCGAGCGGATGTTCATGTTGATGCCGACGTCGCTCAGGTTCTGCTTGACCACGTCGGCCACCTCGGCGCTGTTGTACTGGATGCGGATGGTCGCCGTGAACTCGAACGGCTTGCCCTTCCACAGCCGGTTGCCTTCGTCGTCACGCTCGTTCAGGCCGGCCGAGTCCAGCAGGCTGTTGGCCATGTCCAGGTCGTAGTCGCCGCACACGGTGGCCGCGCGCTCGTTGTAGAACGGGCTCCGCTCCGAGTAGGCCAGCGGGCCGTACGACACCGCGCCGTAGAATATCAGCGTGGCGATCGCCTCGCGGTAGATCGCATGTGAGACGCCGCAACGGAAGTCGCGCTTCGAGACCAGCTCGCGCATGTCCGGGTCGTTGGTGGTCTGGTTGAATTCCAGGAGCTGAGCGCCGCCGACCAGATGGACTCCCCCCCAGCGCACGGCGCGGATGGTCTGCTCGGTGGCCTCGGTGGTCTTGGCGGCCGGGAAGATGTCCAGCCCCAGCGTGAACATCCAGTCGTACTCGCCGTTCAGCGCACGCAGCTTGAGGACCGTCGGATCCGTGGACGAGTCCT
>JAPOQV010000520.1 GCA_026710565.1 Spirochaetaceae bacterium | reverse complement strand
TCACCGCGTACGACTGCGACCTGTATGCGGCCAGCCTGCACAAGCGGCTCCTGGCACCGTCGGGGACCGGCGTGCTCTACGTGCGGCAGGAGTTCCAGGAGCGCTTCGGCACGATCACCACGCCGCCCGGCCCCACCGCCCTTCGGTACGAGGAGGAGGGCACGTTCGACCTGCCGACACGCGCGGGCATCGGCATCGCCGTGGCGTGGCTGAAGCAGATCGGCCTGGGCGCCATCGAGGCGCGCAACCATCAGCTCGCCGACCGACTCCGCGCCGGACTCGCGAAGATCCCCGGCATGGACCTCGTCAACTCACCCAGGCGGGAGTTCGTGGCCCCCGGGACGACGCTGGTCGTCCCGCCGGGCGGCGACGCCGCCGGATGGCGCGCGCGCCTGCAGCAGGGCTACAACCTGCGGGGCGACGATCAACTCCGCGACGGCCACGACGCGCTGCGCATCTCCACGCACTACTTCGTCTCGCCCGCCCAGGTCGATCGGCTCATCGCCGCCATGGCTGCCGAGGCCGGATAGCGATCGCAGGGCTCGTCTTGACAAGGTAGACAGAATAGACGAACCTTCCTTCTGTGACCCGGAAGAAAGAGCGTTGCATCCGGGAGTTGGAAAGCGTGGTGCATGACGCCGCCGATGGCTTCAGCGAAACTGCGGTCGCCGCGCTCGTAGCGCATCCCGAGGCAGTGCGGTCCGCGCTTGCGGTCGTAGCGAACACGCTGTCGCCTCAACTCACGACGAGGGCAGGCGAACCTGAAGTCGAGACGCTTTCAGGCACCAATCCGCAGTTGATCGACACGGAGGAAGCGGACAGGCAGCTTTCGGCCCGAACGCGACAGGGAGGACGAGAAGCGTTGCTCACTTCCGACCAGCTTGCCGCTCGGGTTGGCCTCAAGACCCGCCAGTCCGTCCACGAGTGGCTCCGGAAGGGGAAGATCATTGGGTGGCGGGGCGCCAAGCGCGGATATGTCTTCCCGGCCGAGCAGATCGACGAGCGTTGCCGTCCGCTTGCCGGACTGGACCAAATCGTGCCGCGTTTCGGCGATGGTTATGCAGCGTGGGTCTGGTTGACGACGCCACGGCCTTCGCTCAACGGGGCGAAGCCGCTCGCCCTGATGCGCCGAGGAGAAACTGAACGCGTGACGGCTGCCGCAAAAGGGGACCTGCAAGGCGACTTCGCGTGAGCGCCGCGTACGAGCCACACCGCATTCGCGGACGGCTTCGCGCGGTTCGTCTCGATCGGATATACCGGTTGATCCACAGGCTGTACCGTGACCATCCGTTGGGATCCGTTGCCGTTCCCAGCCGGTTCAGCGATCCGGTAGGTGGTTACTCGGTCCTCTATGCGGCCGAAGCCGTCCGCTGCGTGTTTTGGGAGGCGCTTGCCCGTAATCGGTTCACGCGTCGCAAGCGCCGCGAGCTTCCGCGCTCCGATGTCGATGACAGGCTGGTGGTGTCGATCCGATCAACCGAGACGCTGACACTGGTAGACCTTCGGGGGGACGGTCCGATCCGCATCGCCGCCCCGACGGCGGTTACTCACGACGCCAACCACGCGGCTGGCCGCGCTCTCTCGTCAGCCACCTACGCAACTGTACCGGAAGCAGACGGATTCCTGTTTCGGTCGAGATTCACGGGGCACGTGTGTGCGGCGATATTCGATCGCGCCATCCCAAAGCTGGCGGTCGTGGAAGTGTCGTCGCTCATCGACAACGCGGATTTCCTCAGCGCGCTCACCGAATATGAGATCGTGCTCCTGACGCCGCCAACGTCGCCCTCCTGACCTTAGTCTTAGTGATCACCTCGTTCGCGGACGCCGTACAATTCAGGATAACGACTGGCGTCCACCGCGCGGGCCTTCGTCCTGAGCCTGCTCATCGCGATGTGGGAATCCCCCGAGGCAAGGGAGAACGTGACTGGCCGGCCTTCGCGTCTGCAGCAGCGCTACCTACAACCTGCCGGTTGACGACCACCCCCGCGACGGCCACGATGCGCTGCGCATCTCCAGGCACCACTTCGTCTCCCCCTCCCAGGTCGACCGCCTGATCGCGGCGATGGCCGCCGAGGCCACGTAGCGCGGACGGCCGGGTGCCAGCCGGAGTGCACGCGCGCAACGCCTCCGGATCATAGGCGGAGATGCACTGTTGAACTGTGACCGTATGACGGACACGTGGTCGACGTGTCGCATAGTGCACACGAACCTTCCCAAACGGCTCGCTGCGTGCCGATGACCGTCAATCCACGCGCGCCAGATCTGTGTCCCGTGGCCGCGGTTGCTCCGTTGGTGTCGGTCCGCGTCCGGGCTACCGTTCATCGCCGGCTGGTGCTCGGCAGTCCGGCTCTTCCTGACCCGCTGAGCCGGCATCTGTCGTCCCACGAGCGATCCGGCTCAGAATCCCCTTCACGATGATGTCCATCTGAGAGTCCTCTGAATAGTCCGCCGGCGCCACGAAATCAACCCGGCCGTCAGCGATCAGTTGGTGGATTTTGCTGAGATCACGATCTCCACGGTCGGGGTCATATACTGCAATTGCGCAGCCTCCTTGGTGGGTCATCATCTTCATCGCCGGAATGTCAGTGTCGCCGTCCCCGACGAAAATCATCCTCGCGAAAGGAATGGGACGATCTTGCTCGGCCATGAACTGATTGATCGCACCGTTGTCCCAGTGGTTATCGATGCCCTTGTTGATGCGGAACAGATACTGGGTCTTGGTCGTGTAATTGATCGCGACTCCAGGCCATGCGACGACCTCGTCACGATATATGAACTTCGAAGCGTACACGCGGCGAAATCTGCGAGCGATCGAACAACCACGAATCATCTCTTCGATACCTGACGAGACGATGTAATGTTCGAGGCTTAACCCGTTATTACCGGCATGTCGATCGACTCTATCAAACCACGATTCGTCGTCAAGACCCCGGAACAGATCGGGACTCTTTCCATGATCGCGGAGAGCACTCTTCGATACTTCGATGCTTTTCTCCTTAGATTTTTCTATCATGAGGTGCATATAGACGAGGATCTCATCCGCATCATTCTGTTCTGCCATCGTCTTCACCTCTCGCCAGAAGCTCGCGCGTGTCATTCCGATCTCCGGGATGAAGCTGCGTTCCTGCATGTTGCCGCGAGCAAGTGTTCCGTCGAAATCGTAGATCAGAGCGGTGCGGCGCATGTGGAGACGCACATCACTTCCTTACGCAATTGCTCGCGGAGCAGGTGAGGTGTCTTTCAGACCGAAGGCTCGACGGCGACGGCTTCCAGCTTGGCGAATTCGACCGCGTTCCTGTCGGTTGTTCACCCTCACCCCTGGAGGTCCTCGTGTCTCGTGTCCGGCTCCACCAAGTTGATCCGGCGCGAAGGATCATCGCGAGTTTCGTGTAGTCGCCCGGCAAACAGCTCAGACCGGGAGAGAACTACGGGTGGAGGTTCCTTTCTGGAGTTGCGGGCTGCTTGCCGCCGACGCACGCGGGCGATACAGCATCTCGTATCCGGCGAATCCAGAACTACGAAAGCGCTGCCAGCGCCTCCCGCTGCCGGGCGAGCCG
>JAPOQV010000519.1 GCA_026710565.1 Spirochaetaceae bacterium | reverse complement strand
CGCCGATGCGGTTGGTGCTCAGGTTCACGGTGGTCACCTGCTGCAGGCCGGCGAATACCTGCGCCGGCAGCTCGCGCAGGCGGTTGCGCTGCAGGTCGAGTGTGCCCAGCGCCCGCAGATCGGCGAATACCTGCGCCGGCAGCTCGCGCAGGAGGTTGCGTTGCAGGTCGAGCGTGGCCAGCGCCCGCAGATCGGCGAACACCTGTGCCGGCAGCTCGCGCAGGAGGTTGCGTTGCAGGTCGAGCGTGGCCAGCGCCCGCAGGTCAGCGAATACCTGCGCCGGCAACTCGCTGAGGTCGTTGTCGCCAAGGTCCAGCCCGGCCAGGGCCGTCAGGCCGTGAAGGTCGCCTGCCGCCAGCGTCGTCAGCCCCACGTCGGAGAGGTCCAGGGAGCCGGTGACGGCGGCCAACTGCGCGGCGCTTACCTCCGCGCAGGTGGTGGCCGAAGACAGCCGGGCCACCAGCGCGGCGCGCACCGCCGGCGTGCGCTCGCAGATGCCGTGCAAGGGTCGCGCGCTCTGCGGCCCGATCGCAGGTCCGGGGCCTGCCGCGTTGCGGGCGCGCAGCAGCACGTCGTACGCGGTGCCGTTGACCAGACGCGAGCCGTCTGCGAGGTGGGTCAGCGTATGGCTGGTGGTCGCTGCGCCGCTGCCCGGGATGTCCTGCCAGCTCCCGGTGCCACCGCCGTGGTCGACGCGGATCTGGTAGGCAAGGATAGTGCCGTCCCCGGGGTCGCTCCAGCTCAGCGTGATGCTCCGGTCGCCCGCCGTGGCGGTGAGGTCGGCCGGCGCGGCCGGCAGCTCATGGAGGACGAGTTGCGCGCCGGAGGCTGAGTAGCGGATGCCCCGGAACTCGGGCGGCGGCCGCCGCGGATAGGGCCGGAGGGTGACCGCCGGCACGGCTCCGGATCCGCTCGGCGTCACGACGTAGATGCCGGTCTCGCGCGTTCCCTGCGGGATCACGAAACGGCTCGACGCCACCGCCTCGCCGTCGACCTCTACGGTCCCCCCGGTGATCGAGAAGAAGTGGGTCAACGGGTGGGGGACCCCCTCGTCGACCCGCACCCGGAAGCCGCTCGCACCTTCACGCACCAGGTGGACCTCGAGGAGGTATTCGATGCCCCACGTCAGTCGCAGGGAACGCAGCGCGGTGAGCCCGTCGAACATGCCGTCCGGCAGCGTCCGGAAGGGGTTCAGTTCCAGGTCCAGGTCGGTCAGCGCGCCGAGGTCGGCGAACAGGCTGCCGGGCAGCGATGACAGGCGGTTGCGGGGCAGACGGAGTTCTTGCAGCGCGCCGAGGCCGGCGAATACCGAAGCGGGCAGGGTGGCCAGCTCATTGCTGCTCAGGGTGAGGTGCGACAGCTTGGTGAGACCGGCGAACACCCGCTCCGGCAGTGTGGTCAGGTGATTGCCGTGCAAACTGAGCCTTTGCAGCTCCGGGAGACCGGCGAACACCCCCTCCGGCAGGCTGCGCAGATCGTTCTCGCCAAGGTCGAGACTCTCGAGCCCGGGCATCCCCGCCAGATCCTCGGCCCGCAACGCCTCGATGCCGCGGCTCGTCGCGGTCACGGCTCTGACCGCCGCGAGGTGATCGGCCGTGATCGACTCGCATCGAAGGTCGAGGTTGAGGGGCTCACCGCCGAGCGCGGCGAGGATCGCGTCGCGGATCGCCGGCTGGCGCTGGCAGATGCCGACCGCCGGGGTCGCGCGCACCTCGCTCGGCGGGCCGGCGCCGACCACGTTGATGGCGCGCACCTGCACGTCGTAGGCGGTCCCGTTGACCAGTTCGACCACGGTGTGGGTAACGGTGG
>JAPOQV010000518.1 GCA_026710565.1 Spirochaetaceae bacterium | reverse complement strand
GAGGGTGGCGCCCCCCGCGTCTCCCCCCCCCCCCCCTCTCGTGGCCGGCTTCCGGCGCGGGCGCCCGGCCTGACACGGGGATGGTCCCTTGAGACTGTCGTCTCGGGAGGACGAAGCGGGAATCCCGCCCCGCCGCGTCAACGCGCCGGGGCGCTTCCGCCGGCTGCTGCAGACGCTGCACCGCACGACCGGGCAGCCGGCGGCGGTCCTGGTGGACGGCTGGGAGATGGTGATCTGCGGCGCGGTGGCGCAAGGGCGTAAGGGGGTGCCGGGGCGCTCCACGCAAGGACGCGGCGCCCCCGGGTGAGAGCGCCGCGTCCCGTGTGACCGTGGGCCGGTGGCCCGGCGGAGCCTCAACTGCCGCCGCGTTCGCCGCCAGACCCGTGCTCGCCGCCGCCTTCGCCGCCGCTGCCGGACTGTGGCCCGACTTCCGCGTGCGGTACCCACTCGGTAAAGCGGTTGCCCTCGTCTGGCAGCCACACCGGGATCCACTGACCGGGCGCCAGATCGACCGGCGTCGTCGGACCGAGCTCGATGCTCGGGCCGAACAGGTGCACCTCGACCCGCACCTGCTGCAGCGTGGCGTTGCTGATGTTCCCCACCACGCCGACGAAGCCGCCCGCCTCCGGGACGTAGCCCAGGATCAGGACCGATCCCCTGCGCTCCTGGCCGAACACCGCGTCGGGCGGCAGGCGCGTTCCGCCTTCCTCGCCGCTGGCCTCACCGCCGCCTTCGCCTCCGGCGCCGTGCTCGCCACCGGCTTCACTGCCGCTCTCGCCTCCCGCGCCGTGCTCGCTGCCGCCCCCCTCGCCGTTGTCTGCGAAGACGATGACGGCCGCCACCGCCATGAAGGCGCAGAGCATCGCCATCAGCAGCATCCTCTTCTTCGTGAACACCATCGTGTCTCCTCCCCGGGGTTTCACCCCTGCTGGATTCGAGGACGTTGTGCCTCGTTGTGGAAAGAGTGGCGGCGAAATGTCGCGCGAATGTCCCGTTACGGAAGAAACTCGCCGGATCCCGACCAGTACCGGCAGCGGATTACGTGCTGATCAACTGAACGATAGCCGGCCAGTGCGACTGCACCACGTGCGCGAGCCGCGGAGCTCCTCCAGCCCCTGGTGGCAGTCGGCGTCGATGACCGCCTTCAACTCGTAGCGGCCGTCGCCGAGCGGGCGCATCCGGTCGGCCGGCGTCGCCAGCTCCGGTTCCAGGTCGGCCAGCATGCGGCGGACCTGACGCGCGCTCTTGCCGGCCGCGTCCTCGACGAGCTTCTGCCTTCCTGCCGCATCGAGCACCAGCGGCGGCGAAGCGGGAGGAACCGAGGTCCGGGGCGGATCGCAATCTCGGTCTGTCACAAGCCGGGCAGTCGGCTACCGGGCAGGTTCGTTTGATCCCCCGTGCACGTCGCCAGGGGCGCTTGGGCGCTCCGCCTGGCCCCACGGCATCGGCATGGTCGGCGGCGTCACGTGGTGGTCGCCGCGCGGCGGCTTGGGGCGGGCGCGGAACTCGCTGATCATGCGCGCGAGCTGCCGCGACGCCTCCCGGACGGCGCGCTCGCCCTTCTCCTTCGTGGCCAGCGTCGGCTCCCCGAGCACGCCGGTGTCGCTGTAGGACGCGGTCCAGGAGGTGACGTTGCCGGGCCCGTGGCCGTACAGGTCGGTATAGAAGAAGTCGGACTCGTAGCGGTGGTAGGCGATCTTGCCGTCGGCGATCAGGTCCTTGCGCACGTCATCCTCGGCCAGATGGAGGTAGACGGAGGTCTCCAGCTCGCAGGCGTGGGCGATGCCGCCGGGAAAGCGGCTCTCGCGCCAGCTCGGCATGAACTCCGGATCCACCATCAGGAGCTGCCACCACGAGCAGGTCAGGCACTCGGCGTCGGTCTCCAGGTTCACGCGGCGCGCCGCCAGGTCCAGGTTGGGCATGTTGGAGCCGTGGCCGTTGAGGAAGACGATCTTCTTGAAGCCGTGGTAGGCGAGGCTGGCGCCGATGTCGACGATGCACTTGATGAAGTGCTCCCAGTGGATGCTGGTGGTGCCGGGGAAGTCCATCACGTGCGCGGCGTAGCCGTGCACGAACGGGGACATGACCAGCACCTCTTCGGGAACCAGGCGCGCCGCCGCCTCGGCGACTCCGCACGGGCACACCACGTCCACGTCCAGTGGCAGATGCGGCCCGTGCTGCTCGGTCGATCCCACCGGGCAGACCACCACCCGCTCCTGCTTCACCGCCTCGTTGATCTCCGGCCAGGTCAGCTTCTCGTAACGCCACGACTCAGATCGAGCCATCAAATCCCTCCTTCAAGTCGAACGGTGACAAGACCGTACGGCGAGATCGACGCCTCCGCCACCCCGCCGCGGACGGGCAGCCGCTCCCGGTCGTTCTCCAGCAGGTCGCAACGCCACGCGGCGGTGAGCGGATGCTCACGCCCGCCGAAGCGCACCGCCGCGGACCGGCCTGCAACCTCGCGCAGGCGCACGATCAGGCCGCGGTCACGGTCTTCCGGCCGCTCCTCGGCCCGCTTGATCGCCTGCACCACCACCGACGGGTCGCCGTCGAACTCCAGGAAGCGGCCGCGAGGCGCGTGGCGGTCGAGCGGTTGGCCGGCCGGCTCCGCCTCCACATCGACAGCGGCGCCGGTCACCTTGTCTTCATTGCGCAGATCGGTCGAATCACCCGCCGGAGGCGTCACCCAGGCCGGCAGCTCCTGGTGGCAGCGCAGGCCGAAGCGGGTCGCCCGCACCGGGTCGAACGGGCCGGCGTGGCTGGTCAGGCAGAAGTCCAGGTCCAGGAAGCCGTCCTGCCAGCTCTCCGCGCCCTGGAACAGCGGCGCGTTGGTGTTCTCCAGGTTGTTGAGCACGTAGAAGAACAGCGCCCCGTCGCGCGGCTCGTAACGGACGTCCTCCCAGGCGTGGGTGCGGATGGCGCCCACCTCCACCACCGCGGGGCCGATCGGGCTGACCACCGCCGTGAACCGGTCGTCGCCGACCGCCACGAACCGGTTCAGCCCGGTGAAGCCCGTGAACGAGCCGGGAAGCTGGTCGCGCCCCAGGCGGATCACGGCGTTGGCGACCTCGCAGTGCACGGCCGGATCCGGGATGGCCAGCGGCAGGCCCAGGTAGCCCTCCTCCTTGCCCAGCGTCTCCTGCTTGCGCAGCCGGTTGCGGAAGCGCACGAGCCGCTCGCCGGCGTACAGGCTCACCTCCTGCGTGAGCCGGCAGGAGACGCCGTCCAGCTCCAGCTCCGACTCCAGCTCCAGCGAGACCACCACCGGCCCGGCGTGGCGGACGCGGCATGCGGTGACCCGCGTGCCGGCGGAGCGCACCAGCCAGTCGCGCTCCGGGATGCGGCCCATCACGGTGCGCTCGCCGCCGAAAGCCGTCCACGTGGGGTCGTGCGCGAGCAGGCGGCCGCGCATCGTGTACAGGTCGTCGTGGAAACGCGGCGCCACGCGCCGGTAGATGAACTGGCCGGCGCCGTGACCTGACTGGGGACACAACAGCTCGCGGTGCTGCTCCTTGTCCACGATCGACGTCACCCCCCGCTCGGGGGTCACGCCGATCGCGTACCAGCGGTTCTCCAGCGTCCATTCGGAGGCGCGCAGCTCGGCGTCCTCCCCGGTGCCGCGGCCTCGGCCCGGGACGACCAGCACGGTGTCCCATCCCAGCGGCTCGATGCGCGGCGTGCGGAAGCAGACCTCGTAGCCCATGTGGTCGCCGCGGGTGACCTGCGCGGGCACCTCCGTGCCGGTGGCGGCGTGCAGCACCCGCGCCTCGCGCGGCTGGTGCTGCCGCCAGCCGCGATCCTTGACGAACACGGTGAGGTGCTCGCCGCGCTCCCAGCCGGAAGGGTTGAGCACCCGGACCGCGGGACCGCGCTCGTCGGGGCCGGCGCCCAGCAGCGCGGTGAGCCGCGTCAGCAGCCGGCGCGAGCCGTGGTCGGCGGCCTGCGCGAAGGCGCGCTTGTCCGTCCACGTGGAGCGCGAGAAATCCCAGGAATGCTCGAAGCGGCGCTCGTCGGCCTGGGGTTGGAACTGCTCCCACTGCCACTGCGAGCTGCCGTAGGTGTGCTCGGTGAACAGCAGCAGGTTCTCCTGGATCGCGTCCAGGTCCGCGCGCGGGTACGGCGGCGCGTCGGCGCGCGCCGCCGGCAGCAGGGCTGCGAGTCGCTCGGCCACGTTCCAGCGCGCGACTGCGCGGCGCTTGGCGACGAAGGCGTCGGCGTAGGTCAGCGGGTCGTCCGCCCATGCGCCGGTGAAGTCGCCGCGTACGGCCGGAACGGCCTCGGCCGGCCGTTGGCGCGCGATCTCGTCCATGAACGCGGCCGGCGTGGCCAGCACCACGTCGTGCTCGTCGACGTGCTCCCGGTACCAGTGCACCCCGTCCAGCAGGTGGGTGAGCACCGGGCCGTTGTCGTAGCCGATCACCAGGTGCACGGAGGTATACGGATAGCGGTCGCCGAGCGCGCGGTGCCAGGCGGCGATCTCCCGCAGCCGCTCGGCCACGGTGTCGCGCTGCAGGAAGCAGGCCGCGGACTTGTCGAAGTAGAAGTCGTGCAGCTCCGGCCCGCCATACAGGTTGACCAGGACGCCCGAGCCGTCGGGCGACTCCCAGCGGAAGATGGGCGGCACCTGTGCGAGGTACATGTTGTCCTTGTAGGCGCCGCGCCAGAACATCAGGTAGTCGACGCCGCTGCCGGCCAGCACCTGCGGCAGGCCCCAGGTCATGCCCGGCATGTCGCTCAGGATCGCGGTGCGGGCGCGGATGCCGAACTCGTCGGCCAGGACGCGGTTGGCCAGCGAGCAGACTCGTGTCATCTCCTCGCCGTCGATCTGCTCGTACTCCAGGTTGGCGCAGGTCGCGCACAGCTCGACGTGGCCGGCGCGGACCGCTTCCGCCAGCGCGCGCACGCGGCCGGGGTCGCGCAGCTCCCGATACGCCTGGAAGAAGATCGACGCCTCCAGGGTCCAGCGGAAGCCGCGCTCGACCGCCTGCAGCGCCTGGTCCAGGCCGTCGGCCCAGCCGGCGCGCACCGCGTCCAGCCGGTCGGTGTAGCCGTGGTCGGCGTGGCAGGTGTGGGAGACGAAGAACGTGAAGCGGTCGCTCGCCGGTGCCGCGGTCAGCCTCCCTTGCCCGCGCGTTCCATCCTGGCCCAAGTGTCGCGCAGGCCGATCGTGCGGTTGAAGACCGGCCGCTCCGGCGTGGCGTCGCGCTCATCCAGGCAGAAGTAGCCGTTGCGGATGAACTGCACGGCGGCCGACGGCTCAGCCTCGGCCAGGCCCGGCTCGAGCTTGCAGCCGGTCAGCACGCGCAGGGCGTCGGGGTTGAGGTGGTCGCGCCAGTCCTCGCCCTCGGCCAGGTCCTTCATGTCCTCCTTCGTGAACAGGCGGTCGTAGAGGCGCACCTCGGCGTCCAGCGCGTGCGCGGCGGACACCCAGTGCAGGGTGCCCCGCACCTTGCGGCCGTCTGCGGTGCCTCCCCCGCGGGATGCGGGATCGTAGGTGCAGCGGAGCTCCGTGGGGCGGCCGTCGGCGTCGCGCACCACCTCGTCGCAGGTGACGTAGTAGGCGTGCTTGAGCCGCACCTCCCGCCCCTCCGCCAGCCGGAACCACTTGCGCGGCGGATCGTCGCGGAAGTCGTCGCGCTCGACGTACAGCTCACCGCTGAACGGCACCCGCCGGGTGCCGGCTGACGAATCCTCGGGGTTGTTCTCGCATTCGACCTCCTCGACCTGACCCTCCGGGTAGTTGGTGATGACCAGCCGGATCGGGTCCAGCACGCCCATCACGCGCGGCGCGGTGCGGTTGAGGTGCTCGCGCAGGCGGGACTCGAACATCTCGATCTGGACCAGCACCTGCGTCTTGCTCAGGCCCACGTCGGTCGCGAAGCGGCGCAGCGCCGCGGGCGGCACGCCGCGCCGGCGCAGCGCGGCGATGGTCGGCAGGCGCGGATCGTCCCAGCCGGTCACCTCGCCTGCCTCCACCATCTCCTTCAGGCGCCGCTTGCCGGTCATGGTGTGCGTGATGTAGAGGTGGTTGTACTCGATCTGGCGCGACGGAAAGATGCCGAGCGCCTCGATGAACCAGTCGTACAGGGGCCGGTGCGTCTCGTACTCCAGCGTGCACAGGGAGTGGGTGACCTCCTCGATCGAATCGGACTGGCCGTGCGCCCAGTCGTAGGTCGGATAGATGCACCAGCGGTCGCCGGTGCGGTGATGGGGAGTGCGCAGGATGCGGTACATCACCGGGTCGCGCAGGTAGACGTTGGGTGCGGCCATGTCGATCCTGGCGCGCAGCACGCAGACACCTTCCTCGAACTCTCCTCCGCGCATGCGCCGGAACAGGTCCAGGTTCTCGTCCACGGAGCGATCGCGGTAGGGGCTGTCGCGGCCGGCCGACTGCGCGACGCCGCGGTACTCGATGATCTCTTCCGCAGTCAGGTGGTCGACGTAGGCCTTGCCCGCTTCGATGAGCTGCACGGCCAGCTCGTAGAGCCGCTCGAAGTAGTCGGAGGCGTAGTACTCGCGCTCGCCCCAGTCGAAGCCCAGCCAGCGGATGTCGGTCTTGATCTGCTCGACGTAGTGGGTGTCCTCCCGCTCCGGGTTGGTGTCGTCGTAGCGCAGCGCGCAGACGCCGCCGAACTCGGCGGCGACGCCGAAGTTGACGCAGATCGCCTTGACGTGGCCGATATGCAGGTAGCCGGAGGGCTCCGGCGGGAAGCGGGTCTGCACGCGGCCGTCGTAGCGGCCGGACTCCATGTCGCGCCTGACCGCCGCGCGCACGAAGTCAGGGCCGGCGGCATCGCTCACGACGGGTTCCGGTAGGCGACGATCAGCCCGTCGCGGATCGGCACCAGGGACGCGGTCCAGCCGCGGTCGGCCGCGATCATCCCGGTGAAGCGCCGTATCCCCTCGGTGTCCTCGGAGCGGTCGGCGTCGTCGAAGATGCGGCCGAACCACAGCATGTTGTCGATGATCAGCACGCCGCCGGGCCGCAGCTTCGACTCGATCACCGGCAGCGAGTCCGGGTACATGTGCTTGTCGATGTCGTTGAAGATCACGTCGTAGGGGCCTTCGGCCTCGCGCAGGGCGGCTACCGCCTCGCCCACGTGGTAGCGGACGACGCCGTCGTAGCCGAGCGCCGACAGGTGCCGGCGGGCGCGGGCGGACAGGCCCTCGTCCCAGACGACGTGGTGGACGGTGCCGCCGCCGTTCTCCTGCACGGCGCGCGCGAACCACGCGGTCGAGTAGCCGAATCCGGAGCCCAGCTCGAACACGGAACGGGCGCCGATCATGCGGGAGATCTGGTAGCAGAGCTGGCCGGAGGCCGGCCCGACGATCGGAAAGCCGCTCTCGCGGGCATGCTCCTCCATGCGGGCGAGCTCCGCGGGGCGGTCGGGAACGAGGTCGTCGAGGTAGCCGCGTACCTCGGGAGAGATCGGGTCCATGCGCAATGCTCCCCGCTCGGCGCGCGGCGCGCAAGCGGCACTGAAGCGGCAGCGCCGGGCAACCGCTTACCTCATTGAATGGATGAACCGCGGGAGTCGATCTGGAGCGTTCCTTCGTCGCTCAAGACGATCTACTACGCCATGTTCACGGTGTTCGCGTTGCTGAGCACCGCTCTGGCGCTGGTCGACGTGTTGAGCCCCGGATCTCCGGGGAGTATCGTCGACAGGGTTCTTCGGTTCGGTGAGAGGTTGGCACCGATGGCGGTAGCCTCGGCCGCCTTGAGCATGCTCGCGATGGAGGTAGTCGGAATGGTAGGAATCGTGGGTTCGTACTTGCAGCGACGACTTGATGATCATTTCGCGAAACGGGCGAAACGCCTCTACGTAAAGGCCGTTACGAAGGGCCTTGAGAAAGGCCTTGCACAGGGCCTTGAGAAGGGCCTTGAGAAGGGCCTTGCACAGGGCCTTGCGAAGGGCCGGGCAGAGGAGAGGGCCAAGTGGGAGGAACGAGAGCGTCGGATCGCCGAGTCCGGAGCACGTATCCCGCCCCCGCCCCCTGCCGATGAGGACGCCGGCACGTGAAGCGGCGTCGAGCGGGCTGATCAGTCCATGCGCATGCCGCCGTTGACGGCCAGGGTGCTGCCCGTGACGTAAGAGGCCGCCTCCGAGGCCAGGAACAGCACCGCCCCGGCGCAGTCGGCGGGCTGGCCGAGCCGCCTGGCGGCCGTGGTCAGGCGCAGCGCCTCCAGGGTTTCCGGCGTGTTGGTGCGCTCGTGGATGGCCGTCATGATCACGCCGGGGGCGACTGAGTTGACCGTGATGCCGGCGGGACCGAGCTCCTTGGCCAAGCTGCGGGTCATCGCCGACAGCCCGCCCTTGGCGGCCACGTAGGCGGTCGCCCCTCCCCCGCCGCCGGTGTGGGCGGAGATCGAGGAGATGTTGATGATCCTGCCCCAGCCGCGCTCGCGCATGGCCGGCGCCAGCAGGCGGCTGGTCAGCATCGCCGCGGTGAGGTCGAGCGCCAGGGTGTCGTGCCAAGCGGACAGCGACGCCTGCAGCAGCGGCCGCATGTCGAGGACATCGCCGGCGTTATTGACCAGGATGTCGATCGGCCCGTCCAGGCTCGCGGCGGCCTCCGTGCAGAGGTGCTCCACCTGTTGCGGGTCGGTGAGGTC
>JAPOQV010000517.1 GCA_026710565.1 Spirochaetaceae bacterium | reverse complement strand
TCGACGCTGGGGCCGGGCGCGACCAACCTGATGACCGGCGTCGCCGACGCCAACATGGACGGCAGCCCGGTGGTGGCGATCACCGGGCAGGCCTCGCTCGACCGCATGCACAAGGAGTCGCACCAGCACATCGACGTCGTCGACACCTTCCAGCCCATCACCAAGTGGAACGCCCAGATCACCAAGGCGGCCATCATCCCGGAGATCGTCCGCAAGGCCTTCAAGGTCGCGGAGACCGAGAAGCCCGGCGCGACCCGCGCCGACTGCCCCGCGGCCGGGGCCGAGGGGGAGACCGCCGCCGGGCCGCTGCTCCCGCAGGCGCCCTATCCGTGGGAGCCGCCGGCGGCGCAGATCGACCGGGCGGCCGCGGCCATATCGGCCGCGAAGAGCCCGATCATCCTTGCCGGCAACGGTGTGGTGCGGCGGCAGGCTTCGGAGGCACTGACCCGGTTCGCCGAGCGGTTGAACATCCCGGTCGCGGAGACCTTCATGGGCAAGGGCGTGCTGCGCGACGACCATCCGTTGTCGCTGTTGACCTGCGGGCTGCAGGCGCGGGACTACGTGTCTTGCGGCTTCGACCGCGCCGACGTGGTGATCGCGGTGGGCTACGACCTGGTCGAGTACTCCCCCGAGCGCTGGAACCCGGAGCGGGACAAGACGATCATCCACATGGACATGCTGCCGGCGGAGGTGGACCAGTACTACACGGTGGGCGTCGGCGTCCTGGGCGACATCTCGACCACGCTGGACCGGATCGCCGAGCGCGCCCAGCCGTGCCGGACCGACGACTACACGCGGGGCCTGCGCACGTTCATCCTGCACGAGCGGGACGAGTTCCGCGCCGACACGTCGTTTCCCATGAAGCCGCAGCGGGTTCTCAACGACCTGCGCACGGTCATGGACAGCGAGGACATCCTGGTCTCTGACGTCGGAGCGCACAAGATGTGGATCGCCCGCCTGTTTCCGTGCTACCGGCCCAACACCTGCATCATCTCGAACGGCTTCGCGGCCATGGGCATCGGCGTGCCGGGCGCGTTGGCCGCGAAGCTCATTCACCCGCGGCAGAACGTGGTCGCCGTGACCGGCGACGGCGGTTTCCTGATGAACTCGCAGGAGCTGGAAACGGCGGTCAGGGAGGAGATCCCCTTCGTGACGCTGGTCTTCCACGACGACAGCTACAGCCTGATCGGCATGAAGCAGCAGCGCCGCTTCGGGCGCATCTCCCACATCCGGTTCGGCAACCCCGACCTGGTGAAGTACGCGGAGAGCTTCGGCGTCGCCGGCTACCGGGTCGGCGCCGCCGACGAGCTGCAGCCGATCCTGCGCGACGCGTTCGCGTGCGGCCGGCCGGCCGTCATCGACTGCCCGGTCGACTACACCGAGAACCTGCGCATGATGGAGCGGCTCGGCGCGCTCATCTGCCCGATCTGACCGGAACGGTCGAGCGAGGGTCCGATGGCCGTTCCGCGCTGGCTGTTCATCGTCGCGGCGCTGCTGTGGCTGCCGATAGGGGTCGCCATCACGGCGCCGCTGCGTGGCTTGAGGTTCGGCCCGGACGCGGGGCCGTGGCCAATGACGGCGTTCATGATCGTCTCGTCTCTGGTCGTGGTGGCACCGGCCGGCCTGCCGCTGGCGCTGGCGTGCCGGCGGCTCTGGCGGCTGGGACACTCCCGCGCGGCCTGGGCGGCATTCGCGGTGCTGGGGCCCGCGACCGTGGCTGGCTCCCTGCTCGCCGGGCTCCTCGGTCCGCTGGCGATCGCGGTGTGCGCGGCCGTTCTCAGTGGGCCGGTGTGGGTCGCTGTCGCCGTTCTGAGCCGCGGCGGATAGGAGGCCCTTTGTAGCGGCGGGTCAGCCCGACGTGCGGACGTCGTAGTCGAGTGGCCCGGGCAGACGATCCGTGAGCGCGGGAGAGTCAGGAGACCACTCGATTCTGCGGTTTCGCGTTGCCAGATCAGGTGCACTGACGACGTTACGTTCGTCGTACTGCCGATAGAGGACGTCGAAGAAGCGGTCCAGGCGGAGAGGGCTTGTCGGCGGAGGGAATGTGTCGAGGAGATCTCCGGCCTGGTCGCTGCGTACGTCCACCATCGCCAGCGAGATCGCTTCGTATCGGCTCGGATCGGAGCGAATACCGTCGCGACCCGTGAGAGAGCCCAATGCGGCATGGAAGCGCGAGATCGTTTCCACCGGCTTGCCGTCCATGTCGAGCGCGATGTCGTTGGG
>JAPOQV010000516.1 GCA_026710565.1 Spirochaetaceae bacterium | reverse complement strand
GATCGTGATCAGCGCGGGACGCATCGTCCTGGACGGCTCGGTGACGGAGTTGCGCGCCGCGGTGGCCGGCGAGCGCTACCTGTCGGTCGACCTGGAGGACCGGGACTGCGAGCTCTCGGTCCCGGATGCCGAGGTGGTCGAGCGGCGCGACCCCCGCGTGCGCCTGCGGTTCGATCCGCGCCGCGTGTCGGCGGCGGAGCTGATCCGCCGCGTCACCGACCGCGCCGTGATCCGCGACCTGTTCGTGGAGGATCCGCCGATCGAGCGGATCATCGCGGAGCTGTACCGCCGCCACGGCTGACTCCATGCGATTCGAACCGAGACTGCGGAGCTACGCCGCAGTGGCCTCCGTGCGCCTGCGCGCGATCCTCCAGTACCGCGCGGCGGCGCTCGCCGCCGTGGCCACACAGGTGTTCTGGGGCCTGCTGCGCCTGATGATCCTGGACGGCTTCTACCGCAGCGATCCGGCGGCGAGCGACTTCACGACCGTCCACCTGGCCTCCTACGTGTGGCTGGGGCAGGCGATGTTCGGGCTGTTCCCGATGAACGTCGACCCCCTGGCAACCGATCGGATCCGCTCCGGTTCGGTCGCCTACGAGCTCATCCGCCCGCTCGACCTGTACGCCAACTGGGCGGTCAGCGTCGTCGGCTGGAGGATCGGCAGGACGGCGCTGCGAGCCGTGCCGCTGCTGCTGTTCGCGGCGGTGGCGCTGCCGCTCATCGGCGCCCGGACCTGGGCGCTCGGCCCACCGGCGGGAGCCGGTGCCGCGATCGGATTCGCGGTCGCCATCGCGCTGGGCGTGCTCACCGGCATGGCGATCACGCTGCTCGGCCAGACGATCATGCTGTGGACGCTGAGCTCCACCGGCTGGAACGCGATCCTGCCGCTCGCCGCCTGGATCTGCTCGGGGATGGTCGTGCCGCTGCCTTACCTGCCCCACTGGGCGCAAGCGGTGCTGGAGCTGCTGCCGTTCGCGGGGCTGATCGACACGCCGTTCCGGATCTACTCCGGACATCTCGCCGGCGTGGAGGCGCTGCGCGCGCTGCTGATCCAGGCGGCATGGGTGGTGACGCTGGTTGCCGCCGGCCACCGGCTGATGGCCCTTGGGATCCGCAAGGTGGTGATCCAGGGTGGATGATCCAGGGATGCTCCGCATGGCCGTGCGCTACGCCGCTGCCAACCTGCGCGCGGAGATGCAGTACCGTTCGTCGTTCCTGATGGAGTCGCTCGGCACGCTGCTGTCGGCCGGGGTGGAGTTCCTGGGCATCTGGGCGCTGTTCAGCCGCTTCGGGAGCATCAGGGGCTGGACGCTCACGGAGGTGGCGCTCTTCTACGGGCTGGTCCACGTCGTGTTCGCGGTGGCCGAGGCGATCGGGCGCGGATTCGACCTGTTCGGCCCGCTCATCAAGGAGGGCACGTTCGACCGGGTGCTGCTGCGGCCGCGCTCGACGCTGCTGCAGGTGCTGGGCAGCAACCTGGCTCCGAAGCGGATCGGCCGGCTGCTGCAGGGCGCCGTGGTGCTGGGCTGGGCGCTCTCCGCCCTGGACGGCGGACCCGCGCTCGGCGACATCGCGCTGTTGCTGTGGGCGTTCATCGGTGGGGTCGCCGCCTATTCGGCCCTGCTCATGCTGTCCGCCGTCCTGTCGTTCTGGACCACCGAGACGCTCGAGCTCTTCGCCATCGTCACCCACGGCGGCGTGGAGACCACGCAATATCCGATCCCGGTGTTCCACCGCGCGCTCCGCTACCTGTTCCTGTTCGTGGTGCCGATCGGCAGCGTCACCTACTTCCCGGTGGTCCACGTCCTGGGCCGCCCCGATCCGCTGGGGGCACCGGCGGGCGTCGCCTGGCTCGCGCCGCTCGCCGGGTTCGTCTTTCTGGCCCTGGTCGCCGGCCTGTGGCAACTCGGCGTGCGGCACTACACCTCGACCGGCTCGTAGGCGTCGCGGACGAGTTTGACCCTCGACGCAGTGTGGCGGTAGACTCCGCCTCGCTTTCGGGTCCCCTCGGGCCCGTCCTCTCGGCTGCATGCAAGAACGCTTGTTGGAGACGTACCGGACCAAGCGCCGCGAGGCCGAGGCCGGCGGCGGCGAAAAGCGCATCGCTGCGCAGCACGCCAAGGGCAAGATGACGGCGCGCGAGCGGATCGACGCGCTGGTCGACCCCGATTCCTTCATCGAGCAGCAGCCGTTCGTGACGGTGCGCTCCACCGATTTCGGCATGGACCGGCAGCGCGTGCCCGGCGACGGCGTGGTGACCGGCAGCGCCAAGATCGAGGGGCGCCAGGTGTTTGTGGCCGCGCAGGACTTCACGGTGGTCGGCGGCACCCTGGGGGAGATGCACGCGACCCGCATCGCGCACGCGCAGCGACTCGCCCTGGAGTCCGGGGTGCCGTTCATCCAGATCAACGACTCCGGCGGGGCGCGCATTCAGGAAGGGGTCCTGTCGCTGGACGGCTACGCCAAGATCTTCCGCGCCAACACCCTGTCCTCGGGCGTGATCCCGCAGTTCTCGATCATCCTGGGGCCGTGCGCGGGCGGGGCGGTCTACTCGCCGGCGATCACGGACTTCATCTTCATGGTCGACACGATCAGCAACATGTACATCACCGGCCCGGAGGTCATCCGGGCGGTGACGGGTGAGGAGATCTCGCACGGCGACCTGGGCGGCGCCGTCCCGCACTCGGCGACCAGCGGCGTCGCGCACTTCCGCTTCGCCGACGAGGCGCAATGCCTGGCCGGCCTCCGCCGCCTGCTCGGCTACCTGCCGCTCAACAACCAGGAGTCGCCGCCGCTGCTGCCGGTCACCGACCCGATCGATCGCGCCACCGAGGGCATCGCCAAGCTGATTCCCGACGACGCGCGCCGGCCCTTCGACGTGCGCGCGATGATCGCGGAAGCGGTCGACTCCGGCTCCTTCATCGAGGTGCAGCCGGAGTTTGCCCAGAACGTCGTGGTCGGCTTCGCCAGGCTGGCAGGCCGCACCGTCGGCCTGTTCGCCAACCAGCCGAGCGTCTACGCCGCCTCCCTGGACATCGATTCCTCGGACAAGGCGGCCCGCTTCCTGCGTTTCTGCGACGCCTTCAACGTGCCGATCGTGTCGCTGGTCGACGTCCCGGGCTTTCTGCCGGGCATCACGCAGGAGCACGGCGGCATCATCCGCCACGGCGCCAAGATCCTGTACGCGATCGCCGAGGCGACCGTCCCCAAGGTGGCGCTGATCATCCGCAAGGCGTACGGCGGCGCCTTCATCGCCATGGCCTCCAAGTCCCTCGGCTACGACCGCGTGCTGGCGTTCCCGAGCGCGGAGATCGCGGTCATGGGGGCCGACGGGGCAGCCAACATCATCTTCCGCCGCGACATCGCAGCCGCCGACGACCCGGCGGCCAAGCGCCAGGAAAAGGTGGAGGAGTTCCGGGAGACGGTGATGAATCCGTTCATCGCCGCCGGACACGGGTTCATCGACGACGTCATCGAGCCGGCCGCCATGCGCATCGAGCTGATCCGCTCCATCGAGATGCTGGCCCGCAAGCGCGAGGACCGGCCGGCCAAGAAGCACGGCAACATCCCCCTGTAGCAGCCATGAGTCCAGAAGCGCCGTCGACGCTGGTCGTCGCTGTGCTCGGCATGGGGGTGGTGTTCGTCTTCCTGGTGTTCCTGAGCGCAATGATGGCCGCGCTCACGTCGGCCTCCGGCCGGCGCAACACGTCGCAGGACGCTCGGGAGGAACCGGGCGGAGCTGGCGGCCCGGGCTGGATCGCCGCCGCCACTGCCGCGTATCTGGCCGCGGAGCGGGACGCCGAGCAGACAGCGGCAGGAATGCCGAGCGCCGCCGCGTGGCGTCCTTACGACACGGTGGAGGCCGCACGCTGGCGCCTGCGGATGCCGGCATCGACGACCGTCGCGCGGCAGGTTGCGCCATGAGCATGATCCGCTTCCGTTACGAGGGTGTGCGCTACGAGGTCGAGGTCGTCCGCGACGGCGACGTTCTCACCATCACCCACGAAGGCACGGCCTACCGGGTCGAGTTGGAGCCCGAAGTGGCGCCGGCTGCCGCCACCCCCGCGCCTGCACCGACGCCCGCGCCCGCCGCCCCCTCGCCAACGCCCACACCGACGCCGGCACCGACCGCGGCGGGACCGGGAGTGCTGCCGGCGCCGATGACCGGCACCGTCAAGGAAGTCAAGGTCACGGCCGGCGACCAGGTGAGCGCCGGCCAGCTCGTCGTCGTGATGGAGGCGATGAAGATGGACATCGACGTCACGGCCACGGCCGCGGGCACCGTCGCGGAGGTGCACGTGGGCCCCGGCGACAACCGCGCGGCAGGCCAGCCCCTGCTCACCGTCCAGTAGCGGCCGATGGGCCTGTTCGAACAGTTCCTGCAGGCGACCGGCCTGCCCGAGCTGACGCTGGCGCGCGTGGCCATGCTGGCGGTTGCCGGCGTCCTGCTCTACCGGGGCATCGTCCGCCAGTACGAACCGCTGCTGCTGGTGCCGATCGGCTTCGGCGCGCTGCTGGTCAACCTGCCGGGGGTGGACCTGGTAGATCCCGGAGGACTGCTGGAACAGATCTACGTGTTCGGGATCAAGTCCAGCGTGTTCCCGCCGCTGATCTTCCTGGGCATCGGCGCCATGACCGACTTCACGCCGCTGTTGGCGCGGCCGCAGACCTTCATACTTGGCGCCGCGGCGCAGTTCGGGATCTTCGCCACGCTGCTGGGCGCCGGCGCGCTCGGCTTCACGCAAACGGAGGCCGCGTCGATCGCGATCATCGGCGGCGCCGACGGTCCCACCGCCATCTACCTGACCGGCAAGCTGGCCGACCACCTGCTGGGGGCGGTCGCCGTGGCCGCCTACTCCTACATGGCGCTGGTGCCGATCATCCAGCCGCCGATCATCCGGCTGCTGACGACCCGGCGTGAACGGCTGGTGCGCATGGCCGACCTGCGGCCGGTCTCGACCAGGGTGAAGATCCTGTTCCCGATCCTCACGACCGTGACCGCGGCTCTCGTGGTGCCGGCCGCCGCCCCGCTGATCGGCATGCTGATGCTGGGCAACCTCCTCAAGGAGGCCAGCGCACTGGTCCCCAAGCTGGAGCGCCTGTCACAGTGCGCTCAGAACGAGATGATCAACATCGTCACCATCCTGCTGGGCCTGTCGGTCGGATCGCGCATGGGCGCCTCCGCCTTCCTGAACGCCCAGACGCTGCAGATCATCGCCCTCGGCCTGATCGCCTTCGCGATCGGCACCGCCGCCGGCGTGCTGATGGGGAAGCTGATGTGCGTGCTCACCGGCCGGCGCGTGAACCCCATGATCGGCGCGGCCGGCGTCTCCGCGGTGCCGATGGCGGCCCGCGTCGTGCAGAAGGTCGGGCAGGACGAGGATCCCCGCAACTTCCTGCTCATGAATGCCATGGGCCCGAACGTGGCCGGCGTGATCGGCTCGGCGGTGGCCGCCGGCGTGCTGATCGCCATCTTCGGATGAGCCGTTTCATCGAGCTGCTGGACCGCGTCCGCGAGCACACGCCGCGGCCGGCCGGCTTTGCCGCCAGCGGCAGGAGCCTGGACGAGTTCGCGCTGATCGCGCAGACGGCGCCCGAGGCGCTGGCCGACGATCCGCGGTTGGCCGCCATCGACGCCGACGCCTTCCTGCTGCGGATCGGGAGCGTCGATCATCCTGACTTGCCCGCGGCCGCCAAGGCGCTCGGCGACCGCATCTGGGGGGTGCGTCTGCCGCTGTTCACCCTGGAGCAGACGCGGGCGCTCGTCGAGATCGGCTGCGACTACGTGATCTTCGACGCCGCCGGCACCGAGGCCGCGCTGCTGACACTGCCCGACCTGGGCATCGTCATCACCGTCGACCACCGGTCCGACGAGGGGATCATCCGCGCGCTCAGCGAGCTGGCCGTCAACGGCCTGCTGTTCCGGCCGGCGATCCGCGAGTCGCCGCTGTCATTCCACACGCTGGCGAGCATCCAGCGCGTCTGCGGCGTCATCGACCGGCCGCTGCTGCTGGAGATGCCGGAGGGCGTGTGCGGCACCGACCTGGAGGTGCTGCGCAGCGTCGAGACCACCGGCCTGATCGTCGAGGTGCCCCCGGCCGGCCGGCCGGCCTCGATGCGGCGCTGCATGAAAGAGTTGCCGCCGCGCTCCGAGAGCCGCATGGTGCGGCGCGCCATGCCGTTCAGCCTTGGCGACGACGGACTGTAGCGGCACCTTGTTACGTCGTCTCGGCCTGCCAGGGCCAGGCGATGCAGGAATCCACCTGGAACAGGGCGTAGTCGGCGTTGCCGGCGACCACCAGCGTGTGGATGGCGGCGGCGCCGGCCAGAGTGCCGGCCGCGGCGCGCAGCGTGGCGCCGGTGCGCGCCACGTCATCCACCAGCAGCACCCGCTTGCCGGCCACGTCGAAGGCGGGCGGGGTGACCAGCGGCTGCGCCCGCTCCGGCTGGTGCGCGTCGTCGCGAAAGCGGACCGGAAGAACACGGAGGTCGCACCCCAGCCGCTGCGCGGCCAGCGCGGCCGGCACCACGCCGCCGCGGCCGATGCCGACGGCCAAGTCGATCGGCGGCAGCTCCAGTTCCGCCAGACGCCGGGTCAGCTCTCGAAATCCGATCGCGGTAACGGCTGCGGCCATCTCCCCTTACGCCTCGTCCCCATCGAAATCGACCGGGAGGTATCCATAGCGAGATCTCGGTGGCAGACTGGGCCGCCGGCGGGTTCTTTCGCGCCACTCGCGGATGAGACGGCGGACCCGCTCGACCATGGAGGTCACCGCTCCACCCGTACGCGGACGCGACCGCCGGCGACCCGCGCGGGGTAGGAGCGCACACGCGTGCCCGTGTCGGCGAACAGCGCCTGGCCGTCGTCCAGCCCGAACGCCCAGCCGTGCCACGGGCACTGCACGGCGCGCAGGTCGGTCTGCACCCAGCCGCCGTCCTCCCGGTGCATGCGGCAGGTGGAGATCACCCGGCCCGCCGACAGGGACGCGCCCTGGTGCGGGCAGACGTCGCGCAGCGCGAACACCCGGTCGCCGTCCCTGACCACCACCAGGCGCCTGCGGCCCACGTCGACCGCGACCGGCTCGCCCTGAGGGTAGCCGGTCACGGGGCCCAGGTCGTGCTCGCCTGAATCCTCCGGCCTAGAACCCATACGTCTCCTGGGCATTGCCGGCCAGGATGCGGCGGCGCAGCTCCTCCGGCAGCGTGTGCGGCAGCGCCCGGTCGGGCGAATCGAAGTCCCAGTGCGGGTAGTCGGTGGCGAACATCAGGAAGCCGTCGTCGCCGATCATCTCGAACAGCCAGCGCAGGTGCTCGGGGTGCTCCGGCTCCTCCATGGGCTGGCTGGTGGCACGGAAGTGGCGGCGGATGTAGCGGCTCGGAAGATCGCGCAGCCACGGCACCTCGTCGCGCAGGCCGCGGTAGTTCTTGTCCAGGCGCCACATCAGCGGCGGCAGCCAGCCGAACCCGCCCTCGATGAGGATCACGCGCGATTCCGGGATCTCGTCGAACACGCCCTCGCAGACCAGGCTCAGTACCTGCGCCTCGAACGCCTGCGACATGGCGGTGTGGTCCTCGATGTAGAACGACGGCCAGCCGACCGCCGTGATCGGGTTGGCGGCCGAGCCGCCGAAGTGCAGCCCTACCGGCAGTCCGGCGTCGGCGGCGGCGCGGAAGATGGGCCGGAACTGCGGCCGGCCATAGGGCGCGCTGGAGCGCACCGGCAGCAGCACCTGCACGAAGCGCTCGTCGCGGGCGAACTCCTCGATCACCGCGGGCGCGCCGGCCGGATCCTCCCGATTCACGCACAGCGCGCCGCGCCAGCGGTCGTCGGCGTCCAGCCAGTGGTCCTGCAGCCAGCGGTTGAGCGCCGGCGTGACCTCCCGCGCCAGGTGGTGGTTCTTGATCCCGCCCAGGCCGTACAGGTTGTTGAGGATGGCCAGGTCGACCGACCACTCGTCCAGGAGCTGCTCGGCCGCGAAGGCCGGGTCGCCGCCCGGACGCTTGCCCGACGGCGGCCAGGCGTCGCGGCGCGACGCCAGCTCGAACACCTTCGGGTACACCGGCGGCGGCGGCCCCTGGTAGCCGGTCTGCTCGATCCAGCTCCGCCAGCGCTGCGGAAGATAGGCGGCCAGCTCGTGGATGTTGTTGACGTACGGATGCACGTCGCAGTCGACCAGGGCGAGCGCGCGCGGGGCTTCCGCCGCCGCGACATCGGTCCGTGCGAGCGGTTCTTCGATCCGGGTAGCCATGGGTCCCTCGCCTCGGCGCACCGGCGGGTGCTGCGACGGCACGGCGCTAGCCGGCGTCGTGGCTGTCGTCGCGGTAGTGGCACCCGACGCTGCGCGTGTTGTGGTAGGCAGCGTACACGACCAGCAGGGCGGTCTGCACGGCGTTGCGGAGGTTCAACAGCGGCTTGGAGACCGCGTAGTCGCGGTAGAAGTCGTCCACCTGGGCGTGCAGCTCGCGCAGCATGTCCCGCGCGCGCTGCAGCCGCCGGCCGGTGCGCACCAGGCCGACGTAGTTCCACATGGTGGCCTTGATCAGGTTCAGGTCCTGCTGGATGAGGTCCTCGTCGGCCTGCACGTGGCGCCCCTCCCAGGGCCTCACCTCCGGCGGCTCGCGGCGGCTGCCGGCAAGCTCGTCGGCCGCCGCCGCGGCGGCCTCGCGGGCCATGGTCACGCACTCCAGGAGCGAGGTGCTGGCCAGGCGGTTGGCGCCGTGGAAGCCGGTGCAGGCGGCCTCTCCCACCGCCGACAGGTCGACGATGTTGGTGCGGCCGTACAGGTCGGTGTGGAGTCCCCCGCACGAGTAGTGGGCGGCAGGGACCACCGGGATGGGCTCGCGCGTGATGTCGACGCCTGCCTCCAGGCAGTGGTGGTAGATGGTCGGAAAACGATCGACCACGTAGCCGGGCTCCAGGTCGGAGAGATCGATGAACACGGAGGGCGCGCCGGTGCGGATCATCTCGAACGTGATCGAGCGGGCGATCACGTCGCGGGGCGCCAGCGACCCGTCCGGATGGTGGTCATCCATGAAGCGTCGGCCGGCGGCATCCACCAGGTGGCCGCCCTCGCCGCGCACCGCCTCGCTGATCAGGAACGGCGCGTCGTCCTTCGCGATGAAGACGGTGGGATGGAACTGCACGTACTCCAGGTCGATCACGCGCCCGCCCACGCGGTAGCCCATCGCCACGCCGTGGCCGTAGGCGCTCGGGAAGTTGGTCGAGTGCAGGTAGATCTGCCCCAGGCCGCCGGTGGCCAGCACCGTCTTGCGGGCGACGATCGCGTACACCTCGTCGGTGGACACGTTCAGCACGTACGCGCCGAAACAGGTCAGCGGCTGGTACTTGTCCAGCCGGTCGGTCGAGCTGTGCGACAGGGTCAGCAGGTCGACCGCGACCGTGTGCGGGGCGAGTTCGATGCGCGGTGAGGCGGCGACTGCCCGGTGCAGCGCGGTCACGATCGCCCGGCCGGTCTGGTCCTTGGCGAACAGGATGCGCGCCGCGGAGTGTGCGGCTTCGCGCGTCATGCGCAGCTCGCCTTGATCGTCCCGTTCGAACGGAACGTCGAGCTCGTCGACCAGCTCGCGGACCGCGGCGCCGCCCCGTTCGACGATGAAGTCGACCGCGCGCGGATTGGCCGCCTGAGCGCTGGCGGTCATGATGTCGCTCCGCAGGGAGTCGGGGTCCACCGCCGGATCGACGATGCCGCCCTGAGCGCGCGCGCTGTTGCACTCGGCCGCGCGCGGCTCGCCCGACAGCAGGATACAGTCCAGGCCGGCCCTCGCGGCCTGGTACGCGTAGCCGGCGCCGGCCAGCCCGCAGCCGATCACCAGGCAGTCGGTGCGGACGGTGCGCATCAGTCCGCTTCCAGCTCCAGGCCCAGATCGACCCGGCGCACCATGCTGGTCAACGCGCTGGTGGAGATCATGTCGACCCCCGCCTCGGCGTAGGCTCGCACGTTGTCGAGGTGGATGGACCCGGACGCCTCGGTGACGGCTCGGCCGCCGATGGTCTCCACGGCCGCGCGCACCTCGGCCGGCGGCATGTTGTCCAGCAGGATCACGTCGGCGCCGGCATCCAGCGCCTCGGAGAGCTGCTCCGGCGTCTCCACCTCCACCTCGACGCGGGCGACATGCGGGGTGCGCACGCGCACCCGCTCGATGGCCGTCCGAACGCCGCCCGCCGCGGCGATGTGGTTGTCCTTGATCATGGCGCAGTCGGCGAGCGTGCTGCGGTGCGACCGCCCGCCGCCCGCGCGCACGGCGTGCTTCTCCAGCGCCCGCAGCCCCGGCGTCGTCTTGCGGGTGTCGCACACGGCGGCGGCGGTGCCGGCGATGGCCGTGCAGAAGGCCGAGGTGACCGTGGCCACCCCCGACAGGTGCTGGAGGAAGTTGAGCGCCACCCGCTCCGCGGCCAGGATCGAGCGGACGGCGCCGGTGATCAGCATCACCTGGCTCGGCGGCACCACGTGGTCGCCGTCGGCGCCCCCGAGCTCGATGGCCAGATCGGGGTCGACCGCCCAGAAGGCGTGCGCGGCGACCTCCGTCCCGCACAGGGTGAGCGGCTCCCGCGCCCGGATGCGCGCGCGGCCCCGCCGCGCGGGGCTGACGACCGCCCCGGTGGGCAGGGCGCCGTAGGCCCGATCCTCACCGAGTGCCCTAGTGACCCCCCCCCCCAGCATCGTGCCGCCGGGCAGTC
>JAPOQV010000515.1 GCA_026710565.1 Spirochaetaceae bacterium | reverse complement strand
GGCCGCCAGCGCCGCTTCCACCAGGCACTCGGTGTCGGGGCGCGGGATCAGCACGCGCCGGTCCACGCTGAAGACGTGGCCGTAGAACTCCTTGGCACCGCGGATGTAGGCCACCGGCACTGCGCTGCGCCGCAACTCGAGAGCCCTGCGGAAGCTGGCCATGCCGCGCGCGCCGACCGGATCGCCCATCCGCGCGAACAGGCGCTCCTTGCTCACGCCCAGCGCGTCCGCCAGCAGCACCGCCGCCTCCAGCGTCGGCGTGTCGGTGGGCGCGCCGGCCAGCTCGGCGACGCCCGAGCGGAACGCGGCGGCGACCGTCATGCCAGCACCTCGCGCAGCGCGGCCTCCCGCGCGTGTGCGCGCAGGGCGTCGATCACTTCGTCCAGCTCGCCAAGCAGCACCTGTTCAAGCCGGTAGAGGGTCAGGTTGATGCGGTGGTCGGTAACGCGGTTCTGCGGCACGTTGTAGGTGCGGATGCGCTCCGAGCGGTCGCCGGAGCCGATCTGGGAGCGGCGGTGCTCGGCGCGCTCGGCCGCCCGCTTGGCTTCCTCGGCCTCGTACAGGCGCGCCCGCAGCACCCGGTAGGCCTTGGAGCGGTTCTTGTGCTGGGACTTCTCGTCCTGGCACGTGACCACCAGGCCGGTCGGAACGTGCGTCAGGCGCACCGCGGAGTCGGTGGTGTTGACGCTCTGCCCGCCCGGGCCCGACGACCGGTACACGTCGACGCGGACGTCCTCCGCGCGGATCTCCACCTCCGTCTCCGGCACCTCCGGGAGCACCGCAACGGTCACCGCCGAGGTGTGGATGCGTCCCTGCGACTCGGTCACCGGTACGCGCTGCACGCGGTGCACGCCGCTCTCCCAGCGCAGGTGGTCGAACACGTCGGTGCCGGCGACCGAGAACGACAGCTCGCGGAAACCGCCGATCTCGGTCGGGCTGGAGGAGATCATCTCCACCTTCCAGCGCCTGGCGTCCGCGTAACGGCTGTACATCCGGTACAGGTCGGCGGTGAACAGCGTCGCCTCGCCGCCGCCGGTGCCGGCACGGATCTCCATGATGATGTTGCGCGACGCGTTGGGATCACGCGGCACCAGCAACTCTCGCGCCCGCTCCACCGACTCGGTCAGGAGCTGCCTGAGTCCGCGAACCTCCTCGGCCGCCAGCTCCCGCATCGCCTCGTCCTCCTCCGCGGCGGCCAGCTCGTCCGCTTCCTCGATCTGCGCGGCTAGGCTGCGGATCTCGTCCCGCGCGCGCACCACCGCGGCAAGCTGTGCGTACTCCTGCATCAGCTCGCGATAGGCGCGCTGGTCCCTGGCCTGGGCCGGGTCCGCAGCCAGCGCCTCCAGCGCGCCGTAGCGCGAGGACGCTTCGTCCAGGCGCGCGCTCAGCGTCGGATCGACGATACTCATGGCGTTGTCAGCGGACGGTACCCGACATTTCCGCCCCGAGGTAGGGGGCGTGATAAGGTGACGGCATGACGGATGAGCAGCGATACCTCTTCGATCTCAACGGTTACCTGACCGTGCGGGGAGCCCTGCCGGCCGACCTGGTCCGGGCGCTGAACGCCGAGCTGGACCTGATCACCGCAATGGGCATGGCGGAAGCGGACGCGGCCGGAGCGATCCGCCAGACGCGCGGCCACCGCGACCCGTACGGGAACCTGGAGTACACCTGCCACCTGCTGCCGTACGGGGGGATCTTCGAGTCGCTCATCGATGTGCCGGCCACGGTGCCGCTGGTCGAGGAGATGATCGGCGGGCCGACGCGTCTGGACGCCATGCACTTCATGTCCAGGACCTCCGGACGCGGCAGCGTCCTCCATCACGGCTACGCCGAGCTGCTCGCCTACAGCGAGTACGCGCTCAACCACGACCGCTTCGAGTGCGCGAGCGTCAAGATCGGCTACGCCCTCACCGACGTGGGTCCGGAAAACGGACCCTTCGTCGTAATGCCGGGCAGCCACAAGGGCAACTTCGCCGTTCCCGGACACATGCGTCTGCCCGACGCCGCCGACCCGCTGGTCGAGCCGATCACCGTGCAGGCAGGCGACGCGGTCCTGTTCTCGGAGGACCTCACCCACGGGGCGCTGGTGAACCGCAGCGACCGGGTGCGCCGCACGATCTTCATCTCCTACGCGCCGGCGTTCCACTCCGCCTGGAACGAGCAGACGGAGACCGCGCCCGGCTTCGAGGGGCGGGCCACGCCACGCCAGCTCGCACTGGTGCGCGGCCCCGTCCCGTACGGCGCCGCGACCACCTACAGCGAGGAGCCGGTACCCGTCCCGTGAACGGCGACGAGCCGCGGCGGAAGGTGTCGCAGCGTGCAGGCGGGATCGACGCCGCTCCCGGCGAACCTGCCGAGCCCGAGGCGCCCGCGGCTCCCCCCGCGCCGGCTGCCGAGCCCGCTTCGCCCCGGCGCCGCACCGCAAGCAACGCTTCGATGCACCAGACCGGCACCGGCCAGCGGCTGCTCACCGAGGTCGAGCGCTTCCGCTTCGACATCGCCGGCTACCTGCCGCTCGGCACGCTGCTCGACGCGGCCGAGCTGGCCGAAGCGCGCGCGGCCATCGCCGACCCCGGCGCGTTGCCGGCCGGCGTCACCGCGGCCGGCAACGGACTGGAGCTGGAGCTGCGCAACATCGTCGAGCTCGGCGGCACGCCGGGCGAGGTGTTCGCGCGCCCGGACCTGCACGCACGCATGGTGGAGCTGGTCTGGGGCGAGCAGGGGCGGCTGATCTCCTCACGCGCGCTGGTGCGCCGGGCCGGCGTCAGCGGCCGCGTCACGCAGGGAGGCCGCGCCGACCCGCGCCGCTTCGGTCGCTACCGGGCGTTCGTGGAGGGCGAGTTCCGCTGCCTGCTGGTATCGGTGCTGATCGCCCTGGACGACACGTCCGCCGGCGACGGCGCCTTCGGCGTGATCCCGGCCAGCCACAAGGCCAACTTCGCCCATCCCTACGCGGACCGGATCGCCGAGGACCTGCCGGTGCTGCGGCCGCTGCCGCTCGCCGCCGGCGAGGCGATGCTGTACACGGAGGCGCTGTCGCACGCGCTTACCGCCCCGAAGACGGGCAGCGCGCGCTGGCTGCTCTACCAGTACGGGCCGTCCTACCTGCTGGACTGGCCGGACTGCACCCCCTCGGCGGAGGTACGCGAACAGGCGTCGTCCAACCCGCTCAAGGCGGCGCTGCTGCGCGAGCCCTACTACCACTGATCCGGCCCGCCACGCGATGCGCCTGGGCCTGTTCCTGATCATGCCGGCGCCGGCCGGATCGGCGCCCGGCAGCGTGGTCGAGCGCGCGCTGGCCGACGGAGCGCGCGCGGAGGCGCTGGGGTTCGACTCGATCTGGGTCACCGAGCACCACGGCTCCGACTACGGCTGGTGCTCCGCGCCGTCGGTGATGGCCGGCGCGCTCGCCGTGCGCACCCGCCGCGTCGACATCGGCTACGCCGTGAACGTCACCCCCCTGCACCACCCGGTACGGCTGGCCGAGGAGATCGCTACCGTCGACCAGCTCTCCGGCGGGCGCGTGATCGCCGGCTTCGGACCCGGCTACTCGCCGGTCGAGTACGCGCCGTTCGACGCCGACTTCGACGACCGCCACCGGCTGCATGACGAGGGGATCCGTCGCGTCCTCGAGCACTGGCGCACCACCGGCGGGATCAGGCCGGTGCAGGCCCAGCCCCGCATGGCCGTCACCGCCGGATCGCCGGATGCGGCGGCCTGGGCCGGCCGCCGGGGACACGACCTGCTGGCCCTGAGCGCCGGGAAGCAGCTCCGGGAGCTGATCCGCGCATACCGCGGCGCGGCGCCCGCGACAGGACGGATCGGCGTGCTGCGTCTTGTCGCGGTCACGCCCGACGGCGATCCGGACCGTGAGGTGCTCGCTGCCACGCGCTGC
>JAPOQV010000514.1 GCA_026710565.1 Spirochaetaceae bacterium | reverse complement strand
CTGGACTACGACCGCGCCGCCGCCGAGCGCGACTTCGCCCTGAGCGGCTTCCTGGACGGTTGCGGCCCCATCGGCCGCATGATCCTCAACGAGTTCCGCACCGCCCGCGGCCGGCTGGCCGCATGGACCCGCGATTTCCAGGATCGGATCCTGGCGCGCGAGCTGACCGTGGAGGACGCGGCGAGGATCTTCCTGGCCGGCATCCGCGGGTGAGGCGGCGCCGGCGCGCCACGTCCGGCCGACTCCTACCGTGACTCTGCCAGTTGGTCGGCCAGGTCCTTGCGGATTTCGTCGTCGCTCAGGCCGGCCCTGCGGTCGAAGGCGATGATGCGGGCGATCAGCAGGTCGCGGTGCGGATCGCTCACGTACCCGTCCGGCAACAGCCCGGCTTCCCGCGCGTTCCGTATCGTCCACTCGACCCGCGCCGGCGTCGGCAGGAACAGCCGGCGGACCGCCTGCGGCGCGCGCACCACCAGCACCCACAACCCGGCGGCCGCCGCCCCGGCCAGCGGCGCTGCCGCGGCGTGCGCGATCCGCTCGAAGGCGGACGCCATCGCCTGCCAGCCCACCCCGGCGCTGATCGCCTGGGCCATGGTGACGCTGCAGCCGATCGTGACGGCGATGATGCGGTTGGCGGTGCTGAGGCGGGAGGTCATCGGCGGCGCGGCAACCGGTTCCGGCCGGCTGCCGCCGCATCGTAACCGCCCGGGGCGGCTGCCGTCAGGCCGCCGGCGGCGGGCAGGCGGTCGTGGAGCCGAAGACCGCTGCTCAAGCCGCCTCGCCCCCGCGTTACCACGGGGGCGACCCGAACCAGCCGGAGGACGGGGTGCTCGCCCGCGAGACCACGGGACAGTTCGGAGAAGCCGACCTCGGGATGGCGCACCTGACCCGGTTGACGGCGTTCACCCCCTATCGGGGCCGGGGCATGCGGTAGCCGACGCGGCGCACGTTGCGGACATAGGCAGGTTCGCTCGCGCTGTCGCCGAGCTTGCGCCGCAGGCTTCCGACGAGGGTTCTGAGCGCGTTCCTCGCGTCGCGGCCATCTTGTTTGCCGAAGACTTTGCGCAGCAGGGCCTCGTAGGCCACGACCTTGGCCGCGTTGAGAGAGAGCAAGCGCAGGAGTTCGTACTCGCTGGCAGTGAGCTCCACCGCCCGGCCGGCCACGCTCACCCGGCGCTCGTCGTAGTGGATGGCGAGATCGCCCAGGACGAAGGGTTCGGGATCGGCGCGGCGGCGCAGCGCGGCCCGGATCCGCGCGGTCAGCTCCGTGGTCGAGAACGGCTTTACGATGTAGTCGAGCGCGCCAGCCGCGAGCGCCTTGGCGATGGTCTCATCGCGGCCGTAGGCGGAGATGAAGATGACCGGCAGGTCGGCGAGCTCGGGGATGCTCTGCATCAACTCGATGCCGTCGGTCTCGGGCAGGATCAGGTCGAGCAGCACCAACTGCGGCTTCTCTGACCTGACGATCTGCACGAGATCGCGGTGGTCGCCGGTGACGACCGGCACGTAGCCCGCATCCGAGAGCGCGTCGCGCATGTAGCGCAGTGCCTGCGCGTCATCGTCGACGACCAGGATGCGCGTCTTTTCCCGCCCGCTTGCGTCGCGGGCCGGGCGGTCCGGAGCCGCGGCGCGCCAGACGCCCGCCTCCTCGGCCACTGGAAGGGTGAAGGTGAACCGCGCGCCCTGCCCGATCCCGCCGCTCTCCGCCCGGATGCGCCCGCCATGCGCCTCCACCAGCCCCTTGCAGATGGCGAGCCCGAGCCCGGTGCCGGAGAGCCCGCGCGCGCCGTCTCCGGTGCTCGTGTATTTCTGGAAGAGATGCGGCAGTTGCTCCGGCGCGAGGCCCCGGCCTTCGTCGATGACCGAGACCGCGACATGGACGCCGTCGCGCTGCGCCGCGACCCGGATGGGGGAGGAATCGGGCGCGTGCCGCGCGGCGTTGGAGAAGAGGTTGCTCAGCACCTGCACGATGCGCCGCCGGTCGGCCATCACCCGGGGCAGATCCGGCGGGAGGTCGATGAGCACCGTGTGGCGTCCGCCGCCCGAGACGAAGGTGTTGCGCGCCCGGTCAACCAACGCCGACACCTCCAAGGGCTCGGGCGAGACCGACAGCATGCCGGTCTCGATGCGCCCGGCATCGAGCAGGTCGGCGATGAGACCCCGCATGTGGTCGGCCTGATCGGCGATGACCCGGTGGAACTCGCGCGTCTCCGCCGGGTCCAGATCCGGGGCGGTCTCCAGGAGGGTGGTGGCCGAGCCCTTGATCGCCGCCAGCGGTGTGCGCAGCTCGTGGCTCACCAAGCCCAGGAACTCGGCGCGCAGGCGCTCGAGCTCCCGGATCGGCGCCAGGTCCTGCATGGTGACGACCACCGACGCGACGCTTCCGTCGGCCGCATGGACCGGAGTTGCGTTGATCAGCAGGGTGACGTTGCGTCCATCCGGGACCGAGAGCAGGACCTCTTCCCCGCGCACGGTCTCGGCGTCACTCAGCGCGCGTGCCAGTGGGAACTCGGAGAGGTCGATCTCGGGTCCGCCCGGACGGCGGAAGGTGGCCGTCTCAAGCAACTGCTCGCTCGTGCCGCCGGCCATGCGCAGACCCTCGACGGGGCGCTTGGCTTCCTGATTGACCAGGATTATGCCGCCGGTCGCGGCATCCAACACCAAGACGCCGACCGGCGCGGTGTGGACCAGGGCTTCGAGCAGGGCCCGCGTCCGCTCGGCCGGTCCCTGCGCGCGTGCGTGTGCGATGGCCGCGGCCGCCTGCGACGCGACCGGCTGCAGGATGTTCTCGTCCCGGTCCGTGAACCCTCCTTCCTTCTCCGCGAGGAACAGGTAGCCGACATCGTCGCCGCCGTGACGCATCTCCATCCTCAGGACGCCCTCCGGGGGCGGCGCGTCCGGGGCATCGCCGGGCGAGCGCAGCCAGTCGGGGACGTCGTCGAAGCCCGAAGCCGCCAGTTCCCGCAACCGGCCGGCCTCGTCAAGGGCCGCGACAGCGCCGCCGCGGGCGCCGGTGAGTGCCAGGGGGGCGTCCAGCGCCTCGCCGAGGACGGTCTCGAGATCGGGACCCTCGCCCATGCGCCGGCTCGCCCCGCCCAGCCGGGCGATCTGTTCCAGCAGCGCCTCGATCCTCTGCTCCGCTTCGTTTTGGCTGTTCAAAGCTCTGTCCTCCTGGTCCGCGCCGGCCCGGTATCTGACAAAACTATTATCATATTATGGCAAGTTATTACACATATATCATATCACTCTCTATATTCTGCGCTCCCTTTATTGTAGCGTGGCATAGTGTCGGTTGCGCGGGCCGTGACGGGACTTGGGGACCTTTGGAGCAGGGCGCTCAAGCGCGCGGGAATCCGCTTCTGGCTTGCGGCGCTGACGGCGATCGCAGGTTTGATCTGCGCGGGATGTGAGGAGATCGGACCGGCGAGCCCTTCGGACCAGCCTGACGCAGGTTCCGGGGGGCCAGCGAGCGATTCCGGGCCGGGGATCGAGTGGAGGCTCGTGCGCCAAGGCGGCGGCTTCCAGTCGTCGGAGGGACAGTCTTCCGCCCTCAACGCCATAGTGTGGAGTGGCACGCGCTTTGTGGCGGTGGGGGCTACGGTGACGGGAACCGGCTTCTACGGGACCGCTACCATCGTTCAGAGTCGGGACGGGGATCGCTGGACTGTCGCCAGTGACACCGCCACCTCAGACCCTCTCTTGGACGTAACGTGGAACGGCAGGCGTTTCGTAGCAGTCGGGTTGAACGGCACGATCGTGCACAGTCGTGACGGGGACCGCTGGACGCTGGCGAGCGACAGCGGCACCTCGTCCGACCTCCATGGCGTCGCCGGAAACGGGACGCACTTCGTGGCGGTCGGGGCCAACGGCACGGTCGTGCACAGCCGCGACGGGGATCGCTGGACGCCGGCGAGCGACAGCGGCACTTCGAGCTGGCTCTACGGTGTAGCGTGGAGCGGGACGCGTTTTGTAGCCGT
Organism: Spirochaetaceae bacterium; assembly: GCA_026710565.1. The sequence continues at coordinate 3,886 of JAPOQV010000514.1, read as the reverse complement.
GGGACCCTCTGGGCTGACCCCGAGCAGCGGCCCAACCATAGTGCACAGCCGGGATGGAGATCGCTGGACATCGGCGAGCGACAGCGGCCCCTCGGGCGATCTCCGCGATGTAACGTGGAACGGCACACGCTTCGTGGCGGTCGGGCTTGAACGGGGCGGCGGGTCCCGGATCGTCCACAGCCGCGACGGAGATCGCTGGACTGTCGCTACTGATACCGGCACCTCAAACCCTCTCCTTGGCGTAACATGGAACGGCGCTCGTTTTGTGGCGGTGGGCGGCACGATCGTGCACAGCCGGGACGGAAATCGCTGGACGTTGGCGAGCGACCGTGATCCCTCGGCCGTATATCTTGACGTAGCGTGGAACGGCACGCGCTTCGTGGCGGTAGGCAGTGCGGTCGCTCACAGCGCCGACGGGGAGCACTGGACGCAGACGACGCCCCCGTTATTGGGATCACTCTTCTCGATCACTTGGAGCGACGCGCGTTTCGTGGCGGTCGGATCTAGCATCGGCGTTGGATCCCAGATTGTTCACAGCACCGACGGGACTCGCTGGGCGGAGGCGAGTGAAGCAAGTCTCCTCCTCCTCTGGCAGCCGTCCGACATAGCTTGGAGCGGCACCCGCTTCGTGACAGTCGGAGGTTCGATCGGACATAGCCCCGATGGGGATCGCTGGACACTGGCGAGCGACAGCGGTCCAATCTACCTCCGTGGAGTCGCGTGGAGCGGCACGCGCTTCGTGGCGGTAGGCTACGACTCCATCTTCCACAGCAGCGACGGCGATCGCTGGATGAGGGCGACCGATAGCGGAAAGCAGGACCTGTTCGTCGAACCTGGTCCCGGAGGAGGCTATGAATTCGGAGTCTATGACGTAGCGTCGAGTGGGTCGCGTCTCGTGGCCGTCGGTGCGAACGGAACGATCATCCATAGCCGCGATGGGGATCGCTGGACCAAGGTGGCCTACAGCGGCACGTCGTACCATCTCAACGGGGTAGCGTCGAACGGAACGCTATTCGTCGCGGTAGGCGCGAACGGAACGATCCTGTTCAGCAGTGGCGGAGACAACTGGAGGCGGGCTGCCGAAAGCAGCACTTCCCACGAACTGCAAGCAGTGGCGTGGAACGGCACTCAGTTTGTGGCGGTGGGGGCAAGCGGCACGATCGTGTACAGCCGCGACGGAACTCATTGGACGAGGGCGAACGAAAGCGCTACATCGGTCGACCTCCATGGCGTCGCCGGGAACGGGACGCACTTCGTGGCGGTGGGTGACAACGGCACCGTCGTCGTCAGCCCTTAGGCCACTGCTCTGTGAGCGGAGTTCGGGGAGTGGGAGCGGGAGTCGGAAGCGATGAGCAATGACGACCTGATGGTGGTGATCGCCGGAGTGCGTTTCCGTTGTGTTGTGCTGGTTGTGCTCACGGGGTTGTTCCTCGCCGGGTGTGAGGAAACCGGACCGGCGAGCCCTGCGGGCCAGCCTGACGCAGGTTCCGGGGGGCCAGCGAGCGATTCCGGACCGGGGATCGAGTGGAGGCTCGTGCGCCAAGGCGGCGGCTTCCAGTCGTCGGAGGGACAGCCGTCCATCCTGTACGCCGTGGTGTGGAATGGCACGCGCTTTGTGGCGGTGGGGGGTACGATAGAGACCACCGCCGGCATCGGTGCGACCGCTACCATCGCTCATAGTCGGGACGGAGATCGCTGGAGTGTTGCCGCCTCCAGCGATACGTTTTCGGGCGTTCTTGGCGGCATAACGTGGAACGGGACGCGTTTCGTCGCGGTCGGAAGCGATGCCGACGGTAGGTCCCGGATCGTTCACAGCGCCGATGGGGATCGCTGGGTTCTGGCGAGTACCAGCAGCCTGTCGTCAAACAGACTCCACGGGGTCACGTGGAACGGCACGCGTTTCGTGGCGGTGGGTGACAACGGCACGATCGTGCACAGCGCCGACGGGGATCGTTGGACTGTCGCGAGCGCCAGCGGCACGTCGAACCACCTCCGCAGGGTCACGTGGAGTGGCACGCGTTTCGTGGCAGTGGGGGCTAGCGGCACGATCGTGCACAGCGCCGATGGGGATCGCTGGACACCGGCGAACGATAGCGGAACCTCGGACAGCCTTGCCGCCGTGGTGTGGGGTGGAGGTCGTTTCGTCGCGGTCGGGTACGATCCGGCTGGTGGTTCCCGGATCGTACACAGCCGCGACGGGCACCGCTGGAGCGTGGTGAGCGACAGCGGTACTTCGAACGCCCTCGGAGACGTAGCATGGAGCGGCACGCGTTTCGTGGCGGTGGGCTTGAGCGGCACGGTCGTACACAGTCCGGACGGGGATCGTTGGACCCGGGCAAACAGCGTTGGCGCCTCAGACTTACTCCTTGGCGTAGTGTGGGGCGACAACAGCTTCCTGGCGGTCGGTACCGGGGTCATCCGCAGCACCGATGGAGATCGCTGGACGCAGGCGGTGCCGCCGTTCCTGGGGCCGCTCCGTTCGGTCGTCTGGGGCGACGCGCGTTTCGTTGCGATCGGATGGGGTCAGCTCGGAGGATCGCAGATCGTGCACAGCCCCGACGGGGCCCGGTGGACGGAGGCGAGTGAGGCTTCTCTCGTCTCGCGGCCTTCCGACATAGCCTGGAGCGGCACCCGCTTTGTGACAGTCGGAGGTCAGATCGGACATAGTCCCGATGGGGATCGCTGGACACTGGCGAGCGATGCAGGCTACGGCAGTGGAGTCGCGTGGGGCGGCACGCGCTTCGTGGCGGTAGTAGGCTACAGCATCTTCCACAGCAGCGACGGCGATCGCTGGACGACGGCGACCGATAGCGGAAACCGGGACCTGTTCGTCGACCCTGGTCCCGGAGGCGGCACAGTTGGGGTCTATGACGTAGCGTCGAGTGGGTCGCGTTTCGTGGCCGTGGGTGCGAACGGAACGATCATCCATAGCCTGGACGGGGATCGCTGGACGGCGGCCTACAGCGGCACGTCGTACCATCTCAACGGGGTAGCGTCGAACGGAACGCTATTCGTGGCGGTTGGAGCGAACGGAACGATCCTGTTCAGCAGTGGCGGAGACAACTGGAGGCGGGCAGCCGAAAGCAGCACTTCCCACGAACTGCAGGCAGTGGCGTGGAACGGCACTCAGTATGTGGCGGTTGGGGCAAGCGGCACCATCGTGTACAGCCGTGACGGGAATCGGTGGATCAGGGCGAACGAAAGCGCTACATCGGTCGACCTCCATGGCGTCGCCGGGAATGGGACGCACTTCGTGGCGGTGGGAGACAACGGCACGGTCGTCGTCAGCCCTTAGGTCGCTGCTGTGTACCTGGTGGTAGGAGGCATGGCTGCGCGTGAGGCTGGGCCGGTGGCGGTGACCGATCAGGACCGGCGCGATGCGGATCAGAGGGCATGGGAGTGGGAGGTCCTCCGGCGGCACCAGGTTGAGGCGTTCCTGGTTGTTCCGAGACCTGATCGGCAGCGAGCGCACCGCGAAAAAAAGTCGAGAAATCCTGCCTCAGGGTCTTGACGGCAATGTGCGCCTGCGAGGTGGTACGCCAGCGCACGTACAGGCCCCTTCCGGACTCCCGGAAGCTCGCACACCCGTTCAGCCACGCCACACCCCCTTCAGCGCGCTCTGCGCGCCGATCACATGCCCGTCCCGGACCGGGAGGGAAGTTCTATCTGAAAATCATGACTATATTTACTCCATGAATACCGCCACTCTCGACGCGTCCGCCAGCGCCGCCGTCACCTCCACCGTCGGCGCGCTCTCCGACCGCGAGTTGCTGCGTCATACCAGCACCCTGGTGCGCCACGAACGCCATCTGCAAGGTGCCGTCATCGACCACATGGCCGAGATCGAGGGCCGCCGCCTGTATCTGCAGCGCGGCTGCTCCAGCCT
>JAPOQV010000513.1 GCA_026710565.1 Spirochaetaceae bacterium | reverse complement strand
GCCGGGTCGCCGGCCGCCGCGGTGGCGTCGAGCATCGACGACCCGGAATCGGCCATCAGGTGCTCGGTTTCGCGCGAAACGCCTCGATGCCGGCCCGCGCCGCGTTGCTGAGCAGCACGAAGTCCGGCCCGTACCCCAGGTAGGTGAGTCCCCGGTCGCGCCAATGCGTGAGGTCTTCCGGGGTGGCGGAGCCGATCCCCAGGGCGACCCCGCTCGCCGCGCACACCTCGATCGCCCGCTCCACGACCTTGTCCATCTCGGGGTGTGGCATCTCGAAGGGGCTCACGCCGTGGTTCAGGTACAGGTCCCAGAGGCCCAGGTAGAGCGCGTCCACTCCGGGAACCGCCGTGATCTCTTCCAGATCTTCCATCGCTTCCCGCGTCTCCAGCAGAAACGAGACCAGGATGTTGTCGTTGGCGCGGGCCAGGTAGTCCGGGTAGTCCAGGGTGTACTGCGACGCCCGCAGCGGGCCGAAGCCGCGGATCCCATCGGGCGGAAAGCGGGTCGCGCGAACGACCTCGCGCGCCTGCTCGGCTGAGCGCAGCAACGGCACGATGATCCCCAGGGCGCCGATGTCCAGCGAGCGCTGGATGAACACCTGGTCGGAGCTGGGGATGCGGACGATGGGTACGGCGTCCGTGCCGTTGATCGCCATCAGCATGTGCTGCACCTCGGCCATGTCCAGGCCGTTGTGCTCCATCTCGATGACGATGAAGTCGAAACCGGAGTGGGCCATCTGCTCGGCGACGTTGGGGCTGCCCATGCCCAGGAAGCAGCCGACCGTCGCTTGGCCGGCCTTGAGTTTCTGTCTGACGTGATTGGTTTTCATGGTGGCGTGTGCCGGCGGCGCCGGCCGCCAGAGCATAGTCAGCGGCCGTCTTCCGGTCGAGCAGCGTCTGCCGGCCACCGTCGCGTCCCGGTCTCTGCCTTGCCAGCGTACCCCTTTCCGTCGAAGGTATGGGCAAGATGGCGACCTATCCCGAATTGATCGACAAGGCCGTCGTGGTGACGGGCTCCGGCCGCGGCATCGGTCTGGCGATCGCACGGCGTTTCGTGACCGAGGGCGCGCGCGTGCTGTTGACCGACGTGGCGGAGGGCGACAGCGCCGAGGTGATCGCCCTGGCCGAGCAACGCGGCACGCGTGCCGCCTATCAGCCGATGGACGTGACCTCCGCGGAGCAGGTGGAAGGGGCGATCGCCCATGCGGTGGAGCTGTTCGGCCGTCTGGACTGCATGGTCTGCAACGCCGGCATCTGCGAGGTGGCGCCGCTGGTGGAGGCGAGCGAGGGGAGCTTCGACCGGCAGATGACGGTCAACGCCAAGGGCGCGTTTCTCACCGCCACGACCGCCGCCCGGCAGATGCTCCGCCAGGGGGACGGCGGCCGCATCATCGTCAACGCCAGCGGCGCCGGCAAGATGGCGCCGGGCAAGGAGGCTCCCTTGGGGGTGTACGCCATGAGCAAGCACGCCGTGGTCGGCCTGACCCGCCAGTTGGGCGTGGAGCTTGCCGCCGACGGCATCCTCGTGAACTGCATCTGCGGCGGCATCGTCGACACGGAGATGTGGGACGTGATCGATCGCGGCGTCACCGGCCGCAGCGGCGCGGAGGCGGGCTCGTTCAAGGCGGAGGCGGTGGCGTCGGTGCCGATCGGGCGGATTCAGCGGCCCGAGGACATGGCCAACGTGGCGGTCTACCTGGCCGGTGACGAAGCCGGCTACATCGCCGGACAGACGCTGAACGTCTCCGGAGGCCGGCTCCCCTACTGAGGACTGCTTGGGCGGGCTTGGGCGGATTCAACCGCGGCCGACACTCCTCCCGTGCGCTAAGATACGGGTAGTGGCTGAATCGACCGTTGCGACGGCTCCGTTCCTGCCGGCGGAGCGCCGCACTGATGAAGCGCTGGAGTTTCCGGGGTGCCGCCCGGTACGCATCCCCCGCGACCAGATCGACGTTGGCGACATCCGCCTTGAATACTGGGACGCCGACACCGAGATCGCCATGATCTGCGAACCCGTCAGCTACTACCACGAGCGGCCGGCTTCGCGCCTCGCCAGTCTGGCCCGACTGATAGCGGCGGCGCGCGGCGCGCCGATCGAGGCGGTCGGCCACACCGACCTGCTGGTGCGCAACGCCCGCGGCGAGCGCCAGCGCATCATGCAGGCCGATCAGATCCTGTTCCTGCGCCCCGCGCAGACCAAACCCGCGGGCAACGCGGTCGAGGTGGGCACGGACGCGTTGCCGGACGTGGTGCTGGAGGTGGACAACACCACGGACGTGCGGCGCAACAAGCTCAAGCGGTACGAGTCGTGGGGCTTTCCCGAGGTATGGGTCGAGGTGCCGGACGAGCCGGCGCCGAGCCGGCCGGCGTCGTTGCGTCCGGGGCTGACCATCTACCTGCGGGACGGCGGCTTGCGACCGGCGGCGGCGAGCCGCGCCTTTCCGGACTGGACCGCGGAGGAGATTCACCGTGCGCTGAACGAGCCCGAGCTGTCCGCCGCGACGACCGCCGTGCTCCGCCGGGTGGGGCGTGCGCTGGGCGCGACGGACGGCACCGGGCCGGACGACGATCCGTTCCTGCGCGAGGAGCGCGGGGAGAGCCATGCGCACGGGCTGGCCAAGGGCCGCGTCGAGGCGGCGCGCGCGGCCGTGTTGGAGGTCTTTGCGGCTCGCGGAATTGCCGTCTCAGCCTCCCTGCCGCAGCGGCTTGCGGAGCTTGACGGAGTCACCGTCGAGGCGCTGGTGCGCGCGGCGGTGACGTGCCGGGACGAGGGAGACTTCCTGCGTCTGGCGCAGGAGTGAAGCGTCTCCCGAATGTGGCCGTTTCCTTCGCCCACGCTCTGTTCGCGAGCTGAGCGGAGGTCCGCAGCCGCCGGCCGATGCCGCCGGCGCTTGACACGGTCCGGGTGGTGGCAGACCGTCACCCGATTACCCGCTACACGAGGAGGCCGCACGGATGACTCACCCGAAGAGACGCGGCATGGTCCTGATCGGACTGTGCCTGAGCGCCACGCTGGTGTTCGCCGCCGCCCAGGACGAGGGCGCGGAGATGGGGCCGGACGTGGTGACCGTCATGACCTGGGAGAACGACGACGCTTCCTACCCGCTGACCGGGGAGCAGCCGATCATCGACCTGGTCGAGCAGGAGCTGAACATCGAGTTCGACTGGCGCGTCGTGCCGATCGCGGAGCTGGGCAAGCAGCTCGCGCTGCTGATCGCCTCCGGCAGCGACATGCCCGACATCTTCACCGCCCACCCGGAAGGCCTGACCCCGAGCGAGATGGCCGACAAGGGCGTGATCATCCCGTGGAGCGACAAGCTCGACGCCGGCGAGATGCCGAAGCTGTCCGCCAAGCTGTCGCAGCCCGCCTACCAGGCCTACAAGGGAGCGGTCTCGGAGCGTGACGGACGCATCCTGGGGTTGCCCTCGATCCTGCCCAACCGCTTCAACTACTGGGCGCTGCTGATCCGGCAGGACTGGCTGAGCAACGCCGGCCTCGACGTTCCGGAGACCGTCGACGACTACCAGGATTCCCTGGGCGCGCTGGTCTCAGGCGACGCCAACGGCAACGGCCAGGCGGACGAGATCGGCTGGTCCAGCTACTACGGCGGCTCCGACTGGGTCGTGAAGTGGTACCCCTCGTTCGGCATCGGCTACCTCTCCGGGCAGCCGTCCGGAGACGACCACTACTCGGTCGAGGACGACCAGGTCTACTTCGTGCCCACCAGCGACCGCTTCAGGGCGATGCTGGACTGGCTGAACGGGATGTTCGAGGCGGGGCTGATCGACCAGGACATCTTCCAGCTCGACTCCCCCAAGTTCAACTCGCAGTACCAGCAGATGGTCTCCTTCCACCTGTGGCTGCACGTGGCGGCCAGCCTCACCGGCTCCCTGCGCGACGAGCAGTCCCCGGACGCGCACGTGATCCCGATCCTGGAGCCGACCAGCGCCGTGTGGGACGGCAGCGACCGGTTCTACCCGCGCGATTCGGCGACGATCTGGTCCAACTTCCTGGCCGCGGCCGGCCCCAACACGGACGCCGCGGTGCGCGTGGTCGACTACACGCTCGGCGACACCGAGTTCCCGCTCAAGGGCGAGATCGGCATCGAGGGCGAGCACCACGTCATCGAGGACGGCGAGGTCACGTTCATCGGCACGTGGGCGGAGCTGCCCAGCCGCTTCTACCCGATGGGATCGGCGGTCGGCCGCATCGCCCGCGAGTACGTGCTGTACGAGAACAACCGCGCATCGGCGGTCGAGCCGCTGTGGCAGGACGTGCGCGACTTCGAGGAGCTGATCAGTCCCTGGGCCGGCGCGTTCGTCTTCTGGAAGCTGACCGGCGACGAGTCGGAGGTCGTGCAGGAGTCGCGCAAGGGGTTCGACGACTACGTCGACGAGATGGTGGCGAAGTTCATCACCGGCCAGGAGTCGTTCTCGGGCTGGGACGCGTACGTCGAGACCGTGAACCGCATCGCCGGCGACGAAATCGAGGCGGCGCTGGCCGTCTATCAGGGCTACTACGACGAGTTCCTGAAGGGCATGTAGCCGGCCGGATCGACCCGGTTCGATCCGTCAGCCGGATAAGCACGGTCGGCGACGGAGGGAGGGAGCGAAGCGCGCTTCCTCCCTCTCGCTATTCAGAGGAGCAGGATGGCACCGGTGACGGAATCAGCCTCGGTACCCACCCTGGGCATGCGCGTGCGGCGGCTGGTCGCCTCCCAGGGCGAGTACCTGCTGATCATCTCGCCGGTGGTCGCCTACTATATCGTCTTCGCCTACCTGCCGATGTGGGGCTCGGTCATCGCCTTCAAGGACTTCGGCATCGGCGACACCATCGGCTCGGCGCCTTGGGTGGGCGTCAGGTGGTTCGTGGAGTTCTTCGAGTCCTTCTACTTCTGGCGGCTCATCCGCAACACGCTGCTGCTCAACGTCCTGATGCTCGTGTTCGGCTTTCCGGCGCCGATCCTGTTCGCGCTGGTGATCAACGAGCTGCGCGTGCGCTGGTTCAAGCGGTCGCTGCAGACGGTGAGCTATTTGCCGCACTTCGTGTCGACCGTGGTGGTGGTCGGCATGATGTACAACTTCCTGAGCGTCAGCCACGGCTGGGTCAACACCGTGTTCGTGGAACTGGGGATGGAGAAGATCAACTTCTTCCTGGAATCCCGATACTTCCGCTCCCTTTTCGTCGGCTCCGGCATCTGGCAGGGGTTCGGCTGGGGCTCGATCATTTTCATCGCCACCATCGCCTCGATCGACTCGGAGCTCTACGAGGCGGCGGTGATCGACGGATCCACCCGCCTGCAGCAGATGCGGTTCATCACCATCCCCGGGATCATGCCGACGATCGTGATCATCCTGATCTTCACCGTCGGCAACATGATGAACATCGGATTCGAGAAGATCATCCTGATGTACACCCCGGCCACCTACGACGTGGCGGACGTTATCCAGACCTACGTCTACCGGCAGGGCCTGATCGAGCTCGAATACAGTTTCTCGGCCGCGGTGGGGTTGTTCAACTCGGTGATCAACTTCGCGCTGCTGGTGGGGGCCAACCAGCTCGCCCGGCGCATCGGCGAAACCAGCCTGTGGTGACGGGAACGGGTTAGGGCTGCGTAGCGATGGCCATCAGACACCGCGAGCCGGGCCTCGATATCGCCGTCTGGAGCATCGCCGTACTGGCGCTGCTGGTCACGGGACTGCCGTTCCTGTACGTGCTGTTCCTGTCGGTCTCGACGCCGGAGGCCGTGTTCTTCAACCAGGTGCTGTTCCTTCCGGACCGCATCTACCTGCAGTCGTACGCTGACATCTTCGAGCGGGCGGCGATCGGTACGTTCTATTTCAACACCGTCTTCATCGTCGCCATCGGCACGGCGATCAACCTGGTGATGACCTGCCTGGCCGCCTATCCGCTGTCGCGCCGCGACTTCCGGTTCCGCCACCTGTTCATGGGCTTCATCGTGTTCACGATGTTCTTCCACGGCGGCATCATCCCCTTCTTCATCGTGGTGCGCAGCCTGGGGCTGGTGAACACGCGCTGGTCGCTGATCATCCCGTTCGCGGTGGCGGCATGGCACATCATCATCACCCGCACCTACTTCCAGTCGGCGATCCCGGACAGCCTGCACGAGTCGGCGCTGATCGACGGCGCCAGCAGGACCCGCATCCTGGTGAGCATTGTCGTGCCGCTGGCCAAGCCCGTGATCGCCGTCATCGCGCTGTGGACGGCCGTCGGCTTCTGGAACACCTACTTCTGGGCGCTGGTGTTCATCTTCGACGCGGACAAGCAGCCGATCCAGATCTTCCTGGTCAAGCTCCTCATCCAGGGGCAGGGGGCGGAGCTCGGCCTGGGGCGCGCGCCCGGCATGCTCACCCGGAACTCCGGCGTGGCCGAGCAGATGAAGTACGTCGCCATCGTCGTGACGATCGCCCCGATCGTGGCCATCTACCCGTTCCTGCAGCGCTACTTCATCAAGGGCGTGATGATCGGCGCGCTCAAGGGGTGACGGCTAGCCGGTCGGCGGCAGGGCGGTCGCGGGCGCGAAGTCCGAGTGGCAGTAGTCGATCAGGTCATGCAGCATGAGGGCGGCGACCGGGTCGGTGTCTGCCGCGGCGAGCAGGTCGAGTGTGACCACCACGATGCGGCCGGCCTTGAACCGGAACTGGGCGGCCAGCGCCGCCACTTCCCGCGGGACGGCCTGGCCCTGCAGCCGTCCGGGCGAGCGGGAGCGCAGCCACTCCGAGTAGCAGCCGATCAGGATGTCGTCCTTCACGGAAGGTTCCAGGTCCCCGATCATGGTGGCCAGCCGGGGCGATGAGCCCGCACCGCCGGGGAGGGTCTCCTGGCCGGGGGGAGCCGCCAGCACCTTCAGGAAGGTCCAGCCCAGCGGATTCTGGTACGGGATGGCGCCGAACAGGCCGTGGGCGGGGTTGACGTATGCCCAGAAATTGCAGCCCGGCATCGTACCCAGCGCGTAGCCGACGGTCCCGATTGCTATGCCGAACTCGGGGTCGATACGGCTGCCGTCCCCGGCGAACAGCAGCACCGTACCGCCGGCGCTCAGGTACTCGTCGACTCGCGCATCGAAGGCTCCGGCGACGGTGACCGGGATGCCGGGGTCGATGCCGTCGTGAGTCTCGTAGCCGGCGTCGCCGAGCTGCCGCCGGTCGGCGCGATGGACGTTGATCCGGCGCCGGCGGGGCGCTCGCCTGCCGCTCTCCGGGTACAGGTAGAGGTCGAGGTAGTTGGCCGACCGCACTTCGTCGCCGTCGAGCAGTTCCACGATCAGGCGCGCCCGTGTTCCGCGTTCCACCGCCGGCGCCGGGAAGGAGATGCTGCCGATGGTGCGGACTCCCACCGCCTCCATCGACACGCCGGCCACCTCGCCGTGGGGTTCGAAGCCGTCGAGCCGCCAGCGCACCGTGCAGCCGGCGATCGGGCGCGTGCCGTAGTGCGACAGCAGCATCGCCGCGCGCACCGTCTGGCCCGGCCGGTAGTTCAGCTCTTCCCAGTCGACGATCAGCAGGTCCGGGCTGTTCAGACGGGCCAGCTCGCCGTGGAAGGGCCTGAGGCTCAGGTCGTAGTCCAGCAGGCCGTGCACGTACGGCCCCATGTTGGCGAACATCGTGAACACGTAGCCGGTCACGTCCGGTCCCTTCCTGATCTGCTCGACCTCGTCCTTGATGTCCGCGAACGCCGACCAGTCGTGCGCCTCGGCCAGGCCGGCGAAGCCGCCGTACACCTCGTCCAGACCCCAGGCGCGGAACCGCTCCTCGTAACCGTCGGCCATCCGCTCGCCCAGGGCGCCCCAGCCCAGGCCGGCCGAGCGCAGGATCGGCCACGGCGTGCGCCCGCCCCACTGCCGCCGGAACCTGTCCAGGTCCGGGAAGTAGATGTAGCCGCCCAGCTCGCCGACCAGGAGCGGCTTGGGATCGGGGTCCGGTTTCCCGCTGGCCGCGCCGGGGATGCGGCTGACGCGGTCGGCGCGCAGGGCGGGGTAGTGCTCGCGCGAACGGCGGTAGTACTGCGGCCCGGAGAAGCCGTAGCGCATCAGCGAGCGCACCTCGCTCCGGTAGAACTCGCCGCCGGCGGTGTCCATGACCGGCCGGGTCGGGTCCAGCCGCTTCACCAGGTCGTGGGCGACGCGGACGATCTCGGCCCGCTCCTCCGGGGTGGTCGCCGCGCTCTCGTGCTCGGCCCGCTCGTCGTAGGCCGTGGGCATCGGCTGCAGGCCCTGCGCGGCGTTGAACAGCGTCCACATGAGCATGGACGGGTGGCCGCGGTCCCGGCGCACCCACCCCTCGACCAGGCGGCGCCAGCGGCTGACCGACGCGCTTGTGATCCGCCGGTAACAGGGCGGCTGCCCGTACACCAGCAGCCCCAGCCGGTCGGCCCAGCGCAGGTAGCGGTGATCGTCGATCTGGTGGTGCTTGCGGATGCAGTTGAAGCCCATCCGCTTGGCCAGCAGGACCTCGTTCCTGATCTCGTCTTCGGTCGGGGCGTGGTACTCGGGGAGGTAGATGTTCTTGTCGGGGATGTCCTGCGGGTCCATCGCGCCCATCAGGTAGATCGGCCGGCCGTTGAGGCGGATGTGGATGCCGTCGATGTCGATCGTGCGCATGCCGAACTCCCGGGAGACCGCATCGAGGGTGCGCTCGCCCTCCGTGATAGCGGCGTGCAGCCGGTAGAGCTGCGGGTCCTCGACCGTCCACGGCTGCGGTTCGTCGATCGTGAGGGAGCTCTCGACCTCCAACGAGAACGGTTCGCCGCCGGCCGGCAGTGTCAGATCCTCCTCCATTGCGTGCACCCCACCGTCCGGGCCGTCCGCGCGCAGGTGCAGGCGCACGGACCGCGCACTCGGGTGCGAGGGCGCGTTGATGCCGATGCGCACGCTGACACGCCCGGCCGGCAGGTCGGGGGCGACGAACAGGTCGCAGAAGTGGGTGGTCCCGGTCACTTCCATCCACACGGGGCGCCAGATGCCGCTCCGGTGCGAGCCGGAGGTCTCGTCCCCGGGAATCTCAAGCTGGTCCTCCGGCACCGATGCCCGGACCGTGATCCGGTCGGGCCGGTCGAAGGAGACGAACCGGGTGACGTCCACCGCGAATGGCAGGTAGCCGTCCTCGTGAGTGCCGGCGAGATGCCCGTTCACCCACACCGTGGCGTGGTAGTCGACCCCTGCGAAGACCAGGGCGACCCGCCGGCCCGCGTGCTCGGAGGAGACGGTGAGCTGCCGCTCGTACCACACCGGCCCCCGGTACTCGCGCAGATCGTCGAACACGAACTGCCAGGCGGCCGGCACCGGGCACGCGCGTCCCTGCACGCCGGTGCGGTGCCAGCCGTCGGCTTCGCCGCGGTCGTCGGGGTCCGGCGCGCACCGCCAGGTGCCGTCCAGCGAAAGCGTGACCTCGCGATCGAGCGGCACGTAGAAGGGATTGGGTGGAGTGATCGGAGCCGTCATCGCCATCCTCATCGCGGCGTGCCCGCGGCGGCGTGTCGGAGTATAACGCCGGGATGACCAGCGCTGGTGACCGGCCGCGGTCAAGCTGCTGGTCGCCATCGCTGACAGCGACAATCAAGATAATCGCCATGTCTCCGGGCATTCATACAGAGGACGCGTGGGTCCCGCGCCGGCTCGAGCAGGACAGCGGCTCTTCCCTGGAACGCGCGATCAACCATGGGCTGCTGCCGCCACACTACCTGTCCGGCGATCCCGACGAGGAGCTGGCTTCCATCGAGACCGGTCCATCGCGTGACATCGAGATCTGGCCGCTCGAACACTTCCTCGCCGCACTGTGGCAGGACACGCTTGACCTCGACCATGGCGCCGGCCGCCCCTGACCATCGTCAGACGATCAGCCCGGGATGCGAACGGGAGACGCTTCGTGACGATGCAAGACCCACCCTGGTTCATGTGTTGAAGTACAAGACGGACTCGGTGCTTTCCCGGATTACTCGCGGATGCCGCGCGGCAATTCGAAGGAGAGCGAGCGCCGGCCCTTCAGGGCGTCGCCGGTTCTGTTCCCAGTTGCGAAGCGTATGAACGCTGATACCGACCGCCGCAGCGAATTGGACTTGTGAGAGTCCTACAAACCGGCGCAACGCCGCGACGTCCGCACCGGACTCGAACTGACCACGCATGAGGCGTCTTCTAAGAGTTGCGGGTAGTGCGCTCGCAATCTGGCGTTCCGTGAGCTCCTCGGTCTCATTCACCTCTTTCATAGGTAAGGTAGTGTTCCAGGTATGCTTCGTAATGTGGCGGACTACGTCAACGGCTTAGGAGGTCGTCCAAGGTCATCCAACGGCGGTCGGCATCTCTCTACGGTTCGGTGCCGCGCTTGCCAATCCGTGGGGGCGTGACTACGGTCGGATTGAATGAGCAGGCGATGAAGCGGCTGGAGGGCAGGCGGGCGGTGGTCACCGGAGCCGGCCGCGGGCTGGGGCTGGCGGTGGCCGAGCTGTTCGTCCGCGAGGAGGCCGCCGTCGTGCTTGCCGACAGGGATGGAGGCTCCGCCGCGGCAGCGGCGGAGCGGCTCGCGGCCGCTGGCGGCGAGGCGATCGCCGTGCCCGCGGACGTCACCTCGACGCCCGACGTGCAGGAGCTGATGGACGCGGCGGTCGAGCGCATGGGCGGTCTGGACGTGCTGGTGAACAACGCCGGGATTTCCAGCGCCGGTACGGTGACCGAAGTGGATGAAGCGCACTGGGAGCGCGTGCTGGCGGTCAACCTCACCGCCTCCTACCTGTGCTCCCGCTACGCGGTCCCGCACATGGCGCGGTCAGGCGGCGGTTCGATCGTCTGCATCGCTTCGGCCTCCGGCGTGACCGGGCAGAAGGGTCAGGTCGCCTACAACGTGTCCAAGCACGGCGTCATCGGCCTGGTCCGCTGCATGGCGCTGGACCATGCCGACGCCGGCATCCGCGTCAACGCCGTGTGCCCGGGGGTGATCAACACGCCGATGACGGACTCGCTCAGCGCCGAGCATCGCGCAAAGCTGGCGGGGTGGCATCCGCTCGGCCGCATCGCCGAGCCGGTCGAGGTGGCCCGCACCGTGCTGCACCTGGCGTCCGACGAATCGTCGTTCACCACCGGCGCGCTGTTCCTGGTCGACGGCGGTCTCACCGCGATGTAGCCGATCGGGTAGGATCGGCGCATGAAGGTACGGACATTCGACCACGTCGCGGTGACGGTCAGCGACACCAGGCGGGCGCTGGAATTCTACGTCGACAAGCTCGGGCTGAGGCTGGTGGAGAACCACCAGCTCGAAGGCGACAAGATCGACGAGGCGAACGGCCTCCAGGGTGCGCGCGCCCAGTCCACGCGGCTGGCCGCTCCCGACAGCCCGGACATCCTGATCGACCTGCTGGAGTACTACACGCCGCCGATCGAACCGCACCAGCCGCCCATCGGGTCGGTCGGCTCCTGCCACTTCGCGCTGGTGGTCGACGACCTGCCGGGGGCGGTGGAAGAGCTCAGGGCGAAGGGAGTCCACTTCATCTCCGGTCCCGTCAATTTCGAGTTGACCGAGGGCTCGGTCAGCGTCTGCTTCTGTACCGACCCCGACGGCAACCACGTGGAGCTGATGGAGGAATACGAGCACTAAGCCGTTACCAGATCCGGGTAATCGGGTAGGGGTCAAATGCCCGATCGGCGCTGACGATCGGGAGGTTCTCGACCATCGCCTGGGCGACGAGCAGCCGATCGAAGGGGTCACGATGATGCAACGGGAGGGCCGAGACTTCGCTGGCATGGCGGTACGCAATGCCCAGTTCCTGAATGCCATGCGCTTTCAGCAGATCGGCGAACCCGGGATAGAGTGGACGCGACATGGCGAGTTTGCCGAGCCCGAGCTTGATGGCCATCTCCCACACGGACGCGATGCTGTAGACGACGGTGTTGTCGCTGTCCTCGATGGCGGCTTTGGCGCGATGGGAGAGTTGCGGCGCGTGTTCGACGAACCAGAGCAGCGTATGCGTGTCGAGCAGCAGCGTCACTATCGGTAGTCGGCGAAGTCGTCCAATGGCGCGTCGAAGTCCGGCGCGATGTAGGTGAAGGTGCCCTTGGCGAATCCGGCGCGGCGAGTACGGGTTGGCTGTGCCACCGGCCTGAGCTCCGCGACCCGCTTCCCACGCCGTGTCACGTAGAAGCTCTTGCCCTCGAGCACCTGGTCCAACAGCGCCGAGAGGTTGGTCTTGGCTTCCAGCGTCCCGATCTCTTCCATCTGCACGGGGATGTAATGTAGTCAGGATGGTCAGCAGGTGCAACGCATCTATCGTCGGCCCTTGACCCGCGGGTCGGCGACGCCCGTGCGCACCAGCAACCAGCCGAGCAGCGCGAGCACCGTCCCGGCGGCGAACACCGGGCGGAAGCCCACCAGGTCGATCAGCCAGCCGCCGAGTATCGGCGCGATGAGGGCAGGACCGGCGAGCAGGGTGGTGGTGAGGGCGACATAGGTCGGCACCCGGCCGCCGGCTCCCAGGTCCATCGCCAGGCTGGGCCGGGCCACCCTGAGCCCGGCGTCGGAGACCGTCAGCAGGGCGAAGGCCGCGTACATCCACGCAGCGCGGGGAGCGATGATCATGACAACTCCCGCGCCCGCACACAGCAGGGCCGACATTCCGGCGGCGGACCGGTGCCCGAAACGGTCCCCCCACCAGCCCAGGAGCGGTGTGCCCACGCCCTGACTGATCAGCGCGACCATGGTCAGGGTCGCAGCGAAGGCGTCGCTCACGCCGAACGCCTCGCGGCCGTACACGATGTAGAAGGTCACCCCCAGGGTGCCCAGGATCACCAGGGCCTGACTGATCAGGAAGCGGGCGAAGCTCGCGTCGCGCCGCAGCACCTCCGGCAACTCCCGAAGATAGGACCCCAGGCGCGCTCGCGGCCGGTCGGGCGGGCGCTCCGGCTCGCGATTGAGGGTGAGGAACGTCCAGGAGACCGCCTGGCCCGCGAACGCCAGCAGGAAGCACACGCCGAAGGACCGGGGAAAGGCGATGGTGTCCAGGATGTACCGGGCCAGCAGCGCGCCGGCGGCACCCATCAGCCCGCCGAAGGAGCTGCCGAGCCCGAACATCAGCCCCTTGCGGTCGGGATGGATGACGTTGGCCAGCATGGCTCGCCACGCCGGGCTGGCCACGCCGACGGCGCCTTGGGCCGCCAGCAGCATGGCGACCAGGAAGGCGTAAGAGAACCACGCCGGCGCCTCCGGCCATAGCAGGATGCCGAGCCCGAGGATCAGCCACGGCACCCGCTCGAACACGCTGACCTTCACCACCCATGGCTTCTTGCGGCCCAGCGCCTCCGCGCGCGCGGCCATGAAAAGCTGCGGGCCATGTGACGCGAGCAGGTAGGCGGCCGGGATCAGGCCGATCAGGACCCGCGATTCGGTCAGGTAGCTGGCGTAGAGAGGCAGGATCGTCGAGATGAAGACGAAGCTGCCGGCCAGGGTGACGAACGACAGGTCGCCGACGTTGACCCAGAAGTTCCAGCCCCGGTTGCGGCGAATGGCCTGCCGGTACGCCTCGTCGTCGTACTGCACCAGCGTGAACGTATCAGACATGAGTCGACGGTACGAGTCATTGTGAGTCGAAACGACTTGCCGGCAGTCATCGATCTCCGTAGGCTGGTGCTCATGAAGCAATTGACCATTCGCAATCTCGGACCGGAACTCGAACGACGGCTTCACGAGATCGCGATGCGTCGCGACACGTCGTTGAACAAGGCTGCCGTCTACCTGATGCGCAGAGGCGCGGGCCTGGCCAGTGCCGACGGGGAGCAGCGCACGGTCGGTGACTCCCTCAGGGAGTTCCGTGGGACATGGTCCGAGGAGGACGAGCGAGCGGTGCTCGATGCGGTGGCCGATCTCGATCGGATGGACGACGAGTTCTGGCGATGAGGCTCATGCTCGACACGAACGCCTACACCGGGTATTTGCGCTCTGAGCCGGCGGTCACGGACAGGGTCGACTCGGCGGCACGCATCCTTCTGCCGGCGGCGGTCGTGGGCGAGTTGATCTACGGCTTCCGGCACGGTACGCGGTACCGGAAGAACCTCGAACAGCTTGAACGCTTTCTTGCCAAGCCGTTCGTGGCGTTCGTCCCGGTCACGTTCGACACCTGCAGTCGATTCGGCTCGGTAGCCGCCGAGTTGAGACGGGCGGGAACGCCGATTCCCGTCAACGACGTCTGGGTCGCCGCTCACGCCTTGCAGACGGGCGCGTCGCTGCTCACGTACGACGCTCACTTCGAGCGAGTCGCCGGTCTGTCGATGGTGTACCTCGGCGGCTGAGAGGATGCCAATCGGCATCAAGGGCGAGAAGCGGAATTCTCGTTCTTGCCAGAGGTCCCTTCCCGGAACGTTCGCAACATCGCGGTGAGGCCCCCGTCGACCAGGGACAGCGCGCCGGTGGTGAACGACGATTCGTCGGACGCCAGGTGCAGCACGGTCTGCGCCACTTCCGCCGGCTCGGCCACGCGGCCGAGCGGATTGCGCGCGGCCAGCTCGGCACGCTGCCCGGCGTTGAGCTCCCGGAGTGCCGGCGTGTCCATCGCCCCCGGACACACCGCGTTGACGCGAATCCCGGCGTCGGCGTGGTCAAGCGCCATGCAGCGCACCAGGCCGACGAGGCCGTGCTTGGACACGTTGTAGGCGACCTGATCCCTCTTGCCGACCACCCCCGCCGAGGAAGAGACGCACACGATCGATCCGCCGCCGGCCCGCTCCATGTGCGGGATCGCGTAGCGCGAGCACAGAAAGGAGCCGGTGAGGTTGACCGCCATCACCCGATTCCAGTGCGCTTCGTCGACATCGGTCACGGTGCCGGCGCTGACGGTCCCGGCGTTGTTCACCAGCACGTCCAGGCCGCCCAGGCGCTCGACCGCCGCGGTCATCAGCGCCTGTACGTCCGAGGCCGCGGCGACGTCCGCCCGCCCCCCGATCGCCGTGCCGCCGGAGGCCGCGAGCCGGTTCGCCGCTGCCGTGACGGCGCCCTCGTCCAGGTCGGCCAGGACGACCGCCGCATCCTCGCTCACGAACAGCTCGGCCACCGCCAGGCCGAGCCCCCGCCCGGCTCCGGTGATCACCGCGCGCTTGCCCGCCAAGCGACTCATCCCTCCACCGCTGCCATTATCCTGGCCGCCGCGCGGACCATCAAAGGCTGCCGGGTCACGTACGACGCCGGCCTGCGGTACGCTCCGATCCATGAGCGCCGAGATCGCCGTCAGCCTGGTCAGCTTCCGGTTCTGCGCCGATCCGGCGATCAACCTGGACCGGCACGGCGCGTGGCTGGAAGCGCTCGTGAGTGGTGCCGGCACCCGGCCCGACCTCGTCCTCTTTCCGGAGTTCTCGCTGACCGGCTGGACCTACGATCCTGGCGCCGCGCTCGAACTGGACTCACCGCTCGTCGGCCGCGCGGTCGGTCTGGCGTCGGAGTTCGCCACCGCGGTGGGCTTCGGTCTGGTCGAGCGCCGTGGCGGCGTGCGCTACAACACCTTCGTGGTCGCGGGCGCGGGCGGCATCGCCGGCGTGATGCGCAAGATCAACCTGACCCCGGCCGAGCTCCCGCACTTCAGCCCGGGCCGCGAGCTGCCGGTCATCGAGGTCGCGGACGGCAGGCTGGCCGGCGTGCGGCTGGGAGTCGCCGTCTGCGCGGACGCCACGCGCTTCGAGATGATCCACCTGCTGTCCCTGCGCGGCGCGGAAGTGATCCTGACGCCGCACGCCAATTCGCTCGCGTCCTACGGCGGCAACCGCGACGGCTGGATTCGCTGGCGGCGGGAACGCTGGCCCCTGTTCGCCCGCGACTGCGCGGTCACGATCGCCGGTGTGAGCTGCGCGGGCCGGCCGGCTCCGGGTCTGCCCCCGGTCGACGACGCCGGTGACGAGCGGGCGCAACGCTTCTGCGGAGGCGCCATGATCGTGGACCACGACGGGACCGCCGGGACGGTGCTGGACGGCGCCGGCAACGAGGAAGCGGCAGTGACCGGGACCATCGACGCGGCCGCGCTGCGGCAGGCGCGCCGGACGCACCGGCTACTCAACTCGTTTCAGGCTGCCATCGTCTACAACCGCCCGGAGAGCTGGCGGCACGGCAACCCGTCAGCTCACTCCGGAAGATAGAGGTAGAGGGCGTCGACCTCCGCGGGTCGCGGGGCACTGTCGGCAAGCGCCCGGTACGGCTTGCTCACGATGCCGCAGCGGCCGTCCAGCTCGATGGCCTGCGCTTCGTGGGTGCCGATGCCGGTGTCGATGACGACCTGTTCCATCCGTTCTCCGCGGCTCAGAAAGAGCAACTGCGCCGGCGGGTGCGGTTCGGTCCAGTCCCCCCGCCCCATCTCGCCCACGTACAGGTCCGGCCGGCCGTCGCCGTCGAAATCGGCCACCTGCAGCGTGTGCGCGTCCAGCAGCCGGTCGTGCAGCACCTCGTCTTCCCACACGTCCTCGACGTCCGCCCCGGGCCGGAACAGCGCCAGGCGTCCGTACGTGCGTCCGATGTCCAGGGCCACCTCGGCGACCGCGATCTCCGGCCGCCCGTCCCCGTCCAAGTCGGCGGCGACCACCCGCACGCCGCCGTAGTCGTGGGTGTAGACGTGCCGTTCCCATGTGCCATCCGGCAGCAGGCGGTACCAGGAGCAGCCGGCGATGAGCTCCAGCCTGCCGTCGCCGTCGACGTCGGCGGCCGCGAGCGCCTGCTCGTCCACGCCGGTGACGACGGGCCGTACCTCCGGCCACGGGGTCGCATAGGGATCGTCGGGCAACGGGACACTGAAGAGCGTCTCGGCATCCTGGTTCCAGACGTAGAGCTCCTGCCGCCCGTCGCCGTCGATGTCCGCCAGCAGCAGGTCGTGGGTGCGGGGAGCGGGGAGCGGGAAGGCCTCCCGGCGCACCCACCGCCGGGTCGGATCGTCCGGGCACTCCCACCAGAAGACGCTGCTGCCCCGGTCGCTGGTGGCGCCGATCAGGTCCAGCCGGCCGCTGCCGTTCAGGTCGACCAGCGCGCCGCCGACGCTGATGCTCGGGAAGGTGTCGTCGATCAGGTGCGGCTGCCAGGCGCCGCCGCCAGTTCTCCCAAACCAGTGGAGCTGTTCCGGATTGCGGGTCGAGACGATGAACTCCTGCACACCGTCGCCGTCCAGATCGCCGACGAGGCAGTACATGCGTTCGGCGGGAGATCCCTGGTAGACCATGTGGCGGCGGAACGCGGGGACTTCGGGCATCCGGTCACTCCTTGACGGCGCCGGCGGCGATGCCGGACATGATCTTCTCCTGCAGGAGGATATAGAGAATGATCGACGGCACCACGTAGATCACCAGCGCGGCGAACATCGCCGAGAAGTCGAACGTGAACTGCTGCATGAAGTAGCGCATCGCCAGGGGCAGGGTGCGGTTGTGCTCGGAGGAGGTCAGCAGCAGCGCGTACAGCAGCTCGTTCCACGATCCCAGGAAGGTGAGCACCGCCGAGCTGACCAGCGCCGGCTGGGTCAGGGGAAGCATGATCCGCCAGAAGGTGCGCGGCACGCTGGCGCCTTCCAGGTAGGCCGACTCCTCCATCTCGTAGGGCAGGTGCATCATGTAGCTGCGCAGCACGAACAGGCACAGCGGCATGGCAAACCCCGTGTATACCAGGATCAGCGCTGCCTTGGTGTCGTAGAGCCCGAGCCGCAGCACCACCGCGTACACCGGCTGCACCATCGTGTTGACCGGTATCAGGATCGACGAGATCAGCAGCGTGAACACGAGGGTGCGCAGGCGGAAGCGAAAGCGGGACAGGGCATAGGCTGCAAGCGAGTAGATCAGCAGCGAGATGGTGGTGGTGGAGACGGCGACGATCAGCGAGGTGACGAACTTGAGGTCGAGGCGCGCGAAGCGGAACGCCGTGGCATAGCCCTTGAGCGACGGCTGCGCCGGCAGATTGAGCGCCGAGGACAGGATCTCGGCGTTGGTCTCCAGGGACGAGACCACCACCCACACCAGCGGCAGCACGGAGATGGCGATCACGAAGCCCATCACCGCGTAGCGGAACAGCGCCGCCGCCCCGTCGGCAAACCGCTCGTGCGGCGTGCGCAGGGCGACCTGCTCGGCCGCCCGGCTACTCACGGTAGCTCCTGCCCAGGCGGAACAGCCACTGCACCAGCAGGACCGCCACCATGCCCATGACCAGCAGCACCACCGCCAGCGCGTTGGCGTAGCCGTACTCCTGGCTGTTGAGCAGCCGGTTCACCATGATCACGGAGATGTTCTGGGTGCGGTTGCCGGGACCGCCGCCGGTGGTGAGGAAGATGATCTCGAACGCCTTCAGCACCGCGGTGACGGCGATCACGATGCCGGTGCCGACGATCGGCCGGATGAGCGGCAGGTTGATGTAGAGGTCGACCTGCAGCGGACTCGCGCCGTCGATGCGCGCCGAGTCGCCCAGCGAGTCCGGGATCGCCATCAGCTCCGACATCGTGATCAGGGTGATCACGGCGGCGAAGAACAGCCAGATCATGGTCACCGCCGTGAACGCGCTGCCGGGCTCATACAGCCAGTTGCGGTTGAAGTCCCGGAACCCGAGGAGTTGGATGAGCCCGTTGAGAATGCCGGCGTCGGGCAGGTAGATGAAGATGAACAGCATGGACAGCGCGGTCCATCCCAGGACGTTCGGGATCATGAAGACGGCGCGCGTGAAGCGCCAGCCGCGCGGCCGCTTGAACAGCACCAGAGCCACCAGCACGCCGAACGGCACGTGGATGAACGCGGCGGCCAGCACCCACTTGATGCTGTTGACGAACGCGGCCTGGAACTTGGCGCTGGTCGCCAGGCGCAGGTAGTTGTCGAGTCCGATGAACTGCGGGGCCTGCACCCCGTTCCACTTGGTGAAGCTGGTGGTCACCGCCGTCACCAGCGGACCCAGGTAGACCAGCAGGAACATCGCCAGCGCCGGCAGCAGGAACAGGACGATCCACAGGCGTCCGGGCTTGATCATCGGTTGCTCATGGTCGCGTGGGCGGGCGCGCCCGGTACCCGATCCAGAAGGTACCGGGCGCCGTCACGCCACGCAGCGGAGGCCTACAGCGATTCGAGGTACTCCTTGGCCGATGCGGCGAGCATGGCCGCGTACTCCTCCGCCGTGATCTCGTCGTACAGCAGGGCGGGGAGCTGATTGACGATCGTCTCGTTCTGGTTGATCGGATCCCACTGCGCCTGGAACCAGGGAATGGTCAGCTCGACCCCTTCGACCGCGTTGAAATACTCGAGATTCACCGGCCCGAGCCCGGCCTTCTCGTCTTCGTTCAGCGACACCAGGTGGGTCATGTGGCCGAGCGCGATCGCCTGCTGGGCGATGTTGTCACGGGTGGCCAGGAACTTGATCCACTCCACCGCGCCCTCGCGCACCGCCAGGTCGTGGTCCATCGACACGCCGCGGCCGTACTCGCGCCCGAGGTTGGTGATCATCATGTCGTTGGGGAAGCGGGCGTAGCCGACCTTGTCCTCGAAACCCTCCGGCGAGTACTGCGTGTCGCCGAAGCTGGCGATCATCCACGGTCCGTTGGCGATCATCGCCGTGTCGGAGGCCGAGAAGTGGTTGGCCGCCAGCGCATAGGTGCCGCCGATCGCGTCCGCGGTGGTGTACTCGTACAGGCGTTCGACCATGCGCACCGCGTCGATGTAGATCTCCGAGGTGAACTCGTCGGTCGGGTAGCGGATGTCCATGAAGTCCCGACCCTCCTGGGTGCGGCCCAGGTAGGTGGTGAGCAGCAGGTTGGTGATCCACCCGGTCTCCGTGGTGTGCATGGACAGGGGCGTGAAGCCGGCCGCCTGGAGCGCTTCGCATGCCGCGAAGAAGTCGTCCCAGGTCGTGGGGAAGGCGTCGATGCCGGCCTCGGCGAACATCTCCTTGTTGTAGTAGATGCCGATGTAGGGCGCGCCGGTCGAGGGCGAGGTGAACATCCTGCCTTCGGCGTCGGTGTTGAACTCGACGCTCTCCGGAAACGCCACCTTCTGCCGCTCGGGGTCGGCGTCGAAGTAGGGCCGCTGGTCCATCAGCCGGCCGTCGCGCATCAGCGCCTCGGCGAACGCCGCCTCCGGGCCGAGTTGGGTGACCACTGCCGGCAGGTTGCGCGCCGAGTTGAGCGCCTTCAGCTTCTGCCTGATCTCGACCGCCATGCCTGGCACCCACTCGATGTCAAGCTCGTAGCGGCCGTCGTACTTCTCGTTGAACGCTTCGATGAAGCCGCGGTACATGACGGTGTTGGCGTCGTTGCCGCCCTCCCGGAACAGCATCGGGATCTTGATCTCTTCCGCCGCCGCCGTCTCTCCCTCGGCGCTGGCGAAGGCGGGGAGCGCCGCCAGCAGGGCCGCCAGCGCGGCAATCAGCGTGACCGCGGCGCGGTTCTTCGTTCGATGCATGTTTTCATTGACCTCCGTAGTGAGTCGTGAATTCCGCGGCGACGATGCCCGCGGGAGTAGGCGAGGTCAAGCCTGCCGGCTTGACCGCCGGCTGACAGCGTGCCGCGGCTCGGATAGGGTCTGGATAGGAGACGTGATGACCGACGGCTACCGAAGACTGACCCCCGAGCAGGTGAGTGCCTTTCACACTCACGGCTACGTCAAGCTGGGACCGTTGCTGGATGACGCCACCGTCGAGCTGCTGCGCCGCGAGTACGACCGCGAGTTCGCGCTTGCCCGCTCCGGCGCCAACTCGTTCCGCAACCTCGCCATCGACGACACCGACGACGTGGAGGCCAAGAACGAGGCGGAGGAGCAGATGCTGCAGATCATGCAGATGTGCGAGCGCAACCTGCACTTCCGCCGCATGCTCTACCACGAGCCGATCCTGGACTGCATCGAGGACCTGATCGGCCCCAACATCCAGTTGTTCCACGACCAGGCGCTGTACAAGCCGGCCTATCACGGCGGACCGGTGTTCTGGCATCAGGACAACGCCTACTGGCAATGCGTGCCGGCCAACCTGGTGAGCTGCTGGATGACGCTCGACGACGTCACCGTCGACAACGGCGCGATGCAGGTGATCCCGGGCTCCCACGTGCAGGCGCTGGAGCACGACCGCTCGGCGTCCACCAACGCGCTGCTGGACAGCGCCGAACAGGTGGACGGCTCACAGTCGGTGGCGATCGAGCTGCCCGCCGGCGGCGCCATGCTGCACCACTGCCAGACGTTCCACTACACCGCGCCCAACAACACCGCGCGCGAACGGCGCGCCTTCATCATCCACTTCATGACGCCCGGCACCACGTCACGGCGCACCGGCGAGCATCTCGCGGTGTCGTTCGCGCGCCCGATGCTGCGCATGCGGGTCTGAGGGCATGCGGGTGTGAGCTCCGCTCAGTAGCGGTGATCGACGCTGCCGAACAGCGTCGGCTTGTCCCAGCTCGCGCCGCCGCGCTCGACCCAGCCCGCCACCGCGGCGATCAGCTCGCCGACGCCGTCCCGCGGCTCGCCGAACGTCGTGCGGCACAGGCCGTCGTCGATCAACGGCGCCGCACCGCCCTCGCCGCCGGCCAGCTCCGGCTCGCGCCCGAGCGCGGCCCCCAGGGCGGACACGATCCCGGCGACCCGGTGGCCGGGACCGGACACGTTGACCGTCCACGGCGGGTTGGCGCAGTGCTCCAGGCAGCGTAGGGCGACGTCGACGGCATCGCGCTGCGATATGAGGTTGACCGCCGGCACCGCAAGCGAGATCGGCGCGCCACGGAGGACCCTGTCGGCCAGGTCGCGCAGCACGCCGTAGCACAGGTGCTGCGCGTAGCTGAGGCGATAGTTGCAGATGCGCTGCCCGCCGTGCCGGGCGGCGGTGGTGGCGAAGGAGGCCTCGCGAGCCACGATCGACCAGCCGTAGACGCCGTGCGGCTGTACCTCCGCGTCCTCGCGGCTGCCGCCGGCCAGGGGCGGTCCGACGTCGGCCGCGCCCGGCACGTAGTCGACCTCGGCATACGGGTTGGTCGACGAGAACACGACGATGTTCGCGTCGCCGAACCGTTCGCCCACGAGGTACGGGACGATCGAGTTGACGTGGAACGCGCGCCGCCAGTCGGTGCCGCTGCCGAACTTGAAGCCGAGCATGTAGACGACTTGGCGGGAGTCGGGCAGCGCGTCCAGGAAGCCTGGGTCGGTCAGGTCGCCGCGGATGCAGCGGATGCCGCCGGCCTCCAGCTCCGCGCGGGTAGCGTCGTCGCTGAAGGTCGACGCGACGACCACCTCGCGCTCGACCCCCGCCGCCCGGTCGGCCCGCCGCAGCGTCGCCGCCAGCTCCGGTCCCATCTTGCCGCTGCCGCCCAGGACGAGCACCGGCCCGTCGATCCGCGCCGCCGCTTCGGTCAGCGCCGCCGACGGCTCGGTCATGAACCGTTGCAGCGAGCGGTCGTCGTGGACTTCGGCGAGCGTCATGGGGCACCTCCTCGATGCGGCAAGGCGATACTCGTACGCATCCGGGTGCCGCGTCATCGCCGGCGCGCGGTGACGGATCGCAGCCGGTCAGCGCGGCCGTTCAACGGGAGCCGGCCAGCCTGGGCACCGCCGCGTAGAGCTGCCGGGTGTACTGATGCCGCGGGCCGGCCGCCAGCTCCTGCGCCGTGGCTTCCTCCACCAGGCGTCCGCCCTGCATCACGCCGACGCGGTCGCAGAAGTAGGTGACGACGGCCAGGTCGTGGGAGATGAACAGCAGGGTCAGCCCCAGCTCGCGGCGCAGCGTCTGCAGCAGGTCGAGGATCTGGCTGCGGACCGACACGTCCAGGGCGGAGACGATCTCGTCGCAGATGAGCGTCTCCGGCTGCACGATCAGCGCGCGGGCGATGGCTACGCGCTGGCGCTGGCCGCCGGAGAAGTCGGGCGGGCGGCGGCTCAGGTGGCGGGCGGCCAGCCCGACGGCCTCCAGGGCGGCCAGGGCGCGCTCGCGTCCGTCGTCGAAGCCGCGCCAATCCGAGGTGTAGCGCAGCCCGGCGAGCAGGATCGACTCCACCCGCATGCGCGGGTTGAGGGAGCGGGCGGGGTCCTGGAAAACGTACGCCAGCCGGGTGCGGAGGTCGCGCCGCGCGCGGGCCGTCGATCTGCCGACCTCGTGCACGACCCCGGCGCGGTCGCGGTACGTGATGGCGCCGCTGTCGGGCCGGTACATGCCCACCGCCAGGCGGGCGGTGGTGGTCTTGC
>JAPOQV010000512.1 GCA_026710565.1 Spirochaetaceae bacterium | reverse complement strand
TCCGGCCGCGCCTGTCGCCGTCCGCGCGCGAGGCGTGCGAGCGCTGGACGGAGCGCACCGACCGCGCGTTCGAGCACACCGAGGCGGCCCTCCGCGCCGCGATGGCCGGCGACGCGCGGGCGTACCGGACGGCGCTCGACGCGATCCATCCGGGCCGCGGCCCGCAGGGGCAGATGCTCTTCTCCATCTACCTGAGCAAGCAGGCCAAGTACGTGCTGGGCGACAAGCGCCCCGAGGCCGTGCGCTGGGCCGACAAGGAGCGGGATTACGCGGCCGGCGCCCACCCGATGACCCTGCACTGGGGACCGCGCATGGCGGACCGCTTCACCACGGAGGAAGCGGAGCGGGCGTTCGCAGCGTTCGAACCGCTGGACACGGCCCTTCAGGCCGATACCGATCAGCACACGCCCGGCTTCCAGGGCGCCTCATCCACCTATCGATTCGACGAGCTGCCGGACTTCACGCTGGACGACCTCTACCGAAGCTGGCGAGCGGCGTAACGCCCGGGATCGGAACGCTCGATGCTGAAGGCCGGTGACCACGTCAGGGTGGTGGTGTCCAACATCGACGGCACGCCGCGGCGATCGTGGACCGCGGAGATCGAGTCGGCAGACGAGGATTCGGTGCGCACGATCACCAGCATCGGCAATCCGGTCAGCGGCCCCAAGGGCGGCTGGGCCGACAAGTCCAACAGCCGCGCGTTCTACTGGTTCTCCAGGCCCTACAACCTGGTGGAGATGTACAACGCGGCTGGCGCCCTGACCCAGCTCTACGTCCACATCGCGAGTCCCGTACGGCTCGTCGACGGGGAGCTGCGCTACACCGACCACGAAGTGGACGTGGTCCGCCGCCGGGGCAGGGCACCGTTCACGATCGACGCGGACGAGCTCGAGCAGGCGCTGCACGGCCACGGCGCCGCGGCCGAGTTGCGCGCCACCTGCTACCGGGCCGTCGACGAGGTCACCGCTCTGCTCTGGTCCTGGAGCCCACGAGGGCCGTTCGCGCCCGCGCTCTGACCGTGGCCGTGAGAGCCGGCGACCGCATCAGGGTGGTGGTGTCCAACATCGACGGCACGCCGCGGCGCTCATGGACCGCGGAGATCGAAGCGGTGGACGACGGGTGCGTGCGCACCCTGTCCCGCATCGGAAACCCGGTCACCGGCCCCAAGGGAGGCTGGGCCAACAGATCCAACATCAGGGCGTTCTACTGGTTCTCCCGGCCCTACAACCTGCTGGAGCTGTACGACGATGCCGGAGCCCTGACCTCCCTCTACGTCCACGTCGCGAGTCCGGCCCGGCTCCTCGGCGGCGAGCTTCACTACACCGACCACGAGCTGGACGTGGTCCGGAATTGGGGCGCGGCTCCGTTCACGACCGACGCTGACGAGCTCGAGCAGGCGCTGATCGGCCACGACTCGGCGGACGAGCTGCGCGCCACCTGCCATCGGGCGGCTGCCGAAGCCACCGGCCTGCTTGGCTCCTGGAGCCCGCACGGACCGTTCGCGCCCGCAACGCCGCGGGACCCGAGCGGGGAGAATCGCGTCCTGGAGTTCGGGAGGCGAGAGCCGGGAAGCACCTAGGTCGTCCGGCCCGGTGTGCACGCTCTGCTCGCGGACAGCCAAGGAAGATTGGGCGTGGTGAGAACGTCGACTGGACTCCACCTTCCCGGCGGAGGAGTCAATCCCGGCGAATCGCCGGAAGTGGCTCTCGCCCGCGAGGTGCACGAGGAGTGCGGGCGAGGCGTCGTCGCCGGATCTTGGATAGGAGAGGCGATCGAGTACGTGCACGCCGTGGGTGAAGGTTTCTTCTCAAAGCACTGCCAGTTCTTTCGCGCATGGCTGACCCGCGATGTCTCGAAGCCCGTGGAAACCGATCACACACTTCAGTTCGTTACGCCAAGCCGAGCGTGCGCTCTTCTGATCCGCGCAAGTCATCGCTGGGCGGTGGATGCGGCCGTCAACAGTGCTCAACAGGGGCTCGCCGAACGCTGCTCTTGGTCTCGGCCTCCTGCGGATCGTTCAGCACGGACAGGCGCTCTCGCGTGTCGCGTGAGATGGGCGACGGGGCGAACTGGTCAGATTTCCAGCGGTTGTACGTGCGCACAGCCGGCTCGCCCAGCAGGATCCGGCTCTCCCGGTCATCAAGGCCCCAGTGCGCCGTCAGATTGAAAAAGGCACGAAACATGGCGCCGGTTTCGGCATCCGTGAGATCCGGGTCCACCAGTAATTCAGCGCGAGTAGCAGAGACGCACACAGCCATTGCTACCGTTTCGGCCATGCCAGGTCGACGGCGAAACGGGCGATCGGCACGAGCGGCAGCTCCCGGGCCTGCTGCTCGGTGAACCACTCGCAGCGGTCGGTCGATCCGTCGAACTCGGGACGGAGGTCGAAGCTGCCCGGAGTCACCTCGTAGATCAGACCGACGACGTGGAACGGGTCGTGCGGGCGCTCCGCGCTCCGTTCGAAGACATTGGAGAAGACCGCGGCGACGCGGGCATCCCGGACATCCACGATGCCGGTTTCCTCCTCCAGCTCGCGGAGGACCGCGCCGTCCGGGGGCTCCCCCCACTCGACGCCGCCGCCGGGCATCGTCCAGAGCCCCTCGTCCAGCAGGCCCGGAGCCAGGCGGGCCAGGAGCAGCCGGCCTGACGGGTCCCGGCACAGCGCATACGCGCCGAGATACCTGCCCGGCGTCTCGGAGTCAGCCACGCGGAGTCCCGGATCAGTCCCACTCGATCCCGGCAGCGCGCGAGATCGCCGCCACCTCCGCCACGGCTGCGGCGAACCGGTCGGTGGACAAGTGCTCGATGTACGCGTGAACCCCGGGCCGCGTCCCCTGCAGCCGCGACAGGTAGGCGGCCTGGTCCAGCATGCCCACGCCGATCTCGGCCTCCTCGAAGTGCGGCAGCAGCGCCTCCACCAGCGTGAAGTCCTTGACGTGCGCGCTCACCGTGAAGCGCCCCAGCCGGTCGAAGCTGTCGGCGATCAGCGCGCCGGTGTCGTAGGCCTGCTCCAGGCTGCCGATCAGGTTGACCGGGTCCTGGTTGAACCCGAGCGCGGGCGAGTCGACCGCGGTGATGAACGCCTCGATCCGCTCAGGCGAGTACAGCGGCGACACCACGCCGCCCTCGACCGCCACCAGCAACCCCTCGCCTTCGGCCACCGCGCACACCTGCCGGGCGCTGTCCACCAGCCGGTCGAACACCTCCCGCGACCGGTTGCGCGGATGCGGCAGCCAGGCGCCGCGCGGGTTCAGGCTGCCCGGCCGCAGGTAGGTGGTCGGCGAGCCGAGCAGCCGCGACAGCCGGCACATCTCCTGCACGAACCGCACCGTGCGCTCCCGCTCGGCGCGGTCCTCGCTGACCAGGCCGCCGCCGTAGTCGCCGTTGGTCTGGCCGGCCGTCAGGCCGTGGCGCTCCAGAGTCTCCCGGAACCGGGCCGTCTCCGCCGGCGTCACCGATTCCGGATCGTCCGTGCGGGCGTTCAGCGCGCGCAACCCCAGCGCCGCCGCGGCGGCGGCTGTCTCGTCGGTCAAGGCGCGGAAGTCGCCCTTGTGATAGTCCGCGGCACCAAGAAGCATGATCGCTACGGTACAATGCATGGGCCGCGCCGCGAGCGCGGCCGAGGAGGTGGCCGATGTCGTCGTTACCGATATGGCCCGGTCAGGGGCGCGTGCCGTACGTCCCGCTGCCGAGGCGGGAGCCGGCGTACACGGGCAAGATCGTCGTCACGCAGGAGGACGGCATCGTCGAGGACCTGCCGTACGGCCGGTTCGTGAAGCTGCTGTGCGAGGCGACCACCGGCGACGAGCGCTTCACGGTGGGCGAGCGGATCATCGCGCCCGGAGCGAGCAGCGGCCGGCTGGAGGCCGACAGCGAGGCCGTGCACGTGCTGGCAGGGACCGGCACGCTCCGCGTGTGGCTGGACAAGCCGCCCGGGCGGCAGATGGACATCCCCCTGCAGCCGGGGCTGGAGGTGGTGATCACCGAGGGCACGCGGCACCAGTGGGTCAACGACCCCGGCGCCGAGATGTTGACGGTGGTGACGATCTCGCACGAGCCGTTCCCGGCCTACCCTCACCACTACCCGGCGATCTTCAAGGCCGGCGAGGGCAACGAGATCCACCAGCACGACAACAGGGTCGAGGGCTTCTACGTGGTGTCCGGCCCCGGGTCGATGGTGATCGCCAATCCGGACAACACCGACGTGCAGACGGTGGTGGTGCCGCCGCGCGCGGTCGGCTTCAAGCCGCTGTACGTCTACCACCGGCAGTTCAACCACGCCGCGCCCGGCGGGGACCCCTGCTTCTGGATCCACAGCATGGTGGTGTTCACGCACCGCGGCTCGCGCATGCCGCAGATCCACGTCCGCCAGCACGAGCTGGACGGCATGACGCCGCGCTGGGAGCACCCGACCACCTGAAGCGGGAGGATGAGTAGTGACCCGTGCCATGAGCGACTCTGCAGAACCGATCCTGCTCGACGACGCCCGGATGCAGCACTTCATCGACCGGGGCTACGTCACCTTGCGGTCCGCGCTGCCGCGTGCCTACCACGACGAGCTGTGCGCGACGCTGGAGCGGGTGATCGCCGCGGAGGGCAACCCGGGCAACAACCTGCTGCCGCGGATACCGCGGATCGCCCGCATGCTGGCCGATCCGCACGTCATCGGCGCGCTCACCAGCATTCTGGGTCCCGGCTACACCATGCACGCGCACCGTTACTGTCACGTGAACACGCCGGGCCGGAAGCCGACCCGCATCCACACCGACAGCCCGGAGGACTTCTTTCACCGCGACCGCTGGGCGCTGCTGTTCTACTACCCGCAGGACACGCCGCCCGAGCTGGGGCCGACGGGCGTCCTGCCGGGTAGCCAGTACCACGCCGAGCGGCCGGACGAGATCCCCATGCGGAAACTCGCCGGGGAGGCCGGCACTTTCGTCATCGTCCACCACAACATCTGGCATCAGTCGACCCTGAACGAGTGCGACCGCAACCGCTTCATGCTCAAGTTCCTGTTCCGGCGCACCGCCGAGCCGGCCGCCCCGGCCTGGCGCCGCGCGGACCGCGACTGGGACGCTCGGGACCCGATCCGGCAGGCGATGTGGGCATGGCACAACCACGGCGAGACACCGCGCCTCGGCAACGGGGACATGCCGGCGCTCGCGGCACGGCTGCATGACGACCGCGAGAGCGAGCGGCTGCAGGCCGCCTATCGGCTGGCCCTGAACGGCAGCGGCCTGCCGGCCCTGGCCGACGCGCTGACCGGGGAGGACGGCGCGGCGCGCCCCGCGGCTGCCACCGGCCTGGCGGCCGCGGGGGCGTCAGCCGTCGGCCTCCTGGACGCGGCAGTCGACCACGAGCGCTCGGACGTCCGCCGGATGGCCGCCGCCGCCCTTGGTGAGATCGGTCCGGGCGCGATCGGCGCCGCGGCCGGCCTGGAGGCGCGTCTCGACGATGAGGAAGGCGAGGTCCGGCAGCGGGCGGCGCGCTCTCTCGGCCTGATCGGTGCCGGCGATTCGGTGCCCGCGCTGGAAGACGCCCTGCAGGACCGCGACGAGCACGTACGCGAGCACGCGGCCGAGGCGCTCGGCCTCCTCACGCGCGGCACGGAGCGCGCCGTCGCTCCGCTGGCTGCCGCGCTCCACGATTCCGCACGCTACGTGCGCGGTGCCGCCGCCGAGGCCCTTCGCTTCATCGGCACCGCCGGCTCCACCGAGCGGCTGCTCGACTACCTTGCCGTGTCCCGCTGGTGCCCGACTACCACCAGAGACAGCCCGTATTGAGTTGGGCAACGGGGTGGGTGTAGCGCAGGGACCTCCCAGCGCTCTCCGAGGCGCAGGCCTGCGTGATCTCGCGGCGACCGAGGCGGACGGTTGAAGCGGCAGCGCCGCTGAGCCCGTGGGCCACGCGCCCGACTCGCAGACTCCTGCGAGACCGGTATGGTAAGGTGCGTTCTCTCAATAGGATGGATCGGACATGGCGGAAGAACAGAGCACGTCGCTGACCTTCGCGGAGGAGATCATGCTGCTCCTCCTGGACGATCAGAGCGGGCGCTTCGAGCACGTGTCAGGATCGACGACACGGTACGCCCTGTCCGGCGCCGTGCTGATGGACCTGGCGCTGCTCAACCGGATCGACACCGACCTGAACGAGCTGGTGCTGCTGGACTCCACCCCGCTGGAGGACCAGATGTTCGATCCCACCCTCGCGGCCATCAAGCACGCCGGTCAGCGGCACGACGCGCGCTACTGGGTCGAGCGGATCGGCGACCTCTCCGACGACATCCGCGAGTGCGCGCTCGACCGGCTCGTGGAGCGCGGTATCCTGGAACGCAAGGAAGACCGGTTCCTGTGGGTGTTCCGGACCCGGCGCTACCCGCTGATCGGCGGCAAGGCCGAACGGGAAGTCAAGCAGCGGATCATGGGCGTGCTGTTCAGCGACGAGATCCCCGAGCCGCGCGACATCGTCATCATCTGCCTGGCCAACGCCTGCGGCATCTTCAAGAAGCTGTTGTCCCCCCGCGAGCTTGAGCGCGCGTCCGACCGCATCCAGCAGGTGCGCAAGCTCGACCTGATCGGTCAGGCGGTATCCACCGCGATCTGGGAGATCGAGACCTCGCTGGCCACCGCCATCATCCCGTACATGTAGGCATCCCGTACCTGTAGGCCAGGCCGGCGGAGGTCGTCAGCGCGTCATTCCCTCGCCACGGACGTAGTCACCCTCGTCCGACAGCAGGAACCGCACGACCCCGGCCCCCCCGGCCGGATCCGCCAGCGACTGGTTGCGCGGCCTGCCGCTTGCGTTCATGGCCTCCTCGGCGCGGCGCTTGAGCGGCGTGTCGACGTTGCCGGGCATCAGCAGGTTGAGCCTGATGCCGTCCTCGGCCAACCGCGGAGTGAGCGCCTTGGACAGTCCGTAGACGCCGCCCTTGCTGGTGGCGTAGGGCACCGAGGAGCTGCCGGAAGCGATCCCGGCCCCCGACCCGAGCAGGATCACCACGCCGGAGGGCGACCGGCGCAGCGCGGGCAGCGCGTGCTTGACGCAGTAGAAGGAGCCGTAGACGTTCACTTCCACGGTCCTCGTCCAGTCGGCCGGGTCGATCTCTTCGACCGGCACGGCCGCCGCCTGCAGTACGCCGGCGGCGGTGATCAGGGCGTCGATCCCGCCGATCAGCTCCTCGGTGGTCCGAATCAGAGCGCCCACGTCCGCCTCGCTGGTGACGTCGCAGCGCACGAAGTGCGCGGTCCCGCCGGCAGCGCAAACCGCTTCGACCGTCCGCTCCGCATCCTCGATGTTGACGTCCGCCACGACCACCGACGCCGGCGGCGCGCATGCGATGGCGATGGCGCGGCCGATGCCGGTCGCGCCGCCGGTGAGCAACAGCCGCTTGCGGAGCTCCATCGGTCTTGCCTCGCTCCCGGTCTACGCCGGCACGCGGGCGTACGCGGTGACGTGCGGCGGCAGCACGACCAGGCGCCCCGACGCGGCGGCCTCGTGCCGCAGCCGCTCGGCCACGGTGTCCACGCCGACCTCCGCGGCGGTGGCGATGCCAAAGGACTCGATGAGCGGCAGCAGGCTGGCGAAGCCCTGTTGCAGGTACTCGTAGCCGGCCCAGTCCGGTCCCCCGCCGGCCGGTGCCTCCAGGTTGGCCGCCGGCGAAGGCAGGCCCGCGTCCACGAAAGCGCCCTGCAGCTCCAGCCCCATGCCGATGTTGGCCCCGGAACGGCGGAACACCTCCAGTCCCCACTCCACGAGCTTGTTGACGACCGGCGTATCCGGGTGCGCGATGGTCTCGTACAGCGTCATCTCGGCCTCCTGAAAGGCGACGATGCCGCCCGCGCGCACGTGCGCGGCGAACCCCCTGAGAGCCTCCGCTGGATCGCCCAGGTACATCAGCACGAGCCGTCCGATCACGGCGTCGAAGTCGTCCGGGAGATCCAGCGTGCGCGCGTCTCCCGCGATGAAGTCGACCTGGGCGTGGCCGGCCTGCTCCGCCCGCGCCCGCGCGGTGTCCAGGATCTCCGGGTTGACGTCCATCCCCGTCACGGAGCCTTCGGGACCGACGAGCTGCGCCGCCGCGAAGGCGACGTCGCCGGCGCCGCTGCCGACATCGAGCACCTTCATGCCGGCGCCGATACCCGCGTCGCGCAGCATCCGCAGCGTCATCTTCTCGTACAGGTGTGCCTGCTCGATCAGGCGCTCGGTCTCACCCTCGCTCCGCCCCATCGTGTAGGTCGCGTCCCGCTCCGCCGCTGTCATCGGTCCCGGAGTGTATTCCCCGCTCTTCGCCGAGGGAAGGACCGCTATACTCGCCGGCATGGCCCCGTATCAGAACCGATGCCGCGTCAACCACGTCGCCGAGTGGAGCTTCCGGTCGGACGTCGAGCGCGCCGACCCGTTCAATGAGATCACCCTCGACCTCCGGGTCACCGGCCCGGACGGGCGCGAGCGGGCGATCCCGGCCTTCTGGGCGGGCGGCACCGCTTGGGGAGCCCGGTATGCCTCCCCCATTCCGGGCACGCACCGCTGGCGCACCCGGTGCTCGGACGCGGGCGATGCCGGCCTGCACGGGCTTTCCGGTGAGCTCGAAATCACCGCTGGCGAAGACGAGCCCAATCCGCTGCTCCGGCACGGCCCGATCCGGGCGGCGGCCGACCGCCGCCATCTGGAGCATGCCGACGGCACGCCGTTCCTGTGGCTCGGCGACACCTGGTGGATGGGCCTCTGCCGGCGACTGCGGTGGCCGGACGACGTGCGCGAGCTGGCCGCCGACCGCGCCGCCAAGGGATTCAACGTCATCCACCTGGTGGCCGGGCTGTACCCGGACATGGACCCGTTCGACGAGCGCGGCGCCGGGGACGGCGGCTTCCCGTGGTCCGAGGACTTCTCGACGATCAACCCCGCGTACTTCGACGCCGCAGACCTGCGCATCGCCCACCTGGTACGCAGCGGGCTGGTGCCGTGCGTGGTCGGGTTCTGGGGGTACTTCCTGGACGTTGCCGGCGCCGGCGTCCTCAAGGCGCACTGGCGCAACCTGATCGCCCGCTGGAGCGCGTATCCCGTCGCCTGGTGCGTGGCCGGCGAGGCGCTCATGCCGTTCTACACCAGCGAAGCCAACCGGGAGATGAAACGCCGCATCTTCCGCGGCGAGCCGTGGCTGCCCGCCGACCGGCGCGCCGTCTGGTCCGACATGTCGCGCTACATCAAGGAGACCGACGGTCATGGCCGCCTGCTGACCATCCACCCGACGCGCTTCGGCACCGACCAGGTCGACGATCCCACCACGATGGACCTGCACTGGCTGCAGACCGGCCACAACGGCTATCCGGCCACCGTGCAGGCCGTCGACATGATGGAGAAGGCGCTGGCGGCCGAGCCGCGCATGCCGGTGCTGGACAGCGAGGGCAACTACGAGATGATCCGCGGCACCAACCGCGACGACATCCAGCGGTTTCAGTTCTGGTCGACCGTCTTGGTCGGCGCGGCCGGCTACAGCTACGGCGCAAACGGCATCTGGCAGGTGGACCGCAGCGACCTTCCCTACGGCGCATCGCCGCATGGCACCACCTGGGGCGGGCGCCCCTGGGACGAGGCGATGTCGTTCCCCGGCTCCACGCAGTTGGGTGTCGGCAAGCGGATCCTGGAGCGCTTCGCGTGGTGGCGCTTCGAACCGCACCCGGAGTGGGTCGATCCCGCGCAGGATGCAGAGGATCGCCACCAGCCCTACGCCGCCGGCATCGTCGGCGGGGTGCGGGTGATCTACGTGCCGTGCGAGGTGATGAAGCCGGTGGCCGCGTGCGCGCTGGAGCCGGGCCGGGCGTACGGCGCCGAGCTCATCGACCCGTCCACGGGACAGGCGCATGACCTGGGCGAGGTGCGCGGCGATGCCGAAGGCCGTTGGGCGATGCCGCAGGCGCCGGCCTTCCACGACTGGGTGCTGGTCCTCACGCCGGCGGGATCGTGAGCCCGTCCGCGTGACGGCCGACGCCGGCGACCGAAGCACCGACCTGCTCGACGCCCTCTACTACGGGCACCTGCACGGCGGCGCGGACCTGCGCCGCATCTTCTCCGGCGAGGGGCTGCTGCAGCGCTGGCTGGACGCGGAAGCGGCGCTGGCGCACGCACAGGCGCGGGGGGGGCTGATCCCTGGAGAGGCTGCCCGCACGGTCGGGGGCGGGGCGCGGCCCGCCCGCTTCGACCCGAGCGAACTTGGCCGGCGGGCT
>JAPOQV010000511.1 GCA_026710565.1 Spirochaetaceae bacterium | reverse complement strand
GTTGACGAACCTCTACAACGACCGCTCGCAGTGGCTCGCGACGACAATGTGCCCGGCGAGTTGCAGGCGGGTAGCGGCAACGACCCGTGAACCTGCCGGTCGGAACGAGGCCGGGCTGAGAAGCACCGCGATGACCTCGCACCGAGCCGCCGAGGGCGTGAGACAGTCGTTCCCGATGTAACTGTTTCTCGACGAGATCACGTTTCGATACCGCGGCACGCGGGCTCCGGTTCTGGACAGGCTTTCCCTCCACGTACGTTCGGGAGAGATCGCCGAGGTGGTCGGCGGCGAAGGAGCCGGCAAGACGACGCTGCTCCGCTACGTCGGCAAGCGCTCCGACGGCGCGGGCGGCGTCCTTCTCGGTTCGGACGCTGACGAGAGCGGGCGGAAGTCGGCGTGATCCGCGGTTGGCGTTTTTCTATGGGAGGTGACGCATTCACGCCGCAATGGCGGTCGGAGCGATGGCGTGGAGTCTGGATTCGGCGGTATGCGTTTCCGAACATGGCGCTGGACGGCTCCGATCTAGAGCCCCCGGGCGGTTGGTCCGAGGATGCGGACAACGTGCACTTCTCGATCCACTCCACGGATGCCACGGTACGTAACTTCGGCAGGGACGGCGCGGCTCTTCGCCTGAGATGATGGACGCCCAAGCGACCAAGGTGACGGGGAGGCTTGCCAGAGTCGAGCCGCCGCGACAGGGCGGTCGGCCTTGATGTTGACGGCGACGCTGGGCACGGTTCGCTGACGGAGCGGGCAGACTGGTCGGGGGACTCTACATGCCATCGACAGTCGGGTTCATCAAGACCGTAGCGATCCGCGAAGTCTGGCCGACGGAGGATGGCGACTTTACGCCGTGGCTCCAGGCGCACATCAGCGAGCTCGACAATGTCCTCGGGCTCGGATTGACCAGCCCGCAGAGAGAGGTCGGTGCCGGTGACTTCAGTATCGACATTGTGGCGGAGACCAACTTCGGCGATGTCGTCATCGAGAACCAGTTCGGACGGAGCGATCACCGCCACCTCGGCCAGCTCGTGACCTACCTGTCGCAACGGGACGTGGAGCGAGCAATCTGGATCGCTGAAGAAGCAAGGCCCGAGCACGTCAAAGCGGTGGAGACGCTGAACGACCGCGGCATCGGGCAGATCTGGATGGTCACGGTACGGGCCATCACGATCGGCGACTCCCCGCCTGCCCCGCTCTTTGCGGTGGTTGCCGAGCCGGCCGACATCGAGAAGACAGTCGAGTCAACAGAACTCACGCAGAGCCAGGTCAAGCGACGTGACTTCCTGGCGGCGCTTTTCGCCCAGGCACGGACTGAGGGGATCGACTCCCCTTTCAAGCATCTCTCGCCGAGCATTCACGGGATACTCCGCACACCCGCGAAGGGGCAGGGGCTGGTCTACCGGGTCGCGGTCAATCGCCACGGGTCCCGGGTCGTCATCACGAACGCGAGGGGCAGGTGGCTTGGGGCACTGGCCGCATTGATCAAGAACAAGCAGAAGATCGACAAGGACTTTGCGGCGGTCGGCCTACCGCAGCCGCTCGAATGGTC
>JAPOQV010000510.1 GCA_026710565.1 Spirochaetaceae bacterium | reverse complement strand
TCGTGTCGTGCGGCGCCGTGGCGTGGGCACGGATGCGCGGGCGGACCATAAGTCAGTGTTGCCGTGAGCACCCCTTAATTGAGGGGTGGCACGCTGGGGCGATCTGTCAAAATTTCACATTACACGAGTTCCTGCGAAGTTTGACAGAAGCGCCAATGATAGTCAGGCTCCAGCACTCGTCTTGCCCTGCCTGTTTCCCTTCTGGTCACCATCGAATATGAGGTGGGAAGATCCGTTGCCTATGAGCAGCAACGCCAGCCAGGCGCACGCGGCCACCTGCAATACGGCGGCTGTGGTGCGACTCGTCGACATTCACAAGACCTACGGTACGATACCCGCTCTGGCCGGTCTCGACGTGACCCTTGCAGCGGGGGAAATCCACGCCTTTCTCGGATCGAACGGCGCTGGGAAGACCACAGCCATTGGCATCATGACCGGCCTTCGCCGCGCCGATTCAGGATCGGTGCAAGTGCTGGGGGGAAATCCTCAGGATGTCGGCGTGCGGCGGCAAATCGGCCTCACACCCCAGGAAAGCGGCTTTCCCAACAACCTGCGGGTCTCCGAAATCGTCAGACTGGTGCGCGCCCACTACGCCACACCATTGTCAGACGCCGACCTGTTCGCGCGGTTTCCCTTGCAGGCGGTCTGGCGGCGCCAGGCGGGAGGTCTCAGCGGCGGCCAAAAACGTATCCTTGCCGTCGCGCTGGCCTTCGTCGGCAATCCCGACCTCGTGTTCCTGGACGAACCGACCACCGGTCTGGACGTCGCGTCGCGACAGGCTCTCTGGCAAGCCGTTCTTCGCTACCGGAACGGCGGCGGCACCGCTGTTCTTACCACCCATTACCTGGAGGAGGCGGAAGCCTTGGCGACGCGGATTGTCGTTATGTGCAATGGCCGCGCGGTGGCCGAGGGGACGGTCGACGATATCCGCGCGCGGGTCGGGCAGAGCCGTATTACCTACCGCGGTGAGGCGCGCGAGGGCCTTTCCGGTGTGGCGCGGATAGAGCGAATCGGCGACAAGGTAGCCATCCTTGCCTACGACGCGGACGCCGTTGTTCGCGCCCTCGTTACGCAGGGGGTCACTTTCTCCGAACTGCAGGTGCGACCGGCCAGCCTTGAAGAGGCGTTTGTCGCAATCACCGAGAACAACAACACCTGATGCTAGTTATCGAGCATTTTCGTGCACAGATGCTGGCCCTGGTCCGGACACCTGCGTACTCATCGCTGACGGTCTTCACGCCCAGCATCATCTTCATCTTTGTCGGTCTTTCGGTTATCGATTCGCGCCAGACGGCAAATTTCCTGCTGGGGTCGTACAGCATCTTCGCGGCTCTGGGGGTGGCTTTCTTCCAGTTCGGGGTTGGTATTGCCAATGAACGCGAATCGCCGTGGGATCAATTCGCGCACGTTCTCCCGGTCTCCCCCGTGACGCGGTTCGTCGCCGCGATTCTCGCTGCGATCGCCTTCGCAGCCGTTGCCATCGCGATCCTGATCGGTGTCGCGTTGTCTACAACCGACGCTGGCATGCCGCCAAGCGCCTGGGGGCGCATGCTGGCGAGCATATTTCTGGGTGCGGTTCCAATGGCGTTATTGGGGATCGCAATCGGTTATTCGTTCCCGCCCAAAGCCGCCCTGCCCGCCGCCAACATCGTTCATCTCTCGCTGGCTTTTGCCGGCGGCCTGTTTATCCCGCCGGAGAGCATGCCCGACTTCATGGACAACATTTCGCGTGTGCTGCCGACCCGCCATATCGGCGAACTGACCTGGGCGGCAGTTTCGGGAGATTCCTGGCCGGTCGAATCGTGGCTATGGCTGGCTGCCTACACAATCGTCTTCGGCATCCTTGCCAATTTGGGCTACCGCCGTGACGAGGGTATTCGATACCGTTAGAGTGTTTGTAATACCATTTCGTCCTTGGCCCTGGTTGTCAACGACATCGCCAGGCACGGAGTCATAAGACAGAGGCGTTACTGCCTGCCTTGCGAGCAAGGGTGACCGCCGTGAAAAAAACAACACTTCTCCTGTTCGTGGTCGCCGTCCTGAGCGGCTGTGTCGCCGAGGATCACTACCATACGGGTTATCCGCTGTGTTACGACCTGGCGCCCGGAAGGCGACTATCCAGAGGTGAACTGAACGCCCTGGAACATTCCCTCGAGCACCGCCTGTTCGTAGACTTCGATAACGACTTGTCCTTCAACAACCCCATCGGCCCCGGGCGCTGCTACGGTGCGTGGCACCGCGGTGAGGGGGTAATTGACTGCAGGAAGGATAACGTCGTCGTCAACTGCGACGACCGCTGACCGGCTGAGCGCACTTCGCAGATGGGGGCATGAACCGGCTGGACGCAATGACACGGCTGAGTGGAAAGAACGAAATCCTAAAGGCGCAATTCGACAACTGGTCTTTTGAGGCACGTCCTGTATTTCCTTGCTCGCACAAAGTTGATGTGACAAAGCATGTCAGGACCCAACCCGCGAAAAGCCCCCTTCCGGGACGTA
The DNA here is from genome assembly GCA_026710565.1 of Spirochaetaceae bacterium. Next base: position 850 of record JAPOQV010000510.1, on the reverse strand, counting down.
GCTCCCATGACGTGATCCGACAGGCTGCACCGCTCCAGATCGGCGCCAACCCGTGATCCGCTACCTCCCATAGGAATGCCAACTACCGCCAGTCGCGGCGCCGTCGCGAGCCGCAACCGCCGATCTGCGCCTGCGATTATCAGGGCACTCCGTCGAACGACCACGCCACCGAAGAAACTGGCCAAGACGACCCAACTTGGCCCACCGCGAACTCCGGGAGAAATTGCAGAACCCTGTTGATCCAATTGCCAGAACAACAGTGACCGACATGCAGCGAATGGACGGTTTGAGCGAGCGTGTGCAAGCAATCGGAGGCGCATTGCCCGATCGTCGATTTCAGTGTTGGCGCGAAACCTGGCTCTGGCCTCTGGATATCTCTACAAGAGCCGGGGCCACTCCCGCTCATTGGCCTTTCAGGGGCAGACTGAGAGGATGCTGATCAACAGCGTAACGGAGGCCGGGTACAGCGCGCCGGACGGAACCAGGGCGGCTGGCGCCATCCCCGCCCGAGGTGTCCACCTTTGCTGACGAAGCGCTCTCGGGCCGTCAAGATTTCATTTCCGAATGTACCCCAAATGGGTTACACCTTCGCTATGAAATTTTGGCTAATGTTGCGGTTCGTTCCGGGGCGTCGACTGCCTCTTCACGCCCGTGATCGAAGCGGCATCTGGTCATACCGGTTGACTCGACACCTGCTGCGATTGCAGGGAGCGGGCGGAGCCCTCTGGTCCCAGTTCCTCGGTTGGGGGGCGGCAAGGGTGGTTTGCTTTTGCCGTACCCCCCCGATTTGGCCTGACAGTCGCATTGGAATCGGCAAAGCAATACCGACCCCGCCACTCGCTCGAAGCCC
>JAPOQV010000509.1 GCA_026710565.1 Spirochaetaceae bacterium | reverse complement strand
GGCGACCGCCCGCGCACCGGGGCGCTAACTCGAGCGCCGCGCACGAGGCTTTCATGCTCGGTCCGGCCCGGATGGAAACCGGCGGCTGCCTCCCGCGCGCCCCCCCCGAGCCGGTGATGCGCCCCGGCGAGTGGGCGATCCCCGATCGTCAACCGTAGAAGCGGGCCGGGCCGGGCCGGAGCGGCTCATGCCCGGCCGCGAAGGGCATCCGCGGGGTGCTCGGGGAAGCCGGTGATGCCCCGCGACCGGTCGAACTGGTAGATCCGCTCCCCCCGCCACACCCACGGCGCGAACGGCAGCGCCTTGAGGTCGTCGTCCTCCAGGGCGTCGAGCGCGCCGGGGCGGCGGCACGCGGCGGCGGCCGTCGTGCGCAGCTCGGCCGCCATCTTGGCGTGCGAGCCGGCGCGGTTGCGGAGCTCGTCCGGATCCTCGTCCAGGTCGAAGAGTTGCTCCCGGCTGCCGTTGGCGAAATGGACGTACTTCCAGCGCCGGTCGCGCACCATGACCTTGCATTCGCCGGTGCCGGGCAGTCCATACCAGCCGACCAGGGAGTCGCGCGGCGGCGCCGAGCCGTCGAGCACGCCCAGCACGTCGATGCCGTCGCGGAGCTGCGCGCGTCCGGCGGCGGTGGTGGCGATGCCGAACAGGTCGGTCAGGCACACCAGTTCGCGGCGGCGCCGGTCGGCGGCGAGGCGCGCCGGCCAGCTCACCAGGAACGGGACGTGCGCGCTGGCCTCGAAGAAGCTCTCCTTCTGCCAGGCGTGGTGGTCGCCCAGGTGGTCGCCGTGGTCGGAGAAGAAGCAGATCAGGGTGTTGTCGGCGTCCTCGCGTGCATCGACGGCATCGAGGATCCGGCCCAGGCAGTCGTCGATGTAGGAGATCTCGCCGTAGTAGCGCGCCTTGAGGATGCGCGCGTGCGGGTCATTGATGTCCTCCGCCCAGATCAGGTGGTTCATGCGCGGGATCTGCTGGTCCATGTGGTCGGTGGCGAGGTCGCCGCGCACGGGATCGGACATGCGGTCCGGGTCGTACATGCGGTTGAACGGGATCGGCGGGGCGAGGGGAGGGGGCGGGCCGATGAACGACACGAAACCGAACCACGGCCGGCCGTCGCCGGCGCCGATCTGCTCGACCGCGCGGTCGGCGGCCCACGCCTCGACGGCGCAGTCGGCCGGCTGCGCGCTCATCTGCGGCATGTGGTACATCTCCGTGCGCTCGCCCATGAGCTGCTCAAGGTGGCCGTACTCGGGGTGCTCGCGGGCAAGCCACGTCGCGTAGGCGTCGGTGGCGCGCTCCTCGGGGGAGGAGTACAGCTCCTCGCTGTGCAGGTGGACGTCGTAGCCGAGCGGCTCGCGCGGGGGGCTGGAGTGGAACTTGCCGATGCCGAAGGTTCGGTAGCCGAGCCGCCGCATGACCTTGGCCAGGTACGGCCCGCAGCGGTCCTCGACTGTGTCGGCCTGGCCGGGCGCCGGCACGGAGATGCGGTTGCTGAAGACCCTGGTGGCAGGCGGCTCGCAGCCGGTGCGGATCGTATAGCGGGCGGGAACGCACACCGGGCAGGTGGAGTAGGCGTTGGTGAAGCTCACCCCGCGGCTCACCAGCCGGTCCAGGTTGGGCGTGAAGATGTGGCGGTTGCCGAGCGCGGCGATCGTGTCGAACCGCTGCTGGTCGGTCATGACGAAGAGGACGTTTGGCTGGTCTTTCATCTCTTTGGATTCCTCGCGCCCATTCTGGGACCGTGAGACCGACGGGCGTCTATCGCGCGGAGAAGATCAGGGCGCGCGGGCTGACGAACAGGTCGAGATCCTCGGAACAACGGAACCCGAAGTAGTCTATGTAGTGCGGTACCACCGGTCAGATAGAACGGAGCTTCGCAAGCGCCGAGCGTGGTCAGCACTCCATTCTGCAGGGGATACAGGATCTCCTCGTAGCGCGCCTCGGATTCGTGCATAGCGCTCCCGCAAGGACGGTGGCCAGAGCCGCGCGATCGTCTCCGGAGTCAACAGCGCCCGGACTTCATCGAGCGTCAGCGCTGTCACGATACGCTGCCACGACATCGTCTGCAGCATCCGCACGGACAATGCCGGTCTGTCGAGATGACCGACCCGCTCGCGACGACCGCGCAGTACCTCCGCCACGTCCTCGGGATGATAGCGGTAGTCCCATACGATTGTTCTCGCAATGCGGGTTAGTTCCCGATCGTCCACTGTATCAGTGTATTCGCAATCGGCGGCGCTGCGAAAAAACCGGTCGAACCCGGCGTCAGCGCCGCCGGCGGCGGGGCCTCGTCGACGGCCAGGTGGGCGCCGCGGCGCTCCACCGCGCGCCGCACCTCCAGGGGCTCGATGTCCGCAGCGTCGGTGCCGCGCGAGGCGGCCATGGCGCGCCGATGCCGGCGGCCTCGGCCACCAGCCCGTCGTCCGTGCTGTCCACGAAGCAGTGCGCGCGCAACGCTTCCGGTCCCGAGGGTCCGGCCACGATCGCCTCGGCCAGCCGGCCGTCGCGCTCGATCACGTCGACGAAGCGGGTGTGCAGCAGAAGCCTGACCCCGCGCTCCAGCACGGCTCGTAGGGGACGATGGCGTCGAACCGCTCCACGTGACGCAGGAACAAGGAGAAGGACAAAGTGATCAAATAGCGGTTTGGAACGCCGTTGGCGGCACGAGCTGCGCCGCACGGGCTCTGACGATATCGCGCACGGGTCTTCAGGACTCCGTGTGGTGCGATGCCCACGTGACGGGGCTGGCGGGGTGCCGATCGCAGCCGTCGCAAACTCGGATCAGAGGGCATGGGAGTGGGAGGTTTGCCGGCGGCATCCAGGTCGAGGGGTTCCTGATTGTTCCGAGACCGGCTCGGCAGCGAGCGCACCG
>JAPOQV010000508.1 GCA_026710565.1 Spirochaetaceae bacterium | reverse complement strand
GGCGATCCGGCGTTGCTGCTCGGGCTGCAGTTGTTCTGGCTGGCCGTGCTCTGGCCGCTCGCGCACCTGGTCTGGACCGCCAATCGCGAGCGGCTGGTCTCGCACGGGGGATGAGCGTGGTGCGCACGCTGACAATGCTCCTCGCCCGCTGGCGGGCACAGGCACGGCTGGACTTCATGTGGATGACCCGCGATTTCCGCTTCTTCGTCATCAACGTCGTGTCCGACATCGTCCTCAACCTGGCCGGCGTCACCGCCGTCTTCCTGCTGGCCGAGCGGTTCGGCGGCATCGGCCCGTGGTCCCGCGACCAGATCCTCTTCATGCTCGGCTACGCGGCGCTGGTGCGCGGCATCCTGGAGGTGGGGTTCGGCTACAACGTCCTGGCCATCAGCCGCCGCATCGGCCGCGGCCAGCTCGACCACACGCTGGTGCAGCCGCAGCCGCTCTGGATGACGCTGCTCACCGAGGGCTTCATGCCGTTCTCCGGGCTCTGGCAGCTACTGACCGGCGCCGGCATCCTGGTGTGGGCGATCCTGCAGCTCGGCACGGCGTTGCCCGTCGGCTGGTGGCTGATGCTGGCCGGCAGCCTCCTGGCGTCGTGCGCGGTCGTGCTCGCCTTCTCCTGGCTGTGGGGGAGCCTGGCCTTCTGGGCACCGGTCGCGGCCGAGGAGATCTCGAGCAGGGCGTTCGGCTTCCTCTATCAGCTCAAGTCGTTTCCGCTCGACGGCTTGAGCTCCTTCCTGCTGGCCGGCATGCTCACTGTCCTGCCGGTCGGCTTCGTCGCGTGGTATCCGTGCCGGCAGCTTCTGGGCATCGCGCCGCCGGATTTCTGGCACACGCCGCTGGCGGCGCTCGCCGTGTCGCTGGTAGCGGCGTTCGTCTTCAGGAAAGGACTGAAGCACTATGCACGAACAGGATCGCAGCGGTACGTCGGCTGGGGACATCGCGGTTAGGCTCACCGGCGTCGACAAGACCTTCCATCAGCGGCAGCGCTCGGAGCAGGTCCGCGACGTCTTCAGGAACCTCTTCCGCCCGGTCATCCGCGAGGTCCACGCGCTGCGGGGGGTCGACCTGACCATCCGCCGCGGCGAGATCGTCGCCTACGCCGGCCCCAACGGCGCGGGCAAGTCCACGACGGTCAAGCTCCTCTCCAGCGTGCTGGCGCCGACCGCCGGCACGGTGCGCTGCCTGGGCATGGACCCCATGAAGGACCGGGTCCGCTACGTGGGACGCATCGGCGTCGTATTCGGGCAGCGGACGGAGCTCTGGTGGGACCAGCCGGTCGCGGCCAGCTTCGAGTGGAAGCGCGTGGTCTGGAACATCCCGCGCGACCGCTACCAGTCCATGCTCGCCTTCGTCACGGAGTTGCTGGGCATCGGCGAGTTCTTCCACACCCTGGCGCGGCAGCTCAGCCTGGGCCAGAAGATGCGCGCCGACCTGGCGCTCATGCTCATGCACGAGCCCGAGATCCTGTTCCTGGACGAGCCGACCATCGGCGTCGACGTCCTGGCCAAGCGCAACATCCTGCAGTTCGTGAAGGACCTCAACCGCGAGAAAGGGGTCACCGTGAT
>JAPOQV010000507.1 GCA_026710565.1 Spirochaetaceae bacterium | reverse complement strand
TGCGCCCCCGATTGCTGCTGCTGGACGAGCCGGTCGCCGGCATGAACCGCCGCGAGCGGGAAGAGATGGCAGGGCTCATCCGCACCGTGCGACGTCAGCGCGACGCGACCGTCCTGCTGGTCGAGCACGACATGAGCGTGGTGATGGACATCTGTGACCAGGTGATCGTGCTGGACTTCGGCCGCGTGATCGCGGCCGGCACACCGGCGGCCGTGCGCGCGGATCCGGCGGTGATCGCCGCCTATCTCGGCACTGGGGCGGAACGGCCCTGATGGAGTTCTTTCTCGAGATCAGCCTGGTCGGACTTGCCGTGGGCGGCGTCTACTCGCTGATCGCGCTGGGCTACGTGCTCGTCTACCGCACCACCCGGGTGGTCAACTTCGCGCACGGCAACCTGATGATGTTCGGGGCCTACTTCTTCTTCACCTTCGCGGTGCTGCTGGAACTTCCCTGGTGGGCGGCCCTGCCGCTGTCGATCGGCGCCTCCGCGCTGCTCGGAGCCGGGATCGAGCGCGTCCTGATGCGCCCGCTGCTCCGGCGGGAGGCGACGGTGGCGGTCCTTGCCACCGTCGGCCTGGCCGCCGTCCTGCACGGCCTGGTGCAGATGATCTGGACGCCGCGCGACTACCTGCTGCCGTCGATCTTCCCGGAGCGGCCGATCGTCATGGGCGGCATGTACATTCCCGCCAACACCGGCTTCGGGGCGCTGGTGGCCCTGGCCGCGGTCGGGGTGTTCCTGGTGTTGTTCCGGATCACCCGGCTCGGCCTGGCCATGCGCGCCACCGCCTCCGATCAGGTCGCGGCAAGCTCGCTGGGCATCGACGTCCCGGCGACCTTCAACCTGACCTGGGCCTGCGCCGCCGCCAGCGCGGCGCTCGCCGGGGTCGTGGTCGCCTCGATCACGACGCTCAATCCGTCCATGGGCCTGATCGGGCTGTCCGTGCTGGCGGTCGTCATCCTGGGCGGCCTGGACAGCCTGGCGGGCGCCGTCCTCGCCGGCCTGTTCATCGGCTGGCTGGAGGCGGTCACCGGCTTCTACCTTGGCGCGTCGTTCAAGGACGTGGTGCCGTTCGCGGTGCTGCTGGTCATCCTGATGATCCGTCCGCACGGACTGCTGGGCACGCCGCGGGTGGAACGGTTGTGACCGGATCGAGAGTCACCCGCGAGGGCCGTTCCGCCGCAAGCACGGCTCTGCTGAGCGCGGCGGTGCTTGCGCTGCCGCTGGCGGGCAACAGCTATCACCTGCACATGGCGTGCCTGATCGGCATCAACGTCATCAGCGCGACAGGGCTCAACCTGCTCACCGGTTACGCGGGGATGGTGTCGCTGGGTCACGCGGTATTCATGGGCGTGGGGGCCTACGCCGTGGCCTGGTTCGGCGCCCACCTCGGGCTGCCGTTCTACGTGAGCCTGCCGCTGGCCGGGCTGCTGGCGGCGGCGGTCGGCATGATCGCCGGCCTGCCGTCGCTGCGGCTCAAGGGGCTGTACCTGGCGATCGCCACGCTCGCGGCGCAATTCATCCTCACCTTCGTCTTCAACGAGTGGGAGCCGGTGACTGGGGGGCGAGGCGGCACGCCGGTGGAGTCCGCGCGGATCGGCGGGCTCAGGCTCACCACGGAACGCGAGCTGTACCTGCTGATCGCTCCCTTGACCGTGTGCGCGCTGCTGTTCGCGCGCAACTTGTTCCGCGCCCGCGTCGGCCGCGCCTTCATCGCGCTACGGGACCGCGAGATCGCCGCGTCCGTGCTGGGCGTGGACCCGCGCCGCTACAAGCTGACCGCGTTCGGCGTCAGCTCGTTCTACGCCGGCGTGGCGGGCGGCCTGATGGCCTACTTCTTCCGGGTAGTGACCCCGGGGCAGTTCGGATTCGACCTGTCGCTGTTCTTTCTGGCGGCGATCGTCGCGGGCGGCATGGGCACGGTGAGCGGCGGCGTGCTCGGCGCCCTCTTCATCACGTTGACGCCGGAGCTCTTCGCCTGGGTCACCGGGGCCTTGGGACCACGCGTCGCCGGGCTGCTGTCGCCCGCCCGCGAGGTGCTGTTCGGGTTGCTCATCGTCGGGTTCCTGACCTTCGAGCCGCAGGGCATGGCCGGCATCGGTAGACGGATATGGAACCGGTGTTCCAGACTTCGGACCATGAAGCAAACCGGAGCAGGAGCAAGAGGATGAGCAGCGCAGCATCGCACATCGTGAGAGGAACCGGGCGTCTCGCCGCCGCAGCCGCACTGATCGTCGCGCTGGCCGCGGGACTGGCGACGCCGGTGCTGGCCGACGACGGCGAGATCGTCTGGGGCGGTTCCGTACCGCTGACCGGCATCTACGCGCAGGCGGGCAACCTCGGCGTGGTCGGCATCGATGCCTACATCGCCTACCTGAACGCCACGGGAGGGATCAACGGCCGGCCGGTGCGCATGGAGAAACGCGACTCCGGCTCCGAGCCGGAGAATGCGCTCGCCATCTTCAAGCAAGTCATGGCCGAGGAGGAGGACGTCGTGGCGTTCTACGGCGACTCCACCGAATTCGCGATTCTGTCCACGCCGGAGGTCAACGAGCGCTACCAGGTGCTGATGATCGGCGCGTCGCTGGCCACCGTGCTCGCCGATCCGGTGCAGTACCCGTACCAGGTCCTGACCGGACCCACGTATGCGGAGATGGTGGGCATCCTGCTGGAGTACATCGCCGAGCAGGGGGGCAAGGACGGCGCGGCGCCGCGGGTCGTGCGGTTCCACTCCAACCTGGAGGTCGGCCGCGACCCGATCCCGGCCGCCAGGATGCGGGCGGCGGAGCTCGGCGTCGAGATCGTCGCGGAGATCGAGACCGAGCCGGCCGGCATCGACGTGGCGCCGGAGGTCCTGAAGCTGCGCCGGGCAGAGCCGGACTACGTCATCTTCCAAGGCTACGTGACCACGGTCTGGCCCGAGGTGATGAAGCAGGCGGTGCAGTCGGGCGTGGACGCGACGTTCATGGGCACGTTCTGGGCGATGGAGCCGCTGATCATTCAGCAGCTCGGACCGCTGGCCGACCGCTACATGGGCGTGTTCCCGTACCGGTATTACTGGGAGCAGGAAGAGTCCGCGACGCTGCGGCTGATCGCGCAGGTGACGCAGCAGGAGTACGTGCCGACCTTCGCCCTGCAGGGCTGGTTCACGGGCATGATCCTGACGGAGGCGATCAAGCGCACGCTGGACGCCGGCAAGGAGCTCACCGGCGACAACCTCAAGGAAGCGATCGACGGGATCCAGGACTGGGACACCGGCGGCCTGATCGGCGTGCCGGTGAGCTTCAAGAACAATTCGATACCGGTCGGGCGCATCTACCGGGGCAACTCGGCCACCGGGCGCATGGATCCGGTGTCGGACTGGATCGTGCTCGACGACTGAGCTGACTACGGCCGAGACGGCGGCGGCTGGCGGCGGCCCGCCAGCCCCTGCCGCCCCCGCGCTGGAGCTCCGCCGCGTCGAGGCGGCATACGGGCAGGCCGCGCCGGTGCTGTGCGGCCTGTCGCTGCGGGTGCCGCGGGGGCGCATCGTCGCGTTGCTCGGCGCGAACGGGGCCGGCAAGACCACCGCGATCCGCGCCGTCGCCGGCCTGCTGCCCTTCGAGCAGGGTGAGGTCACCGCGGGGGTGATCCTGCTCGAAGGGCGGCGCATCGACCGCATGCGGGCTCATCACCGGGCGCGACTCCGCGTGGTCGCGGTGCTGGAGGGGCGGCGCGTGTTCGCCGACCTGACCGTCGACGACAACCTGCGCGCCGCTTCCTGGGCGCTGAGCGGGCGCCGCGCCCATCCCCGCGGCGGCCTGGAGGCGGTGTACCGCTTCTTTCCCCTGCTCGAAGCGCGCCGCCGCCACCGCGCCGGCTACCTGTCGGGCGGCGAGCAGCAGATGCTGGCCATCGGCCGGGCACTGCTGACCGAGCCGGCCGTGATGCTGCTGGACGAGCCATCGCTCGGCCTGGCCCCTCGGCTCCGGGAAGAGATCTTCGCCGGCATCGCGCGCATCAACCGCGAGCGTGGCGTTTCGATGCTGCTGGTGGAGCAGAACGCGGTAATGGCGCTGGAGGTTGCTCGCTACGGGTACGTCATGGAGCAGGGGCGCATGGCACTGGAGGGCCCGGCAGAGATGCTCAGAGAGATGCCCGAAGTGCGCGAAGCCTATCTGGCGTCTGGCAAACGGAGAGTCTGAGCGCTCCACCTTGCCCTGGTCTTGGTCCAATATCCCGCTTGCGGGTCTGTGCGCAATCCGTAATAGGCCGCAGCGTCGGTCGAGGGGGCACACTTTGTCGTCCCCGCCGAGCACCACGGTCTTCATCCGGTCGTAGAGCACTGACGCGGCGCGCCTGAGAACACCGCTACGACCTCACCATGGTCTGAGGACTTGGCGCAGCACAACGTGACCGAACAGATACCGGCAAGTAGCCCATCACCACCGAGAACTGCCGTACCTGCTAATGGTCCGGTCGGTTTCGGCATTCCACTTTCAAGTGCCCGAAGTGCACCGGCGCCTGCTCTCCAATCGGTGTCTCCCAGTTCTGGACCCTCGTTGCCTTACGCGGGCCGTTGCCCCGATCTCCGCCCCGGTGGCCCACCGTACCTGTCGCCGTTTACGCGGATGTCACTCAGCTATCTCATGTGCTTATTGTCCGAGCGAATAAACCATGGACGTTCCCTCAACCGCGAAGGTATCATTCTGAGCTCTACGGCTATCCGTTCTCCCCGTGACGGTCAGACAAGCCAACGCTTTCCCGTTGTATCCGGAGAAATGGCCGGGAACTAGCCGGCGAGCCGTGCCCTTGCTCGACATGACCACCACACCATGAGAGGACGATCGTCCATCGACTCGTACTCGATCGCAAGTCAATTCGCGCCTTCACAATATCCTCATGCAGGCGAATGCACCTAAGACGGCGTCATCCCCCAAACTGTGATGCCATACGTCCGACGTGATGCGCGACATATTCCAACGCCATGAGAGTTTCCTTGCCATCACCCGCTAAATACTCCCGGCCCCAACGGCTGTGAATCGAGAACTCAAGAACCTTTTCTAGTTCCTGTAGCCGCTCGCGAGCAAGTTTCATTTCTTCTTTTTGGAGTGACCGGTACGACTCGAGCGCAAGTTCGTGAGCCCATGGGACCGTGTCCCGAAGAAGACCGGCAACAAAGAGCAACTCTATCGCCGGTCCAACGTGGGACCCAAATCCCAACAACTCATCCAGCACCATCGGGCGCAGTCGTCGTGCTCGCCGCGAGGACAAAACGCCTGATTGGCCATCTTCGTCTACGAGGTTATGGGACAACCGCCGGATTGAGTGCTGAAGCGAATCGAGCCGATCTTTATTATCAAGGCGGTCGAATTTCGTGTCGATCTTGCCAATTCCTTCCCGGATATTCGAAACTTCCTCCACAAGTTCAGCGAGAGAACGGTCCTCAGGTTTTTCGCTCTGCCGCAACGACTGAAGGTCCAAAGATGTAGAAATGGGTGTCTCTATATCAGAGCTGTCATCTTCCAACTCACGAATTTGTTCGGTGATTTTCTGCTTTGCCTCGGCAACACTGTCAAGATCGTGATGGTCGAAGAAAATAGTCCTAGTGGCAGCGACGTCGAACGGAATCTGCTCTCCTTTCGCTATGATTTGGACGAACGGTTTCGCTATCGCGTGACGAATCGCAAGCTCATAGAAGACGTTGGGGTTACGCTCTGTGAGATCTGCAATGACAAGAGGATCATCTACAATGTGCTGAATCACTTGACTAGTGATGATTCCAGGCTTGTCGATATCATCAGCTCGGATTGCGCTGTACCCACAGTCTTGCGCGGCGGGGATGATGATGTGTTTTAGCACCTGGTCAGATCTCTTCCTAGTATCTGACTCAGGATCCCCAATGGGGGCGATTACGAAGCAGCTCTTGTCATTGCTCATGCGTGATCTCCGTAGTGGCGAGACCTTCGTAACTCCAGTTTCCCGCGATCATGTGTACTCGTACATGCGGTTGCTGCGATGTCTCCGCCTGCTAGAAGTTGTTGAAGCCAGCAGAATCTCAGAGTTCTCCTCCTCGGCACGTAATCAGCCGTCAAACTGTGCTTATTGCGTAACAAATGATCCGAGCCCGTTTCAATCGCGATTCCTCATACAGGTTGGAACACCCTCGGCGAGGAGGGTATGTCCACACCGTTGGTTTGTCAACTAGTGGACCGTACCATCTGAGTTCGTACTACAATCGGAGGTACGGGAGACGGATTGTTTGACCGAGGCCGGCTTCGCGAGCTCACTGACCGGGCCAGAAGTCGCACCGGTCGAGCCGAAGACGCGCGCCGAGCCCGCGTCATCCTGCTGCTCGCCGAAGGACTCACGTGGGACGTGGTGTGCGAACGAGCCGAGTGCAGCCGTGGCTTCGTGGCGATGTGGGCACGCCGCTTTCGGGCCGAGCGATTGGCCGGACTGTACAGCCGGCACCGCGGTCAGAAGCCGTTTCGCTGCACGCCGAGCGTAGAGGCGAGGATTCTCAACGCCACGCGCAAGCCGCCGACCGATGGGTCCACGCACTGGAGCACCCGCCGCTTGGCGGCCAAGCTGGGAGGATGGTGGCACGGGTGTGGAGCAAGCACCGGCTGCAGCCACACCGGTTGGAGCGCTACATGAGCTCCAACGATCC
>JAPOQV010000506.1 GCA_026710565.1 Spirochaetaceae bacterium | reverse complement strand
CGGCCCCACCAAGCTCTCCGACGCGCGCTCCAGCTCACCGTGAGGGTGGTGGCGGTCGCCTCACGGTCACGCCGGTCGGCGCGCCCGGCGGCTCGGCCACGTCGGTCACGGTGATGGTGACCGTGATGGTGTCGTCGATGGTCGCCGTGGTCTCCTCGGTGCGGTCCGCGTCCTCGCCGTCGGTCACCCGCGCCGTGACCGTGTAGCTGGCCTGTGTCCCGTAGTCCAGCGTGATGCCGGACGCCACCGTGATGGAGCCCGCGGCGTCGTCGATGGTGAACGAGTCGTTGTCGCCGCCGCTGGCCAGCGAGTAGGTCAGGCCGTCGCCGTCGTCGTCGCTCGCCGTCACCGTGCCCACCGTGTCGCCGCTCGCGTGGTTCTCGGCGATCTCGAAGCTCGCGGTCGCGCCGTCGCTGAAGCTCGGGGCGGTGATTGGATTGTGGATCGGGTCTGCGTGACGAAGATCGTGAACGTGTCGATCGCCGCATCGGCGTCGCCGGTGCTGCTGTCGGCGTCGTGGCCTTGTAGGTGACGGACCAGGCCCCGGTCTGGTTCGGCGTTCCCGATAGCGTGCGCGTGGCCGGATCGAAGCTGAGCCCGAGCCCCGACGGCAGCCGGCTCACGGAGTAGGCGTAGCCGAACCCCGGGTGGTCGCCGCCGGTGGCTTCGGACAGCATCCGGGAGACTGCCTCCCCACTTTCGAAGATGAGGCTGCTCACGTTGCTGGCAAAGCTCGGTTTCTTCGGTCCAAAAAGAACGCCCACCTTGAATATCACGTGTGCTCGCCGTCCCGCCATGCGGATCCTCGGCCTTCACGTTCACGCGCACGTTGGTGATGTCACTCCCCCGCGGCCTGGCCGCGGAAGAAGAGGATGCCTGTACCCAGTCCGGAAGTCGGCTCTTCCAAAGCCCCGGCCGGTTGGACGAGGGGATAGGTGGGGTAGAGGTAGACGTTGCTCGGAAGATTCGGAACGGTCACCGTGATGGTCAAGGCGTCGCCATCCTCGTCGTGGAACATGGGCGCCCAACGGTCGATTGCGCTGTGGCCGCGAGCAAGGCCCACCATCCGGGTCCTGAACTGAGTGAGTGTCCCCGAAATTGCGTTTGTTGTGTGATACGCCCCGAATCCGGTCCATTCCACGCAATTTTTCGCTTTGTTGAACCACATCACCCGCGGCGCGCGGTTGGTTTCGTGCCCGTCGTGCGCCGACCCATCGATCGTCTCCCGCCGGCACGCCTCAGCAGGCAGGAAGGGCTCATTCCGGCCTTGCCCATTCCACGCGGGAGCCGCCACCGCAGAGACCGGCACCGCCCCCGGTTGGGGCGGTGCCTACTCCAGGCGGAAGACCTCCTCCAGGAACCGGATCGGCTCGGCCTCCTGGAAGTCGAACGATCCCTCCACCATCGTGCTGGTGATCGCGTTCCAGCGCCGGCACGCCTCCGATTCGGCCAGGTAGCGGAACGCCGCCTCCACGTCGTCGCACGCGAAGGTGTAGAAGAACCGGTTGCCGTCGCGGTAGATGGAGTAGTCGCTGATGCCGGCCGCGGCGTGCTCGCGCATGATCTCCGGCCACGGCTCGCGGTGCATGCGCACGTACTCGTCGATCCGGTCCGGCTTGATCCGCCACGTCCACGCGTATCTCATGCGGCGAGCTTCGCAGATCGCCGGGGAGCGAGCCATGGCGGAGCCGGAGGTTGCGGAGGACCGGCCAACCGATGTTCCATGCGCGGCATGGGTACGCACGCATTCACGACAGGAATCTTCATCGGCGAGCTGCCGATCCCGGACTTCGACCGTGCCCTGGAACGGGTGCGGGTGATCGGCGCCGAGCACATCCTGCTCCATTCGCTGGGCGCCGAGGGGCCGGTCGGCGAGCTCACCGACGCGCAGGCCGACCGCCTCGGCAAGCGCCTGGAGGCGCACGGCGTACGGCCCCTGCTGTTCGGCGGGAACGTCTTCAAGGAGGTGCACCTGGCCGACCTGGAGATCGACACGATGGCCGGGCACCCGCAGTTCCAGGACCACTTCGCGCGGCTGGAGCGCGGCATGCAGATCGGCTCCCGGCTCGGGTTCCGCGACGTGTGCACCTTCACGCTGGCGTGGCCGGGCGAATACGCCGCGCAGGGCCGCAGCTCGCCCACGTGGCCGATGCGCTGGGCCACGCGCGGCGGCATCATCGGCGGCACCGACATGGACAAGCTGGAGAAGGCGTTCACGCTGATGCTGGAGGCGGCCGAGCGCCACGACGTCAACCTGGTGCTGATGCAGATGCCGTGGAACTACACCAACACCACCGGCAACTTCCGGCGCGTCGCCGAGCGGCTGGCTTCACCGCGCATCAAGGTCATGTGGGGTCCCGCCGACAACGTCAACTGCGGCGAGTCGGACACCGCCACCGCCGGCTTCCGCAACGTCCGCCCCTACGTGCACGGCCTGCACATGAAGGACCTGCGCGTCAATTGCGGCCCGGAGCTCGATTTCACCTACTGCCCGATCGGCCAGGGCCACACCGACTACGAGACCGTGCTGCGCAACCTGCACGAGCACCGAGTCCCGGCCTTCCTGTCGGTCGCCAGCCACTACGTGCCGGCAGGCCGCGATCCCAAGGACCCGGACGCCTGCGAGGAGGCGCTACGCGCCAACTTCCGGACGGTCACGGCGCTGGTCGACAAGGTCACCGCCTGAATTCGATCGGCGCCGGCGCCTCGCGCGTGTCCTCCAGCTCAGCCGTCATCCAGGCTCGCCAGGCATCTCGCGCCTCGGAGATGGCTTCTTCGACGGTCTGGCCATCCGCGATGCAACCGGGAACATCAGGAATGGAGACGAGGTAGCCACCTCCCTCGTCTGCGGCTATCGGGTTGATCGTGATCGGATAGTCTTCGAATCTCACGGTTCGGCCTCCTGGATCAAAGTATCGTCATCCAGAGTCATTCCGGCGCGGCATGACAAGCGGGGGCTTCGTGGTGTAGGACTCCGGTATCCGTATCGGCATCATCTACGGCGGCCGCTCCGCAGAGCACGACGTCTCCCGGCAGTCGGCGTTCAACGTCCTGAACGCGATCGACCGGTCGGCGCACGAGATCGTGGTGCTGCGCATCGACCGGCACGGCTCCTGGCGGCGCGAGGATCCCGACGCCTTCCTGGCGCGCACCCTGCTCGCCGACGAGCGCGGCTCGGTCCCGACCGGCGGCGGCGATCTGCCGCTCCGGTCCGGCGATCAGCCGGTTCCGGTCCCGGCGCGCCCGATCATGTCCGCGCCCGCGGCGCTGCAGGCGCTGGACGTGGTGTTCCCGGTGCTGCACGGGCCGTACGGCGAGGACGGGTCGGTGCAGGGCTTGCTGAAGACCGCGGGGATCCCGTTCGCCGGGCCCGGCGTGCTGGCGGCCGCGGTCGGCATGGACAAGGACGTGATGAAGCGGCTGCTGGCCGGCGCGGGCATTCCGGTGGCGGACTTCCGGGTCGCGCACGCGAGCGGTGCGCGGCCCGCGTGGGATGCGATCGCGGGTGCCCTGGGCTCGCCGGTGTTCGTGAAGCCGGCCAATATGGGCTCTTCGGTCGGCATCCGCAAGGTGGCGGAGCCGGCGGCGTTCGCCGAGGCGCTGGAGGACGCGTTCGCATACGACACCAAGATCGTCATCGAGCGGGCCGTCGCCGGGCGGGAGATCGAGTGCGCGGTGCTCGGCAACGACGAGCCGGTCGCCTCGGTCGCAGGCGAGGTGATCACGCACCACGAGTTCTACAGCTACGAGGCGAAGTACCTGGACGAGGACGGGGCCGAGCTGGTGATCCCGGCCCACCTGGAGCCGCCGGTGAGCGAGCGGGTCCGGGAGATGGCGCTGGATGCCTTTCGGGCGCTCTGCTGCGACGGCATGGCGCGTGTCGACTTTTTTCTACAAGAGGACGGCGTGCTGCTGGTGAACGAGCTGAACACGATTCCGGGGTTCACGCGTATCAGCATGTATCCAAAATTGTGGGAGGCGTCGGGGATTGCGTATGGGGAGTTGGTGGAGCGGTTGTTGAAGCTGGGGATCGAGCGGTACGAGAGGGAGCGCAGGCTTCGTTGCGACTGACCGAGGGATAGGAGGGACCGAAACTGCTCCGCAGTTCCGGTCACATTGCCACCAGGTCCTTGATCTTCATGAGGCGGCTGATGTTGCCGCGTTCCAGCTCCTGCAGCTTGGCGCTGATGGACTTGATGGTGTCCGCCTGCTGCGGGATCAGCACGTACTCCAGCGCGTTCACGCGGCGCCTCGTGCGCTCGATCTCGTCGGCGACCAGCTCGATCGTCTTCTCGATCTCGGCCAGCTCGACCATGCGCCGCAGCGTCTCGCGCAGCGCGCCCATGGCATCGTCGAGGTCGCTGGTGGTCTCGTCGATGCCGTAGGAGATCATGTTGCCTTCGATCGAGAAGTCGAAGACCGGCACGTGCACGTTCATGATCATGCGCTCACGCATGGACAGCCGCGCCTGGCACTCCGGAAAGGCAAGGGCAGCCCGGTACAGCGGCGCCGGCATGGACGCTGACGCCATGATGAACCGCTTGAACAGCTCGGCGATCTCCGCGTCCACTTCCTTGCGCAGGGTCTGGTAGCGACGCACGATTTCGGTGAAATCCTGCAGCAGCCCCTCCAGCTTGTCCTTGAGGAGCTTGTGGCCGCGCTCCGCCACCACCTGCTTCTTCTTCAGGCGCAGCAACTCCATCCTGTTCGGACTGACCGCGATCGCCATCGGCTGCTCCCCTGCTCTCCGCTGCCCGGCCCGCTAAGCGCTCGCCGCGGCGGGCTCGGCCTGCTCGGCGTCCAGGTACTTCTCGATGTACTCGGTGTCGACGCGCTTCAACTCGCCGCGCGGCAGCAGGCTGAGCAGGCGCCAGCCGATCCGGAGCGTGTCTTCGATCGAGCGGTTCTCGTAGAAGCCCTGGTTCACGTACTCGCGCTCGAACCGGTCGGCGAAGGTGACGTACTGGCGGTCGACCTCGCTCAGCGACGCCTCGCCCAGCACGACGGCCAGCTCGCGCATCTCGTTGCCGCGCGCGTAGGCTGCGAAGAGCTGGTTGGCGACGTCCTGGTGATCCTCACGCGTCTTGCCCTCGCCGATGCCCTTCTGCATGAGCCGCGACAGCGACGGCGACACGTTGATCGGCGGCAGGATGCCCTTCCGGTAGATCGCCCGGTCCAGGAAGATCTGGCCCTCGGTGATGTAGCCGGTCAGGTCCGGGATCGGGTGGGTACGGTCGTCCTCCGGCATGGTCAGGATCGGGAACTGCGTGATCGAGCCGTTCTTGCCCTTGATGCGGCCGGCGCGCTCGTAGATCTGCGACAGGTCGGTGTACATGTAGCCGGGGTAGCCGCGGCGTCCGGGCACCTCCTTGCGCGCCGCCGACACCTCGCGCAGCGCCTCGCAGTAGTTGGTCATGTCGGTGAGGATGACCAGCACGTGCATGTCATGCTCGAACGCCAGGTATTCGGCCGTGGTCAGCGCCACGCGCGGGATGGAGATGCGCTCGACCACCGGATCGTCGGCCAGGTTGATGAACAGCACCGCCCGCTCGATCGCGCCGGTGCGCTCGAAGTCCTCGCGGAAGAAGTTGGCTTCCTCGAAGGTGATGCCCATGGCCGCAAACACGACCGCGAAGTCGCCGGAGTCGCCGAGCGTGCGCGCCTGGCGGGCGATCTGCGCGGCGAGCTGCGAGTGCGGCAGGCCGGAGCCGGAGAAGATCGGCAGCTTCTGGCCGCGCACCAGCGTGAAGTTGCCGTCGATGGCGGAGATGCCGGTCTGGATGAACTCGGACGGGAAGTCGCGGCTGAACGGGTTGATCGGCGACCCGGAGATGTCCCGGAAAGCCTCCGGCACGATCTCTCCCGAGTCGTCGATCGGTTCGCCGATCCCGTTGAGGATGCGGCCGAGCATCTCGCGCGTGACGCGCACGCGCATGCTCTTGCCAAGGAAGCGCACGGTCGCCTCACCGGTGCCGATGCCCTGCGACGACTCGAAGAGCTGCACCAGGGCGCGGCCCGTGGATGCCTCCAGCACCTGGCCGCGGCGGATGCTGCCGTCGGCAAGCTCGACTTCGGCCAATTCGCCGAACTTGACGTCCTCTATTCGGTCGACGATCAAGAGCGGGCCTTCCAGCCCTTCGACGGTACGGTACTCGCGGATCATCTCGCCCCCTACCCGGTCGTCGCCAGCTCTGCCCCGGTCGCGGAACCGGCGCCGAGCGACGCGATATCTTGCTTGATTTCTTCCTGGAGCTCGTCGAGCGACTCGCGCTCCTCTTCCGGAAGGAACTTCATGCGGCCGATCCGTTCGCGGATGGGCCGCTCGGCGACGGCGTTGACGTCGGCGCCGCGGTCCAGCGCCGCAAGGCCGTGCTCGTGAAAGCTCAGGATGGTGCGCAGCATCAGGCGCTGCTTGTCGAGCGACGCATACGTGTCCACGTCGTGGAAGGCGTTCTGCTGCAGGAAGTCCTCGCGCAGCGAACGCGCGGTCTCCAGCACCAGCCGGTCCTGCGGTGACACCGAGTCGATGCCGACCAGGCGCACGATCTCCTGCAGGTCCGACTCTTCCTGCAGCAGGCGCAGCGCCTCGGCGCGGTCGGACAGGAACGCGGGCGAGACTTCCGTGTCGTAGAAGCGGCCCATCGCGTCGGAGTACAGCGAGTAGGAGGTCAGCCAGTCCACCGACGGGAAGTGCCGGGCGTAGGCCAGCCGCGCCTCCAGCGACCAGAACACGCGCACCTCGCGCAGGGTGCCCTGCACGACCGGGTCGGACAGGTCGCCGCCCGGCGGCGACACCGCGCCGATCACCGACAGCGAGCACAGCTCATCCGATCCCAGCGGGACCACCTTGCCGGCGCGCTCGTAGAACTCGGCGATCCGCGACGACAGGTAGGCCGGGTACCCCTCCTCGCCCGGCATCTCCTCCAGGCGGCCGGAGATCTCGCGCATGGCCTCCGCCCAGCGCGAGGTGGAGTCGGCCATCAGCGCCACGTCGTAGCCCATGTCGCGGAAGTACTCGGCCAGGGTGATGCCGGTGAAGACGGACGCTTCGCGGGCCGCGACCGGCATGTTGGAGGTGTTGGCGATCAGCACCGTGCGCTCCATGAGCGGGCGCCCGGACTTCGGGTCGGTCAGCTCCGGGAACTCCAGCAGCACGTCGGTCATCTCGTTGCCGCGCTCGCCGCAGCCCACGTAGACGATGATGTCGGCGTCCGCCCACTTGGAGAGCTGGTGCTGGACGACCGTCTTGCCGGATCCGAACGGGCCGGGGACGCAGGCGGTGCCGCCCTTGGCCAGCGGGAAGAAGGTGTCGATCACCCGTTGCCCGGTGACCAGCGGCGTGTCGGGGTTGACCTTGCGCCGGTACGGACGGCCGATGCGGACCGGCCACTGATGCGCGAGGCGCAGCTCGTGGGTGGTGCCCAGCTCGTCGGTCAGCGTGCCGATCACGTCCCTGACCGTGAACGAGCCGGAGCGCAGGCCGCCGAGCGTGCCGGACAGGCCGGGCGGCACCATGATCCAGTGCTTGACGATCTCCGTCTCCTGGACCCAGCCGAGCCGCTGTCCGGCGCTCACCTGCTCGCCGCCGGCGGCGGTCGCGGTGAAATCCCAGATACGCTCCTGGTCGATCGGGGGCGCCTCGATGCCGCGGGCGATGAACTCGCCGTGGTCGCCGGCGATCACGTCCAGCGGACGCTGGATGCCGTCGTAGATCTGCTCGATGAGTCCGGGGCCAAGCTCGACCGAGAGCTGCGTGCCGGTGGCGGCCACCTGCTCGCCGGGGCCGATGCCGCCAGTCTCCTCGTAGACCTGGATGGACACGCTGTCGCCCTCGATGCCGATGATCTCGCCGAACAGGCCGGCGTCGCCGACCTTGACCACCTCGTACATGATCGGGTTTTCCAGGCCTTGCGCCTGCACCAGGGGGCCCGAAACCCGCGTGATGATCCCAGCCATTTCCTGCTTCTCCCTGTCGTTCGTGTGCTGTCTTTCAGCTCGCGCCGAGCAGATCGATGCCGATCGCCCGTTCGACGGCGTGGCGGATACGCTCGTAGCCGATGCCGCGAGTCCCCGACTGGTCGGGGACGATGATGATCGCCGGCACCGCGCCGGTCTCTATCCGTTCGATGGCGTCGAACAGCGGCTCGGCCAACTGCTCGGTGATGAAGATGATCGCATACTCGCCGCTCCGCGCCAGGTCGGTCAGTACGGACAGCGTCCGCGCAGGATCGTCGGGGTCCTGCGGGAAGCCCTGCACGCCGCCGGCCGCGAAACCCGCCACCGTCGACGCGTCGCCGATCATGGCGATCTTGAAGCTCGTCTGTGAAGGGCCGGCCATGATCAACCGAATCCCAGGTTCAGGCGGGCCGCCTGCGCCTCGTTGGACAGCTCGCGCAGCGCGCCCAGGCAGGCGATGCGGAAGCTGGCCAGGTCGTTGAGCTTGCGGCGAACGAAGTAGTAGGCGTACTCCAGCGACGCTGGCGCGTAGCGGGAGGCTCCCAGCCGTGCGGTGAGCCCGGTCTGCAGCCGCAGGATCGTCTCCCGCGTGCCCGCGCCCTGGCCCAGCGCCTGCACGGCGGCGGTGAGCAGCGGCCGGGCGAACACGCGCATCTGCGCCCACTCACCGGTGGGGCTGTCGAACAGCTCCTGCAGCCGCGCCTGCTCCGGCAGTCCGTGTGATCCCCAGCGGACGACCCGCCACGGAAGCCCGGCGTCCTTGCCGCGCATGATCGTCTCGGCCACGGCCAGGTCGCTCCAATCGGCGAGGATCGCGGCCAGGGCGGGCGAGCGCCGCGCGGCGATGTCGGCCAGCAGCAGGCTGCGCGAGCGGTCCATCGCCAGCTCCAGCGCCTGCGGGGAGCGATCGGCGCCGTAGTAGGCGGTGAGGCCCGCCTGGATGGCGGGCAGATAGTGATGCGGGACGCGAGCGGTCGAGAGCTCTCCCACCTCGGCCAGCACGTCGCCGGCCACCAGTGCGGTGGGCTGATACAGGCCGGTCGACTGCTCGCCGCGCAGATGGCCGAGCAGCGCCGTCTTGAGATTGTGAAGGTCGAGCGGCGCGGCCACCAGGTCGGTCAGCTCCGGGACCGGGGCATGGTCGGCCACGACCTTCCAGAGCTCCGCCAGCTCCTCGGTGGCGGCCCGCTCGATGCCGGCGTCCGTGGGGTCGGCCGCGACCACCTGGGCGAAGCGGCCCGGCGGCAGCGCCGCGACCACCTCGGCCATGCTGCGTGCCGACACCAGCTCCCGCGCGAGGGACTCGTCGCCCAACTCGCGTTCCCGGCACTTGAGAAGGCCGGTCAGGAAGTTGAAGTCGCGCTCGGTTCGCGGCATCGCTCGCTCAGGCGCTCCCGGCGGATTCGGTCCCGAACAGGACCTCGGCCGCCTCGATCTCGGTGTCTTCCTGGAGCTCGCCGAACGCCTGGTCCAGGGTGCAGTTGAGCCGCACCTCCGCACGGCCGGCGGGGCCGCGTTCGATGATGAATCCGGCGCGGAACCGCCCCTGCTCCTCGGCCAGGGACACGCCGTGATCGGCCAGCAGGCCGCTCAACTCGCCGGCAAAGCGGTCCGCCTCGCGCTGCGAGACGACCAGCCGGTCGCCGGTCCTGGCATGCTCGCGGAGCTGTCCCTCCAGGTAGCCGCGGTAGGCGTCCCCGGAGATCACCTGCTCCCACGCGTCGCGGTACAGTTCGTCGATCAGGCGCCGGCGCAGTGACACGAGCTGCTTGTTCTGTTCCAGCCGGGCCCCCGACAGCCGCTGCCGCAGCCGGTCCTCGGCCTGCCGGTTCTCGCGCTCGCGCCGCTCCTCGATGGCGCCCGCGAGCTCGTTCAGCCCCGCTCGATACCGCTCGTCATAGTCGGCCTGGGCCTCCTGCAGCGCCTGCTCGCCGCGCTCGCGCGCCGCGGCAAGGATCTGCTCGACCAGATTGTCGCCGGCCATGTTCAGGCAAATTCGGGGATGGCGACCTGCAGGATGATCAGGGTGGCGATCAGCGCGAACAGGCCGAACGTCTCCACCATGACCGGCAGGATCAGCGCACGCCCGAAGGTGTCCGGCTTCTTGGCCACCGCGCCCATCGACGCGACCGCCACCTTGCCCTGCCAGATCGGCGATATCAGCTCGCCGAACATCGCCGGCACGCAGGCCGCGAACACCCACAGGCCGCTCTTCAGGTCGAGGTCCACCAGTGCGGTGCCGCCGAGGGCTCCGAGCTTGAGCAGTACCAGGATCGCTACCACCAGTCCGTAGATCGCCTGCGTCGCCGGCAGCGCCTGCAGGATCAGCATCAGGCCGAAGCGGTCGGGATCTTCCGAGATGACGCCGCCGGCCATCTCGCCGGCCAGACCGACTCCTACCGACGATCCGTATGCCGCCAGACCGGCGGCCAGGGCCCCGCCGAGCAGGGCGATCGCAAAGCCGAGAGAGATCTCCATCCGTGCCTCCTTAGGTCACCGATTCATTATGGTGTCGATGATTCGATAGTGCTTGGCTTCGCCGCGCATGGGGGAGAACGCACGTCCTCCGCCGTCGAAATACCGCTGGAAGGACTCCAGGTAGTTCAGCCGCAGCGAGTGTACGAATGCCCCCAGCATGCTGAGGACCAGATTCAGGACATGGAACAGGACGATGATGATCACGCCGATGAGCACGCCGATCACCATCGTCGCGCCGCCCTCGGCGGCGAAGAACAGGCTGCCCATGAGGTTGCCGACCTTGCCGATGAACGCCGAGGTCAGGGCGAGGATTCCCAGCCGCATGTACGACAGGACGTCGGAGAAGAATGCCACCAGGCCGTAGTAGCCGACGATCCCGTAGAGCGAAAGGATACCGGTCAGCACGCGTCCGATGCTCCCACCCGTGCGGACACTGAAAAGGATCACCGCCGCCGCGGCGACCGCCAGCAGCACCGTCGCCGGCACATCCAGCGCCGACGCACCGGCGGCGCGCACCGCGATCCAGAGAATCAACGCGACCAGGAGCGCCAGCCACGTTCCGCGCTGCAGGAACGCGTCCAGACGCTGCCCGGATTTCCAGAGGTCGACCACGCCAGCGACGATCGAGGCGAGCTGCAGGACGACGCCGATGCCGATGGTGAGTGCCATCAACGGCACGATGTCTTCCGTCGGGGTGATCAGCGGCAGGAATCCCAGAATCTTGCCGTCGTCGATTCCAGGGCTTTCGCCGAAGAAGCTCCAGGTGAGCACGCCCACCACGATCGAGGCGATGCCCGTGATCACGAACATGCGCAGGAACAGCCGGGTCTCGCCGGCCGACTCGTAGCGGCGCATCAACCACAGGCAGAGCAGCACCTGCAGGAACCCGTAGCCGGCGTCGCCGAGCGCCAGGGCGTAGAACAGCGTCATCGCCACCGCCACGAACGGAGTGGGGTCGATGCCGAAGTACTTCGGCATGCCGAACATGCGGATCAGGAACTCGAATGGTCGGATCAACGTGCGATTGTTCAGGTCGACGGGCGGATCATCGGCCGTCTCCGGCGCCGAGAACCGCGCCCGCGCCCCCGGGCAGGTCTGCGACAGCACCACCCGCAGGGGATCGGCGTGCTCGCTGCGCACCCAGCCGGTCAGGACCGCCGCGCGCTTCGAGTAGTACAGGCGGCGCCGGGCTTCCTGTTCCGCCCGCTTGCCGGACGCGGCATCGGCGTGCGCCAGCAGCGCGCCGCGATAGCGCTCGGAGGCGGTCACGAACCTGCGCCGCAGCTCGGTGAGCAGGCCGTCGATCTCCGCGACGCGGGCGTCGGTTGCGCGCAGCGCGGCTGCCGGGGTCAGGTCGTCAACCGGCAGGTCGACCACCTCGCCGCGCAGCCGGCGCAGGCCGTCCTGGGCGTCGGCGAGCTGTTCGTTCAGGACCGCCAGCACTCCGTAGCTCTCGCGCTTGCCGGCCGAGACCGGCGCGTAGGCCGCCGACGGGCCCAGCGAGCCGTCGCCGACCGCCGCGGTCAGGGCATCGGCGCCGCCGGGCATCCGCACCGGCAGCAGCGTGGTGTGGCGTCCGGCGGAGAGGTCCACGAGGCTGACGCCGAGCGGCTCCCAGGGTTCGAGGTTGCTGCGGCGCTGCCGCAGGAGCGCCTGCTCCGAGAGCAGCTCGTCGTAGTGGGTGAGCTCCGCACCGAGACGCGCGCGCAGATCGGCCACGTCGACGCTGTCGACCAGGTGCGTGAGCTGCGTGCGTGTCCTTGGCGGCGGGGAGCCGAAGAACTCCTCCAGCAGTCCCTTCTTGATGGGTGCGAAGCGCTGGAAGAGCTGCAGCAGGAAGTCGATGTCGGCCTGGCGGCCTGCCGCGCCCGCGCCCGCCGCGGGCTGCTGTGCCTCATGCTCGGCGAGCTCTGCGTCGAGCCCGTCGTGGATGTCGTCGACGTGCAGCAGCCCGGAGCGTTCCAGTCCAGACAGAGCGCTGTCCAGGTCGTCCTTCGGCAGGACGACCTCCACCTTGGTGAGGTCTGCGATGGCCACGCGTGGACTACCGCGGTATTCGCTTCAGGATGAGCTGCAGTGCCGCGTCGTGGCGGCTGCGCGCAGACGCTTCCGCCGCTTCGCGCCGCTGGCGCCCGGAGGCGACGATCGTTTCGCGTTCGGCGTGGAACTGGCGATCGAGCTCGGCGGTACGCCGTTCCAGCTCGCCGTCGAGCTCGGCAGTGAGCTCTTCCCGGCGTTCGTCGAGTCTGTCGGTCACGGAGGCGAGCAGCTCGGCGGCTTTGGTACGGTAGTCCCGTTCGATGCTTTCGGCGTCTTCCTCCGCCTTCTTCACGTCTTTGAGAACGTCCATCGTACCGGGCTCCAGTGGGTGTTTTGCCTAAAGGGCGTAATCAGGCGGCTGTACCGCCACAGGCGGCTGGTTGCCCATACTATGGCCGATCGTCGGCGCTTGCGTCAACCCTACCACCGGACCGTCAGATCCACCGGGCCGGCCTCCGTCAGGTACTCGGCCAGCGACCGCGAGAAGCGCGCGGTGCGGCGGTCGGCGTCGATCGTCCCGCCGCCGGCATCGCGAATGTCGCGGGGTGCGACGACCACGAAAGTCACCCGCGAGTCGCCGGCGAGGGACCGGACGAGCTCCACCATGCTCTCATCGGGCGCATCCTCCGCGCGGCGCCCGGGGACCACGCGTTGCGACAGCTCCCCGCCGCCGTCCCCGGACGCCGTAAACGACACCGGCAGGTCCGCGAAGCCGGGGACGGCGCGGAGCGCGTCGACGCTGTCGAAGTCAATCCGGGCCTCGATCCGCACCTCTTCCTCTTCGTCCGTGCGCCGGAAGCGGCGCAGGCGGACGCCGTCCGCGCCGGCGAGGGACGTCTCGAAGTCCGCCCGGTCGATCGGCAGCGGCACGGCCGGGGCACCGTCGGCCGCGTCGAGCAGGGTGGTCGCCTCCCGCGGGATGCGATAGCTGAGCTCGAGACGGCCGGCGCCGTCGCGCCGCATGACGAAGCGCATCTCGATGTCCACGCACGAGGTCAGCGCGAGGGTTGCCACGCACGCCGCCGCCAGTGCCCGCAGCGCGCTCAACGCGGCGCTCCGTCGGCGCCGCCCTGCAGCGCGAGGTAGCTCTGACGGCACACCCAGGCGTCGGTGGCCGCGTAGCGCTGCTGCGCGCGCGTCAGGCGGCGTTCGGCCCAGTTGGAGACCTGCGCGCTCTTGGAGATGCGCATGCCCAGAAAGTGCGCGGCCTGCCCGCGCACGCTCGAGGGGGAGAATCCCGCTTCGCGCACGATGCGGCCGACGTCGACCACGCCGCGGGGCTGCACGCGGTAGAGCCTGCGCAGCGCGCGCAGCTCGTCGGCCGGCGCCTGCGCGGCCTTGACGATCCGCTCCGACTCCAGGAGGTCGCGCAGCGCCGGCGGCACACCCGCCCAGCGAAGTTGCACCAGCACCGCGTGTTCGTCGGACGCGAGTTGCAGGACGGCCACCGGATGCCGCTCGCCTCGCCGGAACGAGGGGCGGGTCTCGGTGTCCAGACCCAGCACGCGGACGCCGTCGAAGGCCGTGAGCGCCGCGGTTGCCGCCTCGGCCGAGTCGGCAACCTGGATGGTGCCGGAGAACCCGCCGAGCGGCAGTGCCGCGATCTGCGCCTTGTCGAGGGTGCGATCCGCCAAGCGGCTACTGTGCGCCGGACGCATCGACCGGAAAGCGCAGCAGCTCGACGTCGAAAACCAGGTACGCGCCCGGCGGGATCCCCGCCTGCGGGACGCCGCGGTCTCCGTAGCCGAGCTCCGGCGGAACGATCAGCGTGCGCCGCTCGCCCTTGCGCATGTCCTGCAGGGCTTCCTGCCAACCGGGGATCACGCGGTTGACCGGGAACACCGCGGGGTTGCCGCGTGCGCGCGAGCTGTCGAACACCGTGCCGTCCAGCAGGCTGCCGACGTAGTGGACCTCCACGTACGTGTCGGGCCCGGGCCGTTCCTCTCCCTCGCCCGCTTTCTCGACCAGGTATCGCAGTCCGCTCTCGGTCACCGTGGCGCCGGGCCAGCGGCGGCTGACTTCGGCGTCCGCCTCGGCGCGGGCGGCGGCCGCGCGCTCCGCGGCCCGTTCCGGGGCGCTGCCGCGCAACTCGTCGAACACGCGCTGGTCGACCCGGAAGGCGTCCGCCGACGGACCCACCCGGAGGATGCGCAGCTTCTCGATGCTGTCCCCCTGGCGGATGGCGTCGACCACCTCCTGCCCGGACACGACGTAGCCGAACACGGCGTGGCGGCCGTCGAGCCACGGCGTCTCCACGTGGGTGATGAAGAACTGGCTGCCGTTGGTGTTCGGGCCGGCGTTGGCCATCGACAGGGTGCCGGGGCGGTCGTGGCGGAGCGACGGGTCGATCTCGTCCGCGAACTGGTAACCCGGGCCGCCGCCGCCGGTGCCGGTCGGGTCGCCGCCTTGGATCATGAATTCGTCGATCACGCGATGGAAGGTCAGTCCGTCGTAGTACGGGCCCGCTTCCTTGCCGCTGAATTGAATCGTTCCTTCCGCCAGGCCGACGAAGTTGGCGACGGTCAGCGGCACCTTCTCATGCTCCAGCCGCAGGATGATCGTCCCGCGGTCGGTCTCCATCTCGGCATACAGGCCGGGGTCCAGGTCGGCCGCGGCGCTTCCCTCATCCGCCTGGCAGGAGACGGCGAGCACGGCTGCCACGCCAGCGCTCGCGACTCGTCGCATCAGGCGGCACGCAGAAAGGCGCTCGTTCGATTGTGTTGTCAGGTCGTTCACGGGCGGCATTCTACGTCAGACGCGCCCGGCCGTCGCGTCTGCCCGACGTGATTGACCGCGAGCCGCGTCATCGCCGACCCTGCCCGCAAGGAGCCTGTGATGCCGCGACTCTCGGACAAGGTCGCCGTCGTGACCGGCAGCGGGCGCGGGATCGGCCGCGCCATCGCCATCGCTTACGCCGCCGAAGGGGCGGATCTGGTGCTTGCCGCGCGCAGTGCCGCGGAGCTTGCGGCGGTCGCCGTGGAGATCCGCGCTCTCGGTCGCCGCGCCGTCGCGGTTCGCACGGACGTCACCGGACGCGAGGCGGTCGACGATCTGGCCGGCGTCGTCCGGGCGGAGTTCGGCCGCCTGGACGTTCTGGTCAACAACGCGGGCGGGGGCCTGGAGAAGAGGGGTATCCTGGACAGCGACCCCGACCTCTGGGTCGAGGACGTCACGGTCAACTGCATCAGCGCCTACCTGGTGTCGCGCGCGCTGCTGCCGCTGATGATCGAGTCCGGAGGCGGCCGGGTGATCAACGTGGGCTCGGGCATGGGCCACCGGCCGACGGCGAGCGGCTGCGCCTATCACGTGGGCAAGGCCGGCCTGTGGATGTTCACGCGCTGCCTGGCCGAGGAGGTGTGGCAGCACAACGTCACCGTCAACGAGCTGATTCCGGGCCCGGTGGCCACGCGGCTCACCGCCGGGGCCAGGCCGCCTCCCTACTCCGACAGCGAGGTGATCAAGGACCCCGAGGACGTGGCCCCGCTGGCGCTGTTCCTGGCCACCCAGCCGGACCACGGCCCGACCGCGCAGAGCTTCAGCCTGACCCGCCGGTCGATCTAGTACCCTGCTGAGCGGGGACGCGGATGCCGGCGGCGACCACGGCGGTCACGCCGGCGATCACCGCCGCGGCCACGAACACGGACTCGTAGCCGAGCGTCTTCCACAGCACGCCGCCGGCCAGCGGCACCGTCATGGAGAAGACGTGGTCGATCGTCACGCCCATCGAAAGGGTCGGCGACAGGTCGGAGCGGCCGGGCGACACGCTGCCGGCATACACCGAGCGGGCGGAGCCGGCGAAGAACAGCAGGTGGTCGAGCACGTAGGTGGCGCCGACCACGATGAGCGCCACGCCCGCGGAGAACAGGTGCTCGGCGAATCCGTACAGCAGGCAGACCAGCAACAGGATCAACGCGTCGACGGTCAGGGTGAGGCGCGGGCCAACGCGGTCGATGACGGCGCCGATCAGCGGCTGCGTGACCAGCCCCGCCCCCGAGAACAGGAACCAGAGCAGCGCCACGGTGCTGAGCGGCTGGTCGTACACCGTCACCAGCGTCCACAGCGCGAACGTGATGAACACCTGCTTGCGCACGCCGAACAGCGCGCACAGCAGGTAGTAGCGGTTGAACCTGCGCTCGAACAACAGGCGCCGCCGCGTGCCGCGCGCACTCGGCAGCCCGCGGGTCGCGGCGGCGATGAGCACCGCGGCCGCCAGCGCCAGCGCCGCCCCCGCGATGAAGTACGGCCGGTTGCCGACGTCGAACAGCGCGCCGATCCCGAGGATCGCGAGCGCGGCGACCAGGGCGGCGATGGTCCGCCAGAACGCGACCCAGCCCAGCCGGCGCCCGGCGCCCTCCAGTCCCCCGGACTCGATGACGATCGACTGCTCCATCACCATCGCCAGGTGCATGCCGGCCGAGTGCACCATCACCAGGCCGATCAGCGGCAAAGCCGGAGCCAGTCCAGCGATCGAGTCCGGGATGACGCGCGCGGGCAGCAGCGCCAGCGCCGTCATGCCGACCGCGGTGACCGTCGCCGCCAGCGCGAACAGGCGCCGCTCGGTGGCCGCGCCCAGCAGCACCGCGTAGAACACGACGGCAAAGCCCTGTGACTCGCGCGGGAACTCCAGGAAGCTGCGGAAGCCGGCGCCCATCTGGAACTGCCCGCGCAGGTAGTGCGGGAAGTTGATCTCGAACAGGGTCATCGCCGCCGAGAACAGCGCGAATGCGCCGATCAGCAGCACGAAGCGCGTACCGCCCGCAGCGGCGGTCCGCGCGCGCAGAGCCCGTATTCGAGTCAAGCTCGGAACTGCAAGGGGGATCGGGGCTCAAGCCGCAGGCCGGCGAAGCCGGGAGCTGGAAGGTGGGGCTGGGCCAAAGACGGAGCCGGAGGCGACGACTTTGGGGCTAGGTGAGGTCGACGCTGGCGGCGCCCACGATCTCCATGGAGACCGGGTCGTGGACGATGCAGACCAGGGACGCCATCGCCGGGTCGACTTCCTCCGGAATCTGCAGCGTTGTCGTTCCGCTCGTCTCCCGTCCGAACCGTCCCAGGTCGTGATGCGCGCGGACCACCTCGTCATGGCGCAGCGTCTTGCCCCGGTTCTCGCCGCGCGGCACGTGGTTGCCGACGCCGCGTTCGACGACGATGAACATCACCGCCGCGCGCCGCGGCGCGCCGCTGACCGAGAAGGTGACGTCCAGGGCCCGCTCGGCGAGGTCGGCGCTCAGGGTCACCTCCGCCTTCGCCGGCTTCTCCAGCGCCAGCTCCGCCTGGTCGAACACGAGCTGCCTGCGCTGCGCGGGACGCACGATGGTGGTGCCGTTGATGATGATCTGCGGCGTATAAGGCCCGCGCTGGCCCAGGGCGCGGGCGTAGCTCCGCTGGCGCTGCGAGTGCTCGGGTGCCCCGAACGGGTCGGGCCAGCCCAGCCGGTCCCAGTAGTCGACGTGCCACTCGATCGGAAAGATGCGCAGGCCGGACTCACGCGCGTGCGCGCTCAGGTCGCGCAGCACCGCCTCCGCGCCGGGGCACGAGTTGCACCCCTGGGAGGTGAACAGCTCCACGACCGCGAACGGCTCGGCCGCCACGGCGACTCCGGCGGAGGGGAGGGGGACGAGCAGCGCCAGCAGCAGGATTCTTCGCACAGGATTCAGCCTCCGCTTACGGCCGGTACGAACAGGATCGTCTCGGCCTGGTCGATCCGTCGCAGCGACGCCGCGCGAATGTTGTCGGCGACGATCTCGCCGTCCACGGCCACGGCCGAGGTCAGCCGCAGCTCCCGGCCGAGGCCGGGAAACCGCGTTTCCAGCTCCTCGATGAGGGCGCGCACCGTCGGGGCCGAACTCTCCACCTCGCCGACGCCGCCGGTGAAGGTCCGGAAGCGAGCCGGAATCTCGACCCGCATGCCGCTGCGCCCGGTCCCCGCCCTACCCGGCCGCCGCCGCCTGCGGCGAGCGGGCCTTGGCCTTGATCTCGGCCAGCACGCGCGGCGGCGACATCGGGCAGGCGGTCATGCGTACGCCGGCCGCCGCGTAGACGGCGTTGGCGATCGCCGCGAGGGGCGGCACGATCGGTACCTCGCCCACGCCGCGCACCCCGTAGGGATGGCGGGGATTGGGCACCTCCACGATCACGGTGTCGATCATGGGCAGGTCCAGGGCCACCGGCATGCGGTAGTCCAGGAAGCCGGCGTTCTCCATCACGCCGTCGGCGTTGAAGATGTACTCCTCATTGATGGCCCAGCCGATGCCCTGGGCGGCGCCGCCCTGCATCTGGCCCTCCACGTAGGAGGGGTGCAGCGCCTTGCCGGCGTCCTGGCAGACCGTGTAGCGGGTGACCAGCACCCGGCCCGTCTCCGCGTCGACTTCGACGTCGGCGATGTGGACTCCGAAGGCGGCTGCCGCCCCCGGCGCGTTGAACGAGCTGGCGGCGGTGATCATGCCGCCGGTGGCGTGCGCCTCCGCAACGATCTCCTTCAGGGTCAGTTCCGTGCCGTCGCTCGCGAGGACCGCCTTGCCGTCGGACCACTCGACCTGGTCGGCGTCCACTTCCCAGATCCTGGCCGCGCACTCCCGCATCTGCCTGATGGCGTCGCGGCAGGCGTTGGCAACGGCCCAGCCGGTGGCGTAGGCGACCCGGCTGCCGCCGGTCACGCCGGTATAGCCGACCGACTCGGTGTCGGCCACCTGCGGGCGCACCTTGTCGACCGGGATGCCGAGCTCCTCCGAGACGATCATCGCCATCACCGCACGCGTGCCGCCGATGTCGGGGCTGCCCTCGGCGACGGAGGCGGTGCCGTCCTCGTTGATCTGGAGCGTCGCGGAGGAAAGGCCTCCGCCGTTCATCCACCATCCGGCGGCGACGCCGCGGCCCTGGTTGGGTCCGAGCGGGGCGCTGTAGTGCTCGTGTGCCTGCGCCGCCTCCAGCGTCTCCTTCAAGCCGATGACCGGCCACTGCACGCCGGTGGCGTTGGTGACTCCCTCGACGGCCGCGTTGCGCAGGCGGATGTCCATAGATTCGACGCCGATCTCCTCGGCGATCTCCTCCAGGATGGTCTCCGCGGAGAAGGTGGCGTTGGGCGCGCCGGGCGCCCGGTAGGCGGTCGAGCGCGGCTTGTTCACGCACACGTCGTAGCCTTCGATCTTGAGGTTGGCCAGGTCGTACGGCGCGAAGATGCCCATCATGCCCGCTCCCACGGCGGATCCGGGGAAGGCGCCCGCCTCGTAGGCCATGTAGGCGTAGCCGGCGGTCAGCCGGCCGTCCCTGGTGGCGCCGAGCTTGCAGCGGATGTAGGAGGCCGGCGCCGGACCGGAGGCGCGGAACACCTCGTCGCGGGTCATGACCAGCTTCACGGGCCGGTCGGACTTGCGCGACAGCAGGATGCCGACCGGCTCCAGGTAGACGGTGGTCTTGCCGCCGAAGCCGCCGCCGATCTCGGCGGGCAGCACCTTGATCTGGGAGATGTCCATGTGCAGGAGCTGCGCGGACAGCTCGCGGATCATGAAGTGGCCCTGGCTGGAGGCCCAGACCGTCACCTGGCCGTCCTCGCTGGTGCGCACCACCGCGGCGTGCGGCTCGATGTAGCCCTGGTGCACGGTGTTCACGGTGTGCTCACGCTCGATCACCACGTCGGCCTCGGCGAATCCGGCGTCGATGTCGCCGAGCTCGTAGACGGAGTAGCTGGCGACGTTGGTGGGACGGTCGGGCGGATCGGCCAGTCCCTTGGTGCGCATCGACTCATGCAGAACCGGCGCGTCGTCGCGCATGGCGTCGAGGACGTCCAGGACCGGCGGCAGCACGTCGTACTCGACGGCGACCGCCTTGGCGGCCTCTTCCGCCTGCCGCATGGTGGTCGCCGCCACGGCGGCGATCGCGTGGCCGTGATAGAGCGCCTTGTCCTGCGCCATCACGTTGCGCGCCAGGTCGGAAAAGTCGGCTGGGGTCTCGCCGGACTCGGCGATGCCGACAGGCGGCGGCGGAAAGTCTGCGCCCGTGACCACCGCCTTGACGCCGGGCATCGCCTCTGCCTTCGAGGTGTCGATGGAGAGGATCCGCGCGTGCGCGTGCGGGCTGCGCACGAACTTCGCGTGCAGCATGCCGGGAAGCGACAGGTCGGCGCCGTAGTTGGCGTGGCCGGTGACCTTGTCCAGTCCGTCGTGGCGGACCGGCCGCGTGCCCAGGACCTTGTAGGCCCCGTTCGCGGAGCCGTTCTTGCCGTTCGTGTCTGCCATGTTCCTTCCCTCCTACCCGGTTGCCGCGGCGGCCTGCTGTACCGCGCGGATGATCTTGTCGTAGCCGGTACAGCGGCACAGGTTGCCGGCCAGCCAATAGCGTATCTCCTGCTCGGACGGATCGGGGTTGCGTTCCAGCAGGTTCTTGGCGGCGACGATGAAGCCCGGCGTGCACACGCCGCACTGCAGCGCCGCGTTGTCCAGGAACGCCTCCTGCAGGGGATGCAGCTTCTCGCCGTGGGCGACGCCCTCGATCGTGTCGATGCTCTTGCCCTGCGCCTCGGCGGCGAGCACCAGGCAGGAGCACACGATGCGGCCGTCCAGGACGACCGTGCACGCCCCGCAGTCGCCGGTGGTGCAGCCCTCCTTGGTGCCGAACAGGTGCAAATCCTCCCGCAGCACCTCCGAGAGGCTCTGGTGGGCCTCACACAGGAACTCGGTCGGGTCGCCGTTGATGGTGGTCTCTACGTGGATCTTGGCCATGTTCTTCTGGTTCCTTCTTCTGGTTCCTTCGCCTGTCAGGTTCGCGCCCGCGCGCGGTCGCGCGCAACGGCCGCGGTCCTTCGGGTCAGCACTTCGGTGACATCGTGCCGGAACTCGGCCGTGCCGCGCCGGTCGCTGATGGGTCGTGCTGCCGCCGAAGCCCGCCGGCCTGCCTCGGCCAGGGCGTCGTCGCCCAGGTCCGTGCCGACCAGGGCTGCCCCCGCTTCCTCCGAGACGAACGCGGTCGGAGCGACCGCGCCGAGCGCGACGCGCGCCGCCGTGCAGGTGCCCGCCGCGTCCACGGTCACGCTCACCCCCACGCCGACCACGGCGATGTCCATCTCCGTGCGCGGGATGATCCGCTGGTAGGCGTCGGACGAGCCGGCCGCCGGCACCGGG
>JAPOQV010000505.1 GCA_026710565.1 Spirochaetaceae bacterium | reverse complement strand
GCGGGGGCCGAGTGCCGGGCCGGCGCCGGAACCTGGGGCGCGCCGGCGAGAGACGGAAGCGCGAAAGCGCGAGGCCGAGGCGCGCAAGGCGGCCGAAGCGCGCGTGGCCGAGCTCGAAGCCCGGCTGCGCCAAGCCGGCGGCAGCGATGGCGGAGTGGACGCGGTCGCCGATCGGCCGCCGGCCGAGGAGCGCGACGGCCGCTGATCGGCGTCACAGCCGTGGCAGCACGAACCGGGAGTTCGCCGAGTTGTTCGCCAACGTGGCGCCGCAGTGGCGTTGGGTGCCGCGGAGACCGGGAGAAAAGCGAGCTGGGGCTGCGGAGCGAGATCACGACGCGGGACTCCAGACCCGGCACGCCGCGGCGATAGTCGCCGGCCGGGTCGAATCGGGAGCTACGAGCCGGCGGCTCCGAGGCGGGACAGGAAGTCGTCGGTCGTGGCGCTGTCGACGATCCAATCCCCTGCTTCGGCAAGGCGGTCCGCGTCGGTCACCTCCGCAAGCACGGCCGCAAGCTGCTCCGCCGCCGCAGCACCGAACCGCCGCTCCGCCTGTCGGCGCAGCCGCGCCGTCCCCTGCTGGATACCGCGCTCGATACCCTGCTCGATGCCCTGCTGCCGGATTTCCGCTTCCCAGCGATCGATCGTGTTCGCCAACACCGCGCGTGCCTCCTCGTGGTCATGACGCCGTGGCGCTCGCGCGGAGAGTCTACCTGACGAGACCAGTACGGGCGCCGGTTCATGGTCGGCGCCGAAGTCCCGCGCACCCGGACGCGCCATTCGACTCTTCTCGCCGACACCATTGGGGTCTTCGCTCCGCGACGATCCTTGAAGCGTGGGCGTCGCCGCGCGCGCTATGGGAGCGTGGACCTGAGCCGACCGCACGACAAGTACTTCCGCCGGGTGTTCACCAACACGGCGGACGCCGCCAGCCTGCTGCGCGCCTACGTGCCCGAAGCGGTGGCCGGCAGGTTGCGGTGGGCGACGCTTGACCTGCTTCCGGCACGATTCGTCAGTTCGGAGTGGCATGACAGCGAGTCCGACCTGCTGTTCTCGGTCGAGCGGGAGCCGGACGCTGGGAGCGCTGGCGGCACAAGGACGAGCGCCGGTTGCCGCTGATCGTGCCGCTGGTACTCTATCATGGAGCGCAGCCGTGGCAGCACGAACGGGAGTTCGCCGAGTTGTTCGCCAACGTGGCGCCGCAGTGGCGCTGGGTGCCGCGGTTCGAGCATCTGCTGGTCGACTTGGCGCGGCAGAACGCGGAGTCGGTGCCGGGGGCGCCGGCCGCGAGGCTGGCGCAGGTCGCGATGATGGCGGCGTTTCGGCAGGCGCGCGAGGTACTGCTGGAATCGGCGACGCGGCTGATGGGAGAGCTGTACCGTGCCATGGGATTCGACGAGGTGACCAAGCACGTGGAGTACGTGCTGGCCACGCAGCCCGACGAGTACCGCTCGGTGTTCGTCGATGCGCTGCGGCGCAACGTACCGGGTCGCGGGGGAGACGTGATGAACTACGTGGAGCAACTGATCGAACGAGGCCGCCGGGAGGGCCGCCAGGAAGGCCGTCAGGAAGGCCGCCAGAGAGGTAAGCTGGAGGGGCAGATTCGAATGATCGAGGGATTCCTGGAAAGAGATTTCCCGTGGTCGAGCATCGAAGCGGCCACCGGCATCGACGAGTCCGCCTTTCGGGAGATCAAGCGACAACTCGACGCTACCGAAGACGGCGCCACGTAGGGAAACCTCTCTCCGTCCACCGGTTACGACAACCTCCGCATCACGGTGCCGGCGGCCGCTGATCGGACGCCGGCAGTGACGCGAAGAACGCCTGGAACAACTCCTTCAGGCCGGCGCGGTCGTTCGCCTCGAGCAGTCGGGCCAGGCGGATGCTGTTCGCCATCTGCCCCTCGACGTCTTGCACCAGGTGGCGCAGCAGATGCTCGTTCAGGCTCGGTCGTACCTCGCGGGTTCGGGTAGCCCAGCCGGAACAGCGCCGTGCCGCCCAGCTGCTGTTCCCGCGCGGTGCGCGTTCCGATCGTGGATGGCTTCCAGCACGGACGCGAGGCGGCCCGGCGCGGCGGGGTGTCGCTGATGACGGCCGCCCGCGCGGCGCTGGATCGGGGGCTGGCCTCCGAAGAGGCCGAGCGGCGGCAGCCGCGCGGGCTGGCCGCGCCGGCGGCGATGGCGGTGGAGCCGGTCGAGCGCAACCGCCGCTGATCGGCGTCAGCCGCCAGCGACCTCGTCAGGTTGCCGGATGCTTCCCCGGCGGTCGAGCCCAGGGGATCATCGACCCCCTTGATCTTTGCTTCGCCGGCCTTTGAAGCGTGGGCGCCGGCGGGAGCGTTACCAGGGTGTGGAACCAAAACCGACCGCACACCGCCCGCCGTGCTACGCTGCCGTGAAGGGAAGGATCGCCCATGGCACGCTCAAGCCTGCTGC
>JAPOQV010000504.1 GCA_026710565.1 Spirochaetaceae bacterium | reverse complement strand
GCGCCGTCGACGAGCTCGTCCGTGCGGCTCGCGCACCCCGGTCTCGCCGCCGGCGTCGAGCAAATGACCGCCCACTCCGGGCAGGAGTTGCGAATTGCCGCGGGGCTCCGCCACCCGAGGCTCCACACGCGTCCGCGCCGATCGAGGAACCCCTGGCGGCGTTGCGCTCCCCCCTGCGACCCCGCCGCGACTCGGCCCCGCACCCGTCCGGTCGCCGGCGAGCACCCCGGTGGGTGGATTTCCACTGGCGGGTCCCGGCCAGCCTCCCATGATGTGCCGCTCGCGGCCACATCCGCCGGAGCTCTCCTCTGGTCGTTGCCGAGCTCTTGACTTTCGATGTCCTGAGCTCTACACTGTCCCGTCATGAGCTCTCACCCAGGCTTGAGCGATGACGCTCTCACCCGAAACCCTTGAGCTCAGAGGAGATCAGCGATGAAGGTTACTTTTCCGGCAATGAGGGGCAGGATCGGAGGGCGCACCTACTACTCGACCATGATGAAGCTGAACGTCATTCCAAAGATGTTCACGTTCCGCGACTGGATCGAGTTCACGCCCGAAGACCGTGAGCAACGAGTGCTCAACAAGAAGCGCATCCCGACAATCGCCAAGTACATCGTCGACAACGACGATGGGTACTTGTTCTCTGCGATCACCGCTTCCTACAAGTGCGACGTTGAATTCAAGCCCCTCAACAGCAGCGAAATGGGCACGCTGGAGATGGAGTTCGAGGACGCCAACTTCGTGATCAACGATGGTCAACACCGATGTGCCGCTATCGCTAACGCAGTGAAAGCGAACCCAGCCCTCGGCGACGAAAGCCTCTCCGTTCTGCTTTTTCCATACGAAAATCGCGAGCGGGTTCAGCAGATGTTCTCGGACCTCAACCGCTTCGTCGCGAAGACATCGAAGTCCCTGGACATCCTATATGACAAGCGAGACGAGCTGTCGATAGTGACCCTCGACATGTGTGAGCTGGTGGACGTCTTCAACGGAACGGTCGACAAGGACGCGGTCTCGCTACCCGTGAGGTCGCCGAAGCTCTTTAGTCTGGCGGCGATCTATGACGCCAACAAGGAGTTGCTGAGACCAGTGACCGAGCGCGCACACCATTCGCGCGATGAGTTGGTCGAGCTCGCCGTCGATTACTGGTCGGCAGTGGCGGAGGTCATGCCTGACTGGCGCAAGGTCAAGAGAGGCGATCTGAAGTCCGTCGAACTGCGTCAGGAGAACATTTCATCGCACACCGTTGTTCTCAGGGCGCTCGGTGCGGTGGGTGTGAGCCTCATGATGCAGGCGCCCGACAACTGGAAGGAACGTCTTTCCGGCCTTACGTCCGTCAACTGGCGCAAGTCTAACGCAGACTGGGAGAACATCTGTATCGTGGCGAATTCGGTTGTCTCCAACCGTCAAGCACGGCTTGCAACTCAAGCCTATCTGAAGCGTCGCCTCGGCGTGGACCTCACCAAGGCGGAGCACCGGGCACTCCCCGAGGAGGCGCCCCAGCCCGCATGAGCAGGAACCTGTAAGGGTCGCGTGCGGCGG
>JAPOQV010000503.1 GCA_026710565.1 Spirochaetaceae bacterium | reverse complement strand
GAACTGTCGGGGCGGGGTCTGTACAGGGGTGGGGGGCCGAAAGCGAAGAGGGGCCCCGGCGGTGGGGGGGCCCGCCGGCGCGGAGCCGGCGAGCGTCGAGGATCTGCTTGGCCAGTCTGACTTCGTGTCGATCCACACGCCGCTGACGGCACAGACGCGCGGCATGATCGACGGCGCGCGGCTGGCGCTGATGAAGCCGACCGCGATCATCGTCAACACCGCCCGCGGCGGGATCGTGGACGAACCCGAGCTGGCCGATGCGTTGCGGACGGGCCGCCTCGGCTATGCGGCGCTGGACGTGTTCGAAACGGAGCCGCTGGCCGCCGACAGCCCGCTGCGCGAGCTGGACACGGTCATCCTCTCCGACCACCACGCCTACTACACGGAGGAGTCGGTGGTCGAGTTGAAGACCAAGGTGGCCGAGCGCGTGCGTACCGCCCTGGAAGGCGGGGTCCCCGAAGCGGCGATCAACGATCCGCGCAGGCCGGCCTGACCGCCGCCTGCCCGCCGGCCGTCAGCGCGGCGTGAGATCCACGGCCTGCGCCTGCGCCTGCAGGGACAGCTCGGCGGCCAGGAAAGCGCGCTCTTGGGTCATGGCGTTCTCGGTCCGTTCCAGGCAGTCCAGGATCAGGCCGCCGAAGAACGGAAAGCCGCTGGCGCCCACCT
The DNA here is from genome assembly GCA_026710565.1 of Spirochaetaceae bacterium. The sequence goes on along the minus strand of JAPOQV010000503.1, from coordinate 1,765 downwards.
CCACGGTGCGTTCGCCCTGGCCGTCCACGAGGTTCAGCACCGGCCCGTCGCCGCGCGCCACGTCCACGTGGGCGCGCACCTCCAGGTATCCCTCGGTGCCCATCACGAAGGTGCGTGCGTCGCCCCAGGAGCGCAGGCCGTCGGGGGTGAACCAGTCGACGCGGAAGTAGCAGGTGGCGCCGTCGACGGCCAGCGTGGTCTGGCCGAAGTCCTCCAGCTCCGGGTACTCCGGGTTCCCGAAGTTGGCGACCGAGCTCGAAAGGACGCGCGCGCCTGCGGACCCGGCGAAGTGCAGGAACTTCTCCGCCTGGTGCGAGCCCAAGTCGGAGATGATCCCCCCGTAGAGCTCCTTGCGGAAGAACCAGTCGGGCCGGTTGTGCGCCTCCAGCCGGTGCGGGCCGAAGCTGGCCAGGTGCACCACGCGGCCGATCGCTCCGTCATCGATGAGCTGGCCGGCGCGGATGATCGCCTCGTTGTGGAGCCGCTCCCCGTAGTAGACCATGAACTTGCGGCCGGTCTCGGCGGCGACCGTGCGGGCCGATTCGAGCTGCGCCAGGGTGGTGAACGGGCACTTGTCGGTGAAGTAGTCCTTGCCGGCGCGCATCACCCGCTCGCCGACGGCGCCGCGCTCGTTCGGCACCGCGGCGGCGGCGACCAGCCTGACCTCCGGGTCGTCGAGCACCTCCTGCTCGCTGGCGGCCACGCGCGCGTCCGGGAAGTCCTCCCGGAGCAGCGCCAGCTTTTCCGGGCTGGGGTCGTGGATGACCCGCACCTCGGCGCCGGCGCCGACCAGGGCCGCGCACATCGAGCGCAGGTGGTTGTGAGCCATGTGGATCGCGGCGATCGGGAACTCGCCGGGCTCCACCACACGCCGGTACTCGCCCCTTGGGCGGTGATCCATGCCGCTCGCTTGCGTTGAGGCCATTCGTCTATCTCCTTCGTGGGACGCTGTCGCGCGCATGATCGCCCCGGAATCGTCGCCTGCGGCTCCGTTTCCGGCCCATCCCCGCCGCGGGCCATGAGTCTGTCGGACCCGCCGCATGCGCGGCAAGTCCGGCAGGCTCATGGCGACGATGTGCGGTGGGCTACGATGGGCCGCGATGAAGATCACCGCCGTCGACCCCTTCGTCGTCGAGTTGCCGCACCCCCGGCCGTACCGCAAGGCGTGGTCGCCGCCGCAGGTGCTGGAGCGGTCGCGTGTCATGACGCTGGTCAGGATCCGCACCGCGGAGGGAGCGGTGGGCTACGGCGCGATGGGCGGCGATGCCCGCGATGCCGTTGGGGCGGTGGCGCCGGCCCTGCTCGGCGCCGACAGCGCGTGGCTGCAGGCGCATGCGCCCGCGATCGAGGCGGCCGCCGCGTGGGCGGTGGACCTCGCACTGTGCGACCTGCTCGGCAAGGAGGCCGGCCAGCCGCTGGCGCGCCTGTGGGGGATTTGCCGCGACCGGATCCGGGCCTACGTCTCGCCGGTGGTTGGCAAGCCGGACGCCGAGCTGGCCGATGACGCGGCGCGCTATCAGGAAGAGGGCTTTACGGCGATCAAGCTGCGCACGGCACGGCCGACCATGGCCGAGGACATAGCCATGGTGCAGGCGGTTCGCGAGCGGGTCGGCGACTCGATGGACATCCTGGTCGACGCCAACCTCGCCGGCGGGGCAGGATCCGGCTCGCCACGGCCGGCCGGGGACTACACCCGGGCGCGCGAGACGGCGCGCGAGCTGCACGAGCTCGGCGTCGGCTGGCTGGAGGAACCGCTGCCGCGCGG
>JAPOQV010000502.1 GCA_026710565.1 Spirochaetaceae bacterium | reverse complement strand
CGGGCTGGGGGGATGCACGCAGCGCCAGCGCTCGCGCCCAGGTGCTCGCCAGCGTCGAGACCGAACTCTCTGCCGACTGCGATCGTCGCGAGCAACAGATCCGGACCGACGAAGCGGGTGAGGCCTTCCTGCGCCGCGGCCGGCTGGAGATCCTCGAGGCGGACCGGGAACCGGAGACGCTGGCCGAACGGGGCCGGGTCATCGAGCGGGCCGAGGGGTTGCGTCAGGCGGCCGTGGCCGAGCGCCGGCGTCAGGCGGCCGAGCGGCGCGCCGCCCGCCTGACGCGGTTGTTCGCGGCCGCCGGCGGCGACGCGGCATTTTTCACGGCGCTCGACGCGCACAAGCCGGCGTGGCGGCAGACGGGGACCCGGCCGGTCGACGTCGACATCGCGCTCGACAGGGCCGAGCAGGATGTCGACCGCAGGCAGCCGGCCGGCGCCAAGCACGAGGTCGTGGTCGCTGCCGAGCAGGCGTTCCCGGATACGCCGAGCGCGGCGTGGCGGCAAGCGGGCGCGCGGTTCCCGGAGAGCGCAACGCAGGCGCGGGCCGTGTCGCAGCGGCTGTCGGACCGCGCGCGGGTCCGGGCGCTGGCCGCCGAACGGGCGGAGCCGCCGTCGTCGCCGGAGCTGGTGCAGCGGCTGTTCGATTGGCTGCACGCTCAGGTCGAGAGGCTGCTGCAGCGGCTCGGCCTGGTCAAGCCGGTCAGACAGCAATCGCCGGCGTCCGGCGCGGGTCAGCCGGCGCCGGTAACGACGGCCCCCGCGCGGTCGGCTCCGGAACCCGCGCAGACCACCGCCGCAATCGCCGGCAGGCTCGACCTGGATGCGCTGGGGAAGATGTTGGAAGCGGAATGCTTGCCACGCCACAAGGGCGTGCTCGCCATGAGCAATGTCCCCATGAAAGCCCTGATCCGCATGTTGAATGCTGGCGACTGGCCGGACTACGTGGCCGTGAAGGCGCTGACCGCCCTGGCCTCCCGCCACCGCTACGACGAGGAGAAGCGCAGCGCCGCGGAGGTGGCGTTCCACATGCCCGCGTTCCGTGCCGAAGCCGCCAAGGAGCAGGCGCAACGGTGGCTTCCGCTCAGCGGCGACGCCAAGCAACGCATCGGCGGCCGTGTGGTGCTCGCCGCCCTGCCGGCGGTCGTGCAGCAGGTCCGGAGCATGTGCCGGGAAGTGCTCGATATCGCTGACCGGCCGGTACGGCACGCGGACCACGAGCCGCCGCCGCAGGCTCCGACGCCGCCGCAGCCCGCCCTGGGGACGGCAGAAGAGCAGGCGCGGAAACGCGCGGACGACCCGGAATGGGACCCGGGCGGTTACAGCCACTGATGGAACCGGAAGCGCAGCCATCTTGAACCGCTGGCGGCACCGCTCGAACGTCTCTTTCTCGTCTCGGTTACGCCAAGGTCTCGCGGCGTTTACCGCCAGCAGGATGGCCAGCGCGGGGCTGAGGCTGAAACCCCGAGCCGCCGTCAGCCCATTCCGGTCCCGGTGGCAAGGTGGTTCCGGAACCTGCCAGCGATGCCCCGCAGCCAGATGGGAACGTATGTCCGGAAGACCGACGCGCGGGCAGGCGCGCTGCGCCTGAACTTCCACACCCTCCCCACCAGCCTGCCGGCCCGGCGCGCCTCCCGGAGTCGGCGCGCAAGAACGAACCCCGGGAGAGAGAGCGGAAACGGGCGACAATGAGTCAGGTCGGATCGGCGGCAAGGGGAACGACGCGGGCGGACATACCAACGCCTCGGCGTTCATCCTCGCGGCGCGCGACGCTGCGTCCCTGACGCCGGCCTTCGCCACGCACCGGCCCTGTCGGGCCATCACCCCACACACGCTCGACGCCTGAAGCGGCTGGACGGCGCACCCGCGGCGCACACGCTTTGCCGGGCGCCGCCAACGCCAGCCGTCCCTTGGTCGGGCCCATCCCCTGGAGAACAACACGATGACGCTCATCAACATGCTCCGCCCGAAGCACCGGCAACTGCTGCGGCGACTGCGTAAACGCATCGCCAACCGCGAGCACATGCGCCGCGCCCGCGAGGCCCGCAAGCTGTGCTGCGTCGGTGTGGACCTGCCCAGCGAGGCCGGGACCTGCGGGCGGATGGTGCACGCCGAGTCGCAGCGCTGCATCCACTGCACGCGGCGCCGCTGGTGGCTGATCAAGCACGCGCTGAACCGACGCCGAGG
>JAPOQV010000501.1 GCA_026710565.1 Spirochaetaceae bacterium | reverse complement strand
GCCGCCGCCCCGGCGGGCGGTGGCCCTACCGGCGGCGAGAGGCGCAGCGACGATGCAAGATGCGCCACGAGCCGTTCCGCGCCCCGCTCGCGCACTTCCAGTCGAGGTGTCCCGCCGGCTCCCGAGCCGCGGCAGGGTCCCCTCAGCTAGGAGGTGGGTTGATGAGATGCGGAAGAGCCGTCGGCGCCGCGGCGTTCACGCTCATCGCCGCCCCGGCCGCCGCGCAGGGCGGCGGCACCAGGGCGGAGGTGTTCCTTGGCGGGGGAGGGTTCGTCGACGAGGAGGTCTACAGCTTCGACGTAGGGCGGGGTCGGAGCCGCCTGGTCGACCGGCTGGTGACAAGGCGGTGCGCGGTGTTGCTGAGAACCGTCCTCATGATCGCACTCGCGGCCGTCCCAGCTGCGGCGCAGCCCGTTGACTCCTTCCGCGAGCTCGCGGAGCTGCTCGAGATCGGAAGGAGCGTCGTGGTGATCACTTCCCCGTCCGGGGACGTGATCACCGGCCAGCTCGTCGACATCTCGCCGGCCTCCCTGAGCGTGTTCGCGGGTGGCCGCAGGATCGAGCTGGACGAGGCCCGCGTCCGGCGTGTGCGGCAGGGCTGGAACGATCCGATCGCGGACGGCGCAGTGCTCGGGTTCGCGGTGGGTGCCACTCCCTGGCTGCTGGCGGCCTTCATCGGCACGGGCTCAGAAGAGGCCAGCCAAGCGCCGCCCGCCCTGACCGGCTTGGCCGGAGCGCTGATCGGTGCGACGCTCGACAGCCTCCGCTCGGAGAGGTTGCGGGACCTGTATGTCCGCGAACCGCGGCGCATGGCGATCTCGCCGCTGGTTTCGAGGGAGCGCGTCGGCGCCGCCCTGTCGATCTCGTGGTGATCGTCAGCGGTGGGGGACAGCGGCCGTGGGGTCGTGTTGCCGATGCGGCGCGGAAAGCCGATCTCGCCGACCACAGCCATGTGTCGATCAGCCGAGCGCTCGCCAGTTCATTGTGGGCTCGTCTTGACTCTCCGTACGACGTCTTCGATAGACATCGGATGGCGCCAGGCCGCAATCGCCTTTGTTGCGGAGCTGGCCAGCCAGAAAAAAGATGCTACTGCGGCCCCGCCGAACACGATGCGCCACGCTTCCTTCGACAGCAAGAAGTCAGTCGGCTCACTGGTGACGAGCGTCGTAACAAGGGTAAGAAAAACGCTCATCACGGCAATCCACGGCTTCTTGTTGTCGAGAGTGCGTTCGTAGTCGTTGAGGATGTTCCTCAGCCTGTCTTCGGTTGTCACGATAACGACCTGACTCACGTTCTCGTGCAGACTGTCTACCGGCACATGGCTGCCGCTTATGAACCCCTTCTCGTCCGGCATCGCTCGTCACTCTTCTTGCAGAAGAAGCTGCAGGTCAAGCTTGTTCGTGGTCCCGATTGCGTAGTTGCTCGCCATGAAAGCGAGTTTCCGTCCGTTCTGCAGAGCAGCTAATGTTACAGGCTTTGTCAGCGCCGTACCGAGGCCATTGTTCCACTTGCGGAATGTGATTGTTGCACCCGCGCCGCTTGGGGACACGGTTACTCCTGCTTCGTCCGACGCGTCGTCGAATTCGATCTCCAAATCAAACTGCCAACCGCTAACCTTCACGGGAATATGCGCCGTCGCACCCTTCGGAATGAGGAGAGAATAGTGCTCCATCAGGTCTGCCTGTCCAATTCTCACCATTCTTTCCCCTCCTTTCCGTCGTGGCCACAACCAGGACATTGCGTTCTTGGCACATCCCGATGTTAGACCAAATCCGTGGGTGGAATCAACGCCGGCGAGCTGGGTAGTGTCGACGGCTTGCGCTCTGGTTGGTTCGCTCGCGCCGACCCACCCCGCCGACCTCAAGCGCCCCCCGCCCCCCGCCGGGCCGCGTGG
>JAPOQV010000500.1 GCA_026710565.1 Spirochaetaceae bacterium | reverse complement strand
CACCCGGTTGGCGTACGTGTCGCCCGGCCCAATTCCCTTGAAGAACAGCAGGATCTCGTCCTCGATGACCACCGGCCGCGGGTCGTCGTGCCGGATCGAGCGCCACGGTGCGGCATGGTCGGTGACCGCGCCCTGCTTCACGAATGGGCCGGCCGGCGCGCCGTTTGCATCCGCCGGCGCGATGGCCAGCATGATCTGCCCCGGCAGGTCGGCGCGGTTCATGGTGTGCTCGAACGGCCCGGACGGATCGGCCGGCCCGCGGCCGGCGTAGAACAGCAGGACCTGATCGCCGGCCACGGTCACGCCGGGGCTGCCGGCGCCTACGCAGTCGGCGTCCGAGGTGGCCGGATCGCCGCTCCAGTGCCCGCGTTCGACCACCACGCCGTGGTCGTCGAACCGCTCGAAGTCGGCGGTCGAGTAGTAGCGCTGTACCGCCGCCCAGGAGCTCAGCCGGTCCTGGAACCGGCCCGGCTCGCTCGGGTCGAACGAGTCGGCGAAGATGTGCACCTGGCCAGCGCGGTCGCGGTACGGTGACACCATGCGCGTGCAGAGCGGCGCCGTGCTCCACACGGGCCGGTCGCGCGCCGGAACAAAGGCGAACGTCGTGCTCATGTATCGAGCTGCCAGCGATCAGAACTTGCCAACGATCTTCTCCAGGGTGTTCCAGTTGCGCGCCGTGGCGACGACACCGAACCGCTTCTCGAGGTACGCATACGAGAGGGTCATCGCCTTGACGCCGTCCGGAGTCCAGACGTATGCCTCGGAACCTTCGATCGCGATGGCCTCGGGGCTGTGGTCCTCTTCCAGCAACGCCCCTGCGACCTCGCGATCGGGCTCTTTCGAAAGGAAATTCACCAGGTAGCGCGAAGGGTCGGAGACGATCTCCTGCAACGGATTGCGCTCGAGCACCCGCAGAACCTGGTTCGCAGTTCGCACGACGCAGGGAACGTCGACGTCGAACTCGTCGCTGAGCAATCGCTGCATGGCGCCGCGGCGATCTCGTCGGGACGATCCGAATCTGTGGAAACAACCACGTTGCCGCTCTGCAGGACGGTAGCCACGCCGGCATAGCCCTCATCGGCCAACTTCGACCTGAGCTCAGCCATCGGCACCCGATTGCGGGTCCCGACGTTGATGCCCCGCGGCATCACGAGATAGCGCTCGATCATCGATGCTCTCCTGAGGTTGTCTGCCGACACTGGTGGAGCGCGCCCACCATCTGTCATGTTCTCATGCGTCGTGGCCTTCGTCATACAGCGAGCCGCCGACGCGGTGGCCTCCGGCACGCTGCCGGTGCTGGCCACCCCGTTCACGGCCGACGGCGGCGCGGTGGACGGGGCGTCGCTGCGCCGGCTGGTCGACTATGCGGTCGACGCCGGCGCCGACGGACTGGTCTATCCCGGGGTGGCAAGCGAGTTCGACCTGCTGACCGTCGAAGAACGGACTGCCGCCCTGGAAACGGTCGCCGACGCCACGCGCGGCCGGCTGCCGGTGATCGTGGGCGCCAGCGCCGACGATCCGTGGGCGGCTGCGGCCCTCGCCTCCCACGGCCGGCGCCTGGGCGCGACCGCTGCCATGGTCATGGCGCCACCGGCCCTCGGGAGCGACCGTGACCGCCTGATCGCATTCTTCGCACGGGTGGCGACGGAAGGCGGCCTGCCGATCATCCTGCAGAACGCACCGCCGCCGGCCGGCGCGGGGCTGGCCGTCTCCGAGGTCGCCGCCGTGGCCACGGCGGTCGCGGCGGTCCGCGGTGTGAAGGAGGAGACGCTGCCGTCGGGGCAGCGCATCACGCAGCTCCTGGCGCAGGCTCCCGCTACGGTACGGAGCGTGATCGGCGGCGCCGGCGGCCGCTACCTAGTCGACGAGCTGGGGCGCGGCGGGGGGGGGACGAGGCCGGCCGGCGAGCTGACCGAGGTGCACGGGGCGATGGTCGCCCCCCCCCGCCGCGGCGACGAGCCGCTTCTGCGGGAGCT